>DASZHY010000364.1:0-29251 GCA_035949675.1 Thermoanaerobaculia bacterium
CCGGCGGCGGCGGCGCCCGCCGGCCCCGCCCGCCTGGCCGACACCACCACCTTGTCCTTGCCGGCCTTGCAGAGCCTGGTCTACGTTGCGGCGCTGGCGATCGAATCGTTGCCCTTCCGGCAGCGCGAAGCCACCGCCACCCTGAAGACCGCCGGCGCGGCGACGGCCGCCCTAGCCCCGGAGCTCGCGGCCGTGCCCGGCGCTGCCCCTGCCGCGGCCCCGGAGCCCTCGGCCGTGCCTGGTGCCGCCCTCGCCGCGGCGGCCCCACCACCCGAAACCGGCGAGCAGACCAGGCCGTCGGTCCTCGAGCCGCTCGAGACGGCGGTCGAGATCGCGATGCCGGCGGGCCTCGCGGCCTTGGCGACCCCTGCCGACGCCGCACTCGCCGCGGTGTCCGCGCCGGCCGCGGAAGCGGCAGCCACGCCGGCCCCGGCGCCCCAGGACGCACCCGAGGCATCCGCGCCGCCGGCGCCGTCCGAGAGCGTCTCGCCGGCGGCTCGTCCTACGTCCCCGGCGAGCGCCGCCACGCCCTTCGCGAGCCCGGTGGACCTCTACGATTCGCCCAACGTGCCGCTGGTCAAGGAGACGGCGGAGATCCCGGTGTCCAGGCCGCTGCGGCCGGTGGCGGCGGCGGGCACCGAGACCGCCACCGTCGCCCGCGGCGGCGAATCGCCCTACCTGACCGATGCCGCCGCGGCCCCTGCCGCCGGCGACGCCGGCGAGAACGAGACCGTGATGTTGCCGCATGCCGCGTTGCGCGAAGCCGGCGGCTCGCCCTGGGGCAAGAAGACCTCCGAGGCGGCGAAAGGACCGGGCGGACCAGGATTGGCGGTGCTGCCGCCGCTGCCCGAGATGCCGGAGGCGCCGGGACCGGAGGCGGAAACGCCGGCGACCGAGTCCCCGGCTGCAGTGACCCAGGCGCCCATTCGCCTGTCCGGATCCGGAACCGGTACCGCGGGAACCCTGCGGGCGGTTCCGACCGTGCCGCCCCTGCAGCCGGTTCCACCCTTGCAGCCGACCGCTCCGGCAACCGCCCCGGGAGCCGCCGGCGCGAGCTTCGGCGCCGGCACGCAGCCATCGAACCTGGCTTCGGTGATGCCGGCGGCGGGTTTCGAGCCGCTGCGCACCGGCCCCATCGGCTCCGGCACGCCCGAGGTGCGGCCGCCGACCGGCGTGCAGGGGCCCGGCTGGGCGTTTGCCACGACGCGGATCCAGGCGAGCTCGAGCGAGGAAGCGCTGCACGAGGAGGCGCGGCGGCTGGCGCGCCTGCTGGTCAGCGAGATCAAGCTCTACAATGAGGAGCAGGTCGATCTTGGACGCCGCAACCGCGACATCTACGAGCGCCTGCGCGAGGACATCGACCGCTCGCGCCAGATGTACGAGGAACGCGTCGAGCCGCGCATCGTGAAGGCGACGGACTACTTCTACCAGGAGCTGGTCCGCATCCTCGCCGCCGGCGACTCGAAGGCGTTGGGGATCTGAGACGAAGCCGATGGCAGGTCCCACCTGCCCCCGGCTAGCGACTGGCTAGCGACGGCTAGCGACGGCTAACGATAGGTAGAGAGAGATAGAGCAGTGAGAAGTCGCCGTCAGCGCCTGAGCCTGATCATTGCTTGCTGCCTGGTGGGTCTTCCCCTGCTCCTGGGTTCCGCCCAGCCCGGGACGCCGGACGCGACAGCCGCCGCCGACGTCTCGACCGTCTCGCCGAGCGCCGCCAAGGCCTTCAGGAGCGCGGCCGCGGCGATGCGCCGCCACGACTGCGGCGCCGCCCTGGGGGACTTGGCGCCGCTCGCCGCCGCCGCTGGCCCCGACAAGACGCTGGCCGCTCTCGTGACCGGGTTCTACGCCCACAATTGCCAGCAGCTGCCGCTTGCCGAGGAACGCCTGTTCGTCACGCGCACGCCGGGCGGCCTGCTCGAGGACTGGCGTCTGTTCCTGCTCGGCGACGACGCGCGGGCCCGCGGCCACGTGCTGGTGGCCAAGGCCGCCCTCGCCAAGCTGCTGGGCGATTATCCGGCGTCGCCGTTGCGCCCGCGCGCCCTGGTGCGGGCGGCATCGCTCGACTGGCAGCAGGGCGATGCCGAGGGCGCCATGGCGCTGGTGCGGCAGGCGCGCCGCGAAGGGCTCGGCGGCGAGGAGCGGACCAGGCTCGACGCGCTGGCCTGGGAGATCGGCACCCGCTCGGGCGACGCCAAGACCCGCGCCGAGGCGGCCCGCGAGCTGCTGGTCTCGTCGCCGCAGGTGGCCGCCCAGCTGGGCGTCGCCGAGGTGTTCCGGCGTCCCGACGGCACGCTTTCCCTCGCCGGCCCGCTCACCGCGGCGCAGCTCAGGCAGCGGGCGCAGGCGCTGCTCGCGCTGCAGCTCGAGCCGAACGCCCTGGCCACGCTCGACGCCGTCGTGCCGGGCGACCGCGACCTGCAATGGGTGCTGCTGAAGGCCGAGGTGCTGACCCGGGCGCATCGCGGCGCCGAAGCGCTGGCCCTGCTGCGGCCGCTCGAGACCAGCGACCCGTCCGGTCTGGCCGGCGCCGCCGGCCGCGCGGCGGCGAGCCGGGAGACGCCGGCGCGCGCCAGGCGCGAGGTGCAGCCGCCCTTCAGGGCCGAATCGCTGGCGGCCCTCGAGTGGGCGCTGGCGCAAGCCGACGACGATGCGGCCGCGGCGCAGCACGGGCGCTCGGCCCGGGTCCGCGCGGAGCATCGCAAGCTGCGCCTGGCGGCGCAGCTCCACCTGCGCGGCGTCGCCGAGCTCGGCGCCGCCCCGGAGCTGTCGGTCCGCGCCCTGCGGGCGCTGTACGCGCACCTGATCGAGGACAACCTCTACGCGCCGGCGATCGCCGCCCTGCACCGGCTGCGCGACCTGGACCCGCAGGACGTGACCGGCGCCAACTTCCTCTGGGCGCGCGGCTGGCAGGCATTCAGCCGCCGCGACTACGCCGGAGCGCTCGGCCAGTGGCGCGAGCTCACCAAGCTCTATCCGGCCGACAGCTCCGGGCGCCGTGCCACCTACTGGACCGCCCGCTGCTTCGAAGCGCTGGGAGAGCGCGACCATGCCCGCCAGCTGTACTCCGAGCTGGCGGCCGCCGACACCAGCGACTTCTACCGGCGCAACTCCCTGGCTCGCCTGGCGCGATGGAAGCGGCCGCCGACGGAGTCCGCGGCACAGTCCGCCGAGCCCTGGCCCTATGACCCGGCGCTGGTCCGGGCGCAGCTGCTGAGCGACCTCGGCCTCGACGACCTGGCGCAGGTCGAGCTCGACCTGGTGCGCGGCCGTGCCCAGGTGCGGTCCGTGTCGGCCTTGCAGGCGGTGATCCTGGCCCGGCGCGGCGAGCGGCGCAAGAGCGTGCTGGCGATCCGCGACGCCTTCCCGGCGCTCGGCGGGCCCTTCCAGGCCGCGGTGCCCGAAGATGCGCTCAAGCTCTACTACCCGCTCGACTACGAGCAGCCGATTCGCGCCGCGGCGGCCACCAACGGCTTGCCGCCGGCGCTGGTGTTCGGGGTGATCCGCCAGGAGAGCGCCTTCGACGCGGGAGCTCAGAGCCGGGCGGGAGCGAGCGGCCTGATGCAGCTGATGCCGGGCACGGCGCGCGAGCTCGCTCGCGGTCTCGGCCTCGGCTGGTCGCGGGAACGGTTGATCGATCCTGCCTGGAACGTCCAGGTCGGCGCCTCCTACCTGCGCCAGGTGCTGGAGATGTTCGGCGGCAACGTCGAGCTGGCCCTGGCCGGCTACAACGGCGGCCCATACCGCATCAAGCGGCTGTGGCGCGAGGCCGGCGGCAGCGACCTCGACCGGTTCCTCGAAGGGCTCTCGATCGAAGAGTCGAAGGTCTACGTCAAGCGCATCCTGGTGCTCTCCGACAGCTATGGCCGGCTCTATCCCCATGCCGCTGGTTGACGCTGGTTGAGAGCGGTGCGGCTGCGGGGAGCACGAACGGCGGCCGCCGTCATCGCCAGTCTGGGGCTCGCCGCCTGCGCGCCCCGGCAGCCCGCGCCGGGCGGCGGGCCGGTCGTGCTGATCACGCTCGAAGGGTTGCGCGCCGATGCGGTCAGCGGCCTGGGCGGCCAGCCCGGGCTGACGCCCAACCTGGCGGCGCTGATCCGGGAGGCCGACTGGGCCGGGACGGCGATCGCACCCTCGAGCTGGGGCGTGCCGGCCATGGCGACGCTGTTCACCGGGCTCTCGCCCTGGCAGCACCACGCCGTGCTCGACGGCGACAACGCGCACCTGGCGCTCGACCTGATCACCCTGCCGAAGGCGTTCAAGACGATCGGCTATCGCACCGCCGGGTTCACGAGCGGCCACTGGTACTCGGCGGCCTTCGGCTACGACCGCGGGTTCGACAGCTTCGACGAGGTGGGAAGGAACCGCGATGCCGCGGACTTCCTGGCCGCGCTCGAGGACGGCAAGCAGCTGGTCTGGGTCCAGGTGCCGGAGCCGCAGGCGCCCTACCGGCGGCGCAACTGGCTCCTGCCTCGTCTGGGCGGCGGCCGCCCGAGTGCGGGCGGCGCGAACGGTGCGGGCGGCCCTGGCAATGCGGGCGGTGCGGGCGGCGCGGGCGGCCCAGGCAATGCGGGCGGTGCGGGCGGCGCGGGCGGCCCCGGCAAGGCGGGCGGCGACCTGCCGCCATCGGTCGAGGCCCTGGACCTGCTAGCCGCCTCCAACCCGGAGGTCCCGCCAACCCCGGCGCTGCGGCGCCGCTTCACGGCGATGTACCGGCTCAACGTGGCCTGGGCCGACGAAAGGGCCGGGCGGCTGCTCGACGCGCTGCGCGCCAGCGGTCAATGGGACCGCGCCCTGGTCGTGGTGACCTCGGCCTTCGGCGAGGAGCTCGGCGAGCACGGCGCGTTCGGGCATGGCGGCGACCTCGAGCGCGAGAGCCTCGAGGTGCCGTTGATCGTCAAGCTGCCGAGCTGGTGCCGGCGCC
Source organism: Thermoanaerobaculia bacterium (assembly GCA_035949675.1). Lineage (GTDB taxonomy): Bacteria > Acidobacteriota > Thermoanaerobaculia > Multivoradales > UBA5704 > JASLEW01. The sequence continues at coordinate 4,922 of DASZHY010000364.1, forward strand.
GCCTGCTCCCATCCGGCCCGGCCGGCCGGCAGCGGATCGCCCTGGCGCGGCTCTGGGCGACGCTGATCGAGGCCGCCGGCGGCGAGCCGGCGCCGGCGACGGCGCCCAGCCTGTTCCGCACCGCGTCCGACGGCGTGCTGTCCGAGCTCTACCTCGGCAACGGCACCAACCTCTATTCGCTGGTCGAGGGCGACGACCAGCTGCTGTGGCTGGCGCGCTTCGGCGCGCCCGAGCCGGGGCTCTACCGCGCCAGTCTCGCGGCCCAGGCCGGCACCGAAGGCGCCGCCCACGAGACCTTCGGCGTGATCGCCGCTCGCCTGTTCGACGGCTTCGCGGCGACGCCGCCGCTCGCCGGCCTCGGTCCGCCGGAGCTGGCGCTGGCGCGCTGGGCGCCGGGCGGCGGCAGCCGGCGGTTCGCCGACCCGCGGCGGGCAGCGGTGCTGGCCGGACGTCTCGCTGCCCGCTGGCACGAGTTCCTGCCCGAGGAGCTGACGCCGGAGCAGGAGGACCTGGAGTGGCTCGACCAGCTGCCGCCGCCGGCGCCCGAGGCTCCCGAAGCCGCCGCCGGCACGGCAGGCTCGGGAGGCCCCTCGGGAAGCCCCACGGGAGGCCCGTAGCGGCCAGTGTTATACTGATGCACCCGCGCCAGGGCTCTTCCGGGTCCATAGCTCAGTGGTTAGAGCGTCCGGCTCATAACCGGCAGGTCCCTGGTTCGAATCCAGGTGGACCCACTTCGAAGGTATGATTTGCCATTCCTTCCGCCGCGGTTCCGCCGACGCGCTCGCCTGGCGCGGCGGAAGATCGATCCATGCGGGCTGGTTCGCACGCAGGCAAGGAGATCCCGGCCGGGGGCGGCCGTGGAGATCACGCCGGCGCCGCGAGCCCGAGAGAGGAGCTGCTTCTGTCGATGAATTCCAACCTGGAGACCGTCGTCGGCCTGCAGCAGGCCATCCTCCAAATCCGGGAAGCTGAACAGCGCCTGCACGGCATCCCCGACTGGATGCGCGAGCTGCACGACGAGCATGCCGCGAGCAGGGCCGAGATCGACGACCTCGAGCAGGCCGTCGAGGACGCGACGAGAGAGCGGCGCACGGCCGAGGCGGCGGTGGAGGACGCACAGGAGAAACTGAGGAAATACCAGCAACAGATCAACCGCGTCAGCACCCAGCGGGAGTACGGCGCGCTGTTGCAGGAGATCGACACCGTCAAGGCACAGATCGCCGGCTTCGAGGAGCAGGCGTTCTCGTCGCTCGAGCGGCACGACCAGAAGCAGAAGGAGCTGCAGGACAAGCGGGAAGGCTTCCGCGAGCTCGCGGACCGTTATGCCGCCGAGCTGGCGCGCTGGGAGAGCGAGAAGCCGACCATCGCCCAGCAGGTGAGCGCGCTCGGCGCGCAGATCGAAACGCTTCGCGGCAAGCTGCCACGCCCGATGCTCGCGCAGTTCGAGCGCATCCTGGAACGCAATCCGGCGGGCGCCCTGGCGCCGGTGCGACTGATCGAACGTCCCGGCCGCGGGCCGCGCGAATGGCACTGCGGCGTCTGCAACTACCGCGTGCGGCCCCAGGTGGTGGTCGAGATCGGCAACGGCGAGAGCCTGGTGCAGTGCGACAGCTGCAAGCGCATCCTCTATCTCGGGGAGGCCCCCGCCTGACGCAGCCCGCCGCACGCCTGGCGGCCGTCCGCGGCCGCATCGCCGCGGCCTGCGCCCGCAGCCGCCGCGATCCCGCGACGGTGACCCTGGTCGGGGCAAGCAAGACGCAGCCCGCGGCGGTGCTCGCCCCGTTCGTCGCGGCGGGGCTCGCGGTGCTGGGCGAAAACCGCGTGCAGGAAGCGCAGGCGAAGCGGCGCGAGCTGGGCGAGATCCTCCCCGAGCCGCAGGTCGAGTGGCATCTCATCGGGCCGCTGCAAACCAACAAGGCGCGGCCCGCCCTCGAGCTCTTCAGCTGCATCCACTCGCTCGACCGCCCGGCGATCGCCGCTGCCCTCGACCGCGAGGCGGGGCGCCGCGGCATCCGGCCCGGCGTCTTCCTCGAGATCAACCTCGGCGAAGAGTCCAGCAAGCACGGCTTCGCGCCCGGCCGCCTGGCCGAGGCGGTGCGGCCGCTTGCCGCCCTCCCCAACCTGCGCATCGTCGGGCTGATGGCCATCCCGCCGTTCGCGGCTTCGGCCGAGGCGTCGCGGCCGTGGTTCCGGCGGCTGCGGGAGCTGCGCGACGACCTCGGCAGCCGGCCCGAGTGGGCGGGATGGCCCGGCAGCCTGTCGATGGGGATGAGCGACGACTTCGAGGTGGCGATCGAGGAGGGCGCCACGCACGTCCGTGTCGGCACGGCTCTCTTCGGCCCCCGCCAGACCCTTGCCGGGTAGCGCTCCCGGTCCTCCCGGGCTCCCCTGGCTCCCGCCGGCCGGCTCGTTGTGCCTTTATCCATGCTAAGATAGCTATCCTTTTCCAGGTGCAGGGCGTACGGCGGCACCAATCCGCCGGCGAGGAGGAGCTGGTATGGCGCTCACGCCGCTCGAAATCCAGAGGATGCGTTTCCCGCAGCGGCTGCGTGGCTGGGACCCTGCCGAGGTCGAAAGCTTCCTGGCGCTGGTCGCCGAGGAGCTGGCCGGCCGCCTGGCGCAAGTCGAGAAGCTCGAGCGCGAGGCCCGCTACTACAAGCAGCGGCTCGAGGAGACCGAGGGCCGCGAGCACCAGCTGCAACAGACCTTGCTGCGGGCGCAGAAGGTGTCCGACGAGATCACCGCCAACGCCAAGCGCGAGGCCGAGCTGACCGTCAAGGAGGCCGAGCATGCGGCCGACCGCATCGTCCAGCAGGCCATCGACCAGTCCTCGCGCATCGAGGGCAAGATCAACGAGCTGCGCACGCTGCGCCGTGAGCTGCAGGTCAAGTTCAAGAACAACCTGGACCTGTTCCAGCGCATCCTCGAAGCGGAGATGGACGACGAGCGCAACACCGCCACCGTCCTGACCCTGCCGCGCAAGCGGCGGGAAGCTTGAGCACCGCGGTCGCGCTGCCGCCCGCGGCGTGCCGGCTGTTCGGAGATCCCGGTGCCGCGGCCGGCGGCGCCGCGTCCGGCGGCGAGATGCCGCGGCTCGATGCCGCTGCTCCCGACCCTTACGTCCTGGCGCGCCTGCTCGAGGACGGCGACCGCGCCGACCTGGCCTGGCTGTGCGGCCGGTTCTCGGCGGCCGATCTCGCGGCCTGGATCGAGCGCCACGGGGCGCGGCGCTTGTCGCGGCGCAGCCTCGCCTTCTGGGCGGTGACCCTCGGCCGCGCCGACCTCCTCCCGGAGCGCCGGCCGGAGCTGGCGCGCCGCCGCGAGCTGTGGCCGCTCTGACTTCCTCCCTGCTCCCGCGCCATCGCGAGGCGCTCTCGCCCCGCGCCCAGGCGCTTGCCGGCAGCCTGGCGGCGGCGCCCTGGAGCCAGGACTTCTACCTCGCCGGCGGCGCCGCGCTCGCGCTGTATCTGGGACACCGGCCGGTGGCCGAGCTCGACCTGATGACCGGCACCAACCGGCTCGCCGGCCCCGAGCGGCGCGCCCTGCTCGGCGCGCTGCTCGACGGCGACCCCGACACCCAGGTGGAAACGGCGCGCGACGGCTACCTGTTCGTGCGCACCGGCGGCGGGGTGCCGCTGCGGCTCTTCTATTACCCCTATCCGCTGGTGGCCCCGGTCGAGGAGGTGGCCGGCCTGGCGGTGGCCGCGCCCGCCGACCTCGGGCTGATGAAGCTCGGCGCGATCATCAGCCGCGGCTCGCGCCGCGACTTCGTGGACCTGTACCTGCTCTGCCGCGAGCTGCCGCTGGCCGAGCTGCTCGACCGCGCCGGCGACAAGTTCGGGCACGTGCGGGACTTTCAGCTGCAGGCCTGGAAAGGCCTCGCCGACCTCTCCGAGGTCGCCGGCGAGGCGATGCCGCGGCTGGCGATCGACGTCACCTGGGAGGAGGTCGCGGCCTGGGTGGGCGGCGAGGTGCGCGAGGCCGGGCGGAAGCTATGGCCGAGCTGCTGATCCACAACCTCGGCGAGCTGGCCACCCCGCTCGGCTCGTCGCCGCGCCGCGGGCCCGAGCAGCGGCAGGTGCTGCGGCTCCGCGATGCCGAGGTGCTCTGCCGCGACGGCCGCATCGCCTTCGCCGGCACCGCCGCCGAGCGCCGGCGCCAGCTCGGCGAGCTGCCCGGCGTGGAGCGCCTGGACGGGCGCGGCGGCACGCTGGTGCCGGGCTTCGTCGATCCCCACACCCATCTGCCCTGGGCCGGGAGCCGCGAGGAGGAGTTCGCCGCGCGCCTGGCCGGCAAGACCTACCAGGAGATCGCGGCCGCCGGCGGCGGCATCCTGGCGACGGTCGCCGCCACCCGGCGGGCCGGCGAAGAGGAGCTGGCAGCCGCGGTCCGCCGGCGTCTCGATCTGATGCTGCAGTGGGGCACCACGACCGCCGAGGCGAAGAGCGGCTACGGGCTGTCGCTGGACGGCGAGCTCAAGCAGCTGCGGGCCATCCGCCGTGCGGCCGAAGGGCATGCCGTCGACCTGGTGCCGACGCTGCTGGCGGCGCACGAGGTGCCCGCCGAATCGCGCCACGACCGCCGCCGCTTCCTCGACCTGGTCTGCGACGAGATCATCCCCGCCGCCGCCGAGGCCGGCCTGGCCCGCTTCTGCGACGTCTTCTGCGAGCACGGGGTGTTCGACGTCGCGGAGTCGCGGCGCGTGCTGATGGCGGGGGCGCGGCACGGCCTCGCGCCGCGGCTCCACGCCGACGAGTTCGTGGATTCGGGAGGCGCCGAGCTGGCTGGCGAGCTCGGCGCGCTGTCGGCCGACCACCTGATCGCCGTCTCGCCGGCCGGCATCGCGGCGCTGGCGGCCGCCGGCGTCACCGCGGTGCTGCTCCCCGGCACCAGCTTTTTCCTGATGAAGCACCGCTATGCGCCGGCGCGGCGGCTGATCGAGGCCGGGGTGCCGGTCGCCCTGGCCACCGACTGCAACCCCGGGTCGTCTCACACCGAGTCGATGCCGATGGTCGTCGTGCTGGCGGTCTTCGAGCTGAGACTCACGATCGAGGAGAGCCTCACCGCCGCCACCTTGAACGCCGCGTGCTGCCTCGGGCTGGGGGCCGAGATCGGGTCGATCGAGCCGGGCAAGCGCGCCGACCTGGCGCTGCTGGGCCTGCCGAACCTGCTGCACCTGGCCTACCACTACGGCATCAACCCGGTGGCGGCGGTGGTCAAGGGGGGAAGGCTGGCGCTGGCGTAGAATGGCTGACTCCAGCACCGAAAGGAGATCCATCCATGACCCTCAAGCCCATTTCGCGCGGCCTCCTGGCGATCCTGCTCCTCGGGTCGAGCGGGTGGGGCACGCTTTCGGCAACCGCTCTCGCTACCCAGGAAGGCAAGACCATGGAACCCAGCAAGGACGCCCCGGCCAAGGAGATCCTCACCCCTAGCGGGCTCAAGTACGTCGACCAGAAGGTCGGTCCGGGCGCCGAGGCCAAGGCCGGCGACACGGTGGAGGTGCATTACACGGGCTGGCTCACGGACGGCACCAAGTTCGACTCCAGCCGCGACAGCAACCGGCCCTTCCGCTTCAAGCTCGGCGCCGGCCAGGTGATCAAGGGTTGGGACGAGGGGGTCGCCGGCATGAAGATCGGCGGCAAGCGCAAGCTGACGATCCCGCCGGAGCTCGGCTACGGCCGCCAGGGAGCGGGCAGCGTGATCCCGCCCGGCGCCACCCTGGTGTTCGAGGTGGAGCTGCTCGGCATCGGCTGAGGCGAGGCACGAGGCACCCCACCGCCCGGGCACGCGGAGCCAAGGCTATCCCGGTTCTAATTGTCGCGGACGAGCGCGCGGGCGGCCAGCTGCAGGACGTGCTCGCCTTCGAGGAGGCGGGTACGGCGGGGGGACTCGGCGAGGAACACCAGCACGGCGCCGGTGTCCGCGGCCGCCGCCTCGGTCGCGAGCAGCTCCGCGAGCCGCGGGCTGAGGTCGGCGAGCGGATAGATCCAGGTCTCGATCGCCACCAGGCGGCTGTGGCCGGTTGACTGCGCCCCGGAGCGCCCCGGCTCCCAGGCCGCGATGCGGCGCTGGCCGTAACGCAGCAGCGGCGGCGGGCCGAGCAGCACCAGCGCGCGGCCGCGGTCGGTCAAGCTGCCGCGCCGGCCGTCTTCGCCATAGAGGCGGTCGGCCGCCAGGGCGCGCTCGCGGAAGCGGCGGGCGCACTCGTTGACGCCGGCGCCGGGATCGGGGTCGCGGCGCCGCCAGAAAGCCTCGAGAAAGTCGGCAGTGTCGCGCCCGGTGCGCAGCTCATGGATCTGCCGCACCTCCTCGGGCAGCATCAGCCAGCGCAGCGGACCGGCGGTGAGCTCGGCGGCGGGACCCGCGGCGGGCGACGGCTGGCCGCTGCAGCCGGCGAGCACGGCGCAGCAGACCAGCGGCAGGGCGCCGGCGGTGTGCCACGGGTGGAGGTTAATGGACGCTTCCCTCCGCGATCGGCTCCTCGGCCTCCTGGATGGTGCCGAAGCTCTCCTCGTAACGCTCGAGGTTGGCTGACAGGGCGCGGATGATCCGCTTGAGGTGGCCGGGGCTGGTGAGGATGCGGGCGGTGACCACGCCTTGCGGCGGCAGCAGGTTGATGAAATCGAGGATGAACTCCTCGCGCGTATGAGCGATGCGCAAGAGGTTGGAGTAGCGGCCCCGAAGCTCGTCGTCGCTGATCTTGACGTTGAGGCCCTCGGCAGGCTCGGCCATGCACTGCCTCCTTTTTGTGGTTGACAGGCTTCATCGTATCTCAAGCGCCTGCGGGGGGCCGCCCGGTGCCCCAGCTGACGCCGCCCGTGAACTCCCACCGGTGCTCGGGAAAGTAGACGCCGACGCCGCCCGTCGCGGCCGTGACGGTGAAGCCCAACGCCCGGCGGTGGTAGTCGTAGGGCGCGCCGTCGCGGGAATGGATGGCGACGTCGACCGTGTAGTCGCCGGGCGCCAGGCGCAGCGCCGGGCAGATCACCCGCACCGTCACCTCGCCGGTCAGCTGCTCGGGGACGAAGCCCTCGAGGTCGGTGTTGGTGCCCCAGCACTCGAAGCCGCGCGGCGTGTTGATCGCGATGCCGAAGACGAAGTCGGCCAGTGGCTGGGCGGCGCGGGCCGCGACCTCGAACACGGCGCTGTCGCCGGTTTGCAGGTGGTAACGCTCGCTGCCGTCAGGGCCGAGCAGCCGGACCGCGGTGATCTCGGCCTGCCGCGAGCCCCAGCGCAGCACCTCGGTGCCCTCGGCCGCCAAGGCGCCGGCAGGGCCGGCGCCGCCCGGGCCGGTGCCGGCCGCCAAGCCGCCGGAGCCGGTGCCGGCCGTGCCGGCGCCCTCCTGACCTCCCGTAGCCGTCGCCGCCTCCCGCTGCTGCCTGGCCCTGGCGGCGGCGAGGTGCTCGGCGCCCTCCTGCTCGGCCACCGCTTGGCGGTAGGCGTCGATCACCCGGCGCGGGTCCCCGAGCAGGCGTTGCTCGCCACGGTCCAGCCACAGGACGCGGTCGCACAGCTCGGCCACCAGGTCGAGCGAGTGGCTGACCAGCAGCAGCGTCCTGCCGGCGGCCAGGAACTCCTCGATCCGCCGGATGCAGCGGTGGGCAAAGGCCTCGTCGCCCACCGCCAGCACCTCGTCGACGAGCAGCACGTCGGGGTCGGTGTGGATGGCGACCGCGAACCCCAGCCGCACATACATCCCCGACGAGTAGTTCTTGACCGGTTCCTCCATGAAGTCGGCGAGCCCGGAGAATTCCACGATGTCGCGGTAGCGGCGGTCGATCTCGCGGCGCGCCAGGCCGAGGACGGCGCCGTTGATGTAGACGTTCTCGCGCCCCGAGATCTCCGGATGAAAGCCGGCGCCGAGCTCGATGAGCGCCGCCACGCGTCCGTCCACCGCCAGCTCGCCGGTGGTCGGGCGCAGCATCCCGGCCACCAGCTTGAGCAGCGTCGATTTGCCGGAGCCGTTGCCGCCGATCAGGCCGAACGACTCGCCGCGCGCCACCTCGAAGCTCACCTCTTCGAGCGCCGGGATGGTCTCCTCGCGCGGCAGGTCGCGGGTCCGCAAGCCGCCGACCAGCGCGCTCTTGAGCGTGCGCAGGCGATCGCCCGGCAGGGTGCGGCGAAACCGCTTCGACAGCTCGGCGACGCGGATGACCGGCGGCCCAGTCACGCGGTTCGTCACGCGGTCTCGACCAGGTTCTCGCGCAGGCGCTCGAAGATGCCGGCGCCGAGGGCCCAGGCGGCCAGGCTGACCAGACCCATCTGCAGCCAGAGCGAGCCGGTGGGCGGCCGGCCGAAGAACAGGATCTGCTGGTAGCCGGCGGTGAACGGCGTGAACGGGTTGAGCCGCACCGTCCACCAGAAGACCGGGCGGCCGGCGAGCGATTGCAGCGAGTAGAGGATCGGGGTGGCGAAGAACAGCAGGTTCAGGAGGTTGGCCAGCAGGTCGCGGACGTCCTTGAAGTACACGGTCAGGGCCGAGGCGCCGACCGCCAGGCCGGCGATCATCGGCAGCTGCAGCAGCAGGACGAGAGGCAGCAGCGCGGCCGCGGCGCCGCCCACCGGGTAGCCGAGCAGGCGCGCCGTCAGCAGCCCCGCCGCCAGGATGGGCATCGCGAGCAGCAGGTGGACGCCGTTGGCGAGCACCGAGACCATGGGCAGCAGCTCGGCCGGGAAGACGGCTTTGCGGATCAAGCCCGAGTTGGCGACCAGCGACATCGACCCTTCGAGCGCCGAGGTGGCGAGCCAGATCCAGGGGAAGAGGCCGCACACCACGAACAGGGCATAGGGCTCGAGGCCCGCGATTCGCGGCTGGAAGATGACGCTGAAGACGAAGGTGTAGATCGCGAGCAGCAGCAGCGGGTTGGCGAGCGACCAGAGGAAGCCGAGCACCGAGCCGCGGTAACGGGCCTTGAGCTCTCGGGAGGTGAGGGTCGCGAGCAGGCCGCGGAAGCGCAGGATCTGGCGGGCCACCCGGAACATCCGCAGCGACTCTGCATCACCCCCCGGCGGGTGTCAAGCCGCCCCCGATGCGAGCGATGCGAGCAGCCGCGAGCGCGCGGCTCGTCCCGCCAAGAGCTTGGCCCCAGGGCGCGGCGGCGGTTTCCTGCCCCGGGTCGGCCCTGGCCGAAGGGAAACGGTAGACTGCCGGCGATGTCCGACTGGAGCCTGCTCGACCTGGCGCCCGGCCTTTACGTGGCGGGTCTGGCGCTGCTCCTGGCGGGTGTCTTGCGGCGCTGGTACGACCCGGTGCCCTGGCGCGTGCTTGGCGCGTTCGCGGTGGCGCTCGGGGTGCTGTTCGGCAGCTCGCTGTGCGGCGGCCGGGTGCTGCTGCCGCTCGACAACCTGCGCGGCGAGGTGCCCTTCCGGCTGCTGCCGCCCAGCCAGCCGCACGGCAATTTGCTCCAAGGCGATCTGGTCCAGCTGGTGGTCCCGTCGCTGGCGGCCGCCAAGCGAGCTCTGACCGCCGGCCGCTGGCCCCTGTGGAACTCCCGCGTCGGCGCCGGCATGCCGCTGCTCGCGGATCCCCAGGCGCAAGCGATTGCCCCTCTGGCCGTCCTGGCGCTGCCTTTCTCGCCGCTGCGGGGAGCGGCGGTGATGGCGTCGCTGCGGGCGTTTCTGGCCCTCGTGTTCACCTACCTGCTGCTGCGGCGCCAGGGTCTGGGCGAGGGACCCGCGCTGATCGGCGCGCTCGCTTTCGGCCTGGGCGGCTTCATGCTGCTCTGGGTGGGCTGGCCGATCGCCAGCGCGGCGGCCCTGCTGCCGTGCGTCCTCTATGCGCTGGCGCGGTTGGCGCGGTTGGCGGGTTCGGATCGATCTGGCGGGCAAGGCGACTCGTGTCAGAGCCGGCGCCGGGACGTCTTGCTGCTGGTCCTGGCGTTCGCCGCGCTGCTGCTCGCCGGCCATCCCGAGGCCGAGCTGTATGTCTGCCTGCTGGCCGCCGCCTTCGGCGCAGGCCTGGTGCGGCGAAGCCTGCCCGGCAGCCGCCTGCCGTTGCTGCGGCGGATGGCCGGCGCCGCGCTGGTGGCCGGGGGCCTGGCGGCGCCGGCGCTGCTGCCGGCAATCGACTATCTGCCCCAGACCTTGCGCGCCGACCGCCTGGCTCATCTTTCGCCGGTGTTCGCGCCCGCCGCGGGAGTCGCCACCGGGGAGCCGGCCGCGGGGCCGGAAGCGAGGGGCGGCGGCGATCTCGCCCGGCGCTGGTTGCCGATCGTGGCGCCCAACGCTTACGGCAACAGCCGCTTCGGCGCCTACTGGGGCTTCGCCAACACCAACGAGGACGCCGCGGGCTTCGCCGGCACCGCGGCGGTTCTCGGCGCGGCGCTGGCGGTCGCCGTGCCGCGCCGCCGCCGGTTGCCCCACGAGGGACTGATGCTCGCGGTGCTCGGGATCTGCCTGCTGCAGCTCGCCGATCCCGGCTGGCTGCATGCGCTGCTCGCCTTTGCCGCGCCGGCGCTCGCCGGCAGCCGCCGTTGCCTGCTGCTGGTGGCCTTCTGCGTCGCCTACCTCGCCGCCTGCACCTGCGAACGCTGGCGGCGCGGCGAGCTGGGACGCGGGCCGCTGCTGGTGGCGGCGGCGGCCTTGGGCGCGCTCCTCGCCTGGGCTTACCTCGCCCACCCATACCCGGGCGACCCGCAGCGGCTGGCGGTGCTGCGCTTCGGCTGGCTGCGCTGGCAGCTGCGCTTCCTGGCTGCTGCCGTCCTGCTGCTGGCAGTTCCCGGCCGCGGCTCCCGGCCGTCGCGGCCCGCCCGGCAGGCCGCGACGAAGCTGGGGCGGGCGGAGGCGATGCGCGCCGTGGCGGCCGCCGGGCTGGCGGCGGTGACGGGCGCCGAGCTGCTGCTCGCCCATCTGCCGGCCAATCCGCCCATGCCGATGCGGCTCGCCTTCCCGCGCCCCGCGCCGCTGGTGAGGCTCGCGGGACAGGTCGGCGGCGATCGCATCGCGGGGCTCGGCCGCGCGTTTCCCCCCAATCTCGCCTCCCTGTACGACCTGACCGACGCGCGGGTCTACAACCCCATGGCGCCGGCGGCCTACCTCGGGTTGCTGGCGCCCATCACCGCCGCCTGGTGGGGCGAGATGCCCGAGCTCGGAGATCCCGGCAACCCGCTCTACCGCCAGCTCGGGGTCGGCTACCTGCTGGTGGCGCCGGGGGAGCGCCTGCGGCCTCCCTGGAGACGGCTGCTCGCCGATCCCAGCGGCTGGGTCTACCGGCAACGCGACGTCTGGCCGCGCCTCTATGGCGCCGCCACCGCCGGCGGCGAACCGCTGCCGGCGGGCAGGCTGCGGGTGACGAGCTTCGACGAGGATCAGATCGGCGCACGCGCCCTGGCTCCGGGCGCCGCGGGTGCAGCGGGCACTGCGGGCGAGGGGATGGTGCTCACGGGCAGCGTCTACCAGGACGGCGGGTGGCGCCTGCTCGTCGACAGGAGGCCGGCGCCGCCGCCCCCGTCCCGGCGCCTGCTCGCGGCGCCGCTGTTCGCAGGTGGAGCCGGCGCCGGAACCGCCGCAAGACGCGGGACAACCGGGGCCGTCGGGGAGGGCGCGGAGCATCGCATCGATCTGCTCTATCGTCCGCGCGGCTTCCTTGCCGGAATGGTTGCCGCCGCCCTGGCCTGCGCCGCTGGTGTCGCCTGGCTGGGCCTGGCTGGCGGCCGGGAAGGCAGTGCCAAGAAACGGGCTACAATGGCCGCGTGAGCCAGCACCCGAGACTGAGCGTTCGCTGCCCCGACTGCGGTTCCGATCTGGTGGTCGACGCGGCCACCGGGGAAGTGCTCTCGCACCGCCGCCCGAAGCAACCGCCGGCCGGAGGCAAGGACCTGGATTCGCTGCTGCAGGGGCTCGACCAGGACAAGGCGCGGGCCGAGGACATCTTTCAGCGCGAGGTGGCGGCGGTGAAGGACCGCGACCGCCTCCTGGACGAGAAGTTCAAGGAGGCGCTCAAGCGGGCCGAAGAGGAACCCGACGAAGGACGGCCGCCGCGTCCATTCGACCTCGACTAGTCCGTGGACATCAGGTAGCGGGCTCCCGTACCGGCTGCTCCCGCCGCGCAGATCCACAGGAATCGAGCCATGGCTCCTCCCGGCTGACCGGCCCCTTGCCGGGCGCGGCGAGCCCTCTCATTGGGCTCACCTCTCTACAACTGGCCGGCTGGTGCCGCAAAATGCTAGAATATAGTGCGGTTTGGCCGCTTGCCCCCCTCGCCGCTGTGGCCCTCTTCCAACCGCCCCGCCGCCGCTCCCCTCCACCGAGCTGCTTCGCAGGCACTTTCGATTGATGAAATATGGCGAGATCCGACGAGCCCCATCCGGGCTCGAGAAAGGGAATACACCTTGAGTCCATGGTGGCTACGCCCCACATCCGAGGGCGCTGAAGAGAAGGACGAGAATCAAGACAAGAGAGAGCAGGCCCCGGCGTCGCCGGCGTCCCGTGAAGGAGACGCCGCATCCCTGCCCGGGACCGAGGGCGATGCCGGCGCGCCCCACGCGGAAGGCACCACCCGCGCAGACCATGCGGGCCAAGCCGCTGCCGCTGCCGACGCGGCGCCCACCCCATACCCCGAGCCGTATCGCGCTTTCTGGGAACCGCGCGAGGAGGTCGCTCCCAGGGAGTCGGCGGCGCCTTCCGCCCAGCCGGCCGCAGCGGCCGCGGCGCCTCGCGCCACCTCCTGGCGGTCGCCGGCGAGCGAGCCCGGCCACGCACCCGAATTCACGCCGCTGCCCTCCGGTTCCTCAGAGGCCTCCGAGGCCTCCGGGACCTCAGGGGTCTCCGGGCCGCGCCCGCTCGCCGCTCAGCCTTCCTCCCTGTTCGAGCCCGCCGAGCCGGAGCCGTTCTCGTCCCTCCCCGCCCTCCCGGCGACCGACGCCGAGGCCGATGTCGAAGGTGAGGGCGAGGTCGAGGGCGAGGAGCGCGACGGCGAGAGCCGGCCCGAGGTCAGAAAGAAGCGCTCGCGCCGCAGCCGCGGCGGCCGGCGCAAGAACGGCCGCGCCGCTGCCGCCGTCCCCGGTGCCGAACCGGCCGACGACGACGACGACGATCTGGATGACGAGCTGCCGGCGCAGCAGTTCCCGACCCAGCCGCCGGCGCCGTTGCCGCTCGTCCCGCGCATCACGCGCAGCGGCGAGAGCTACGTCATTTCCGGCAGCGATCTCGACCCGTCGAGCCGTGAGATCATCATTTCCGTCCCCGACCGCCAGCGGCCGCAGCACGAGGAGCGCAAGATCGCGGTGTTCTGCGATTTCGAGAACATCGCCCTGGGCGTGCGTGACTCGGAGATCAGCAAGTTCGACATCGGCCTCATCCTCGAGCGCCTGCTCGAAAAGGGCAAGATCATCGTCAAGAAGGCCTACGCCGACTGGGAGCGCTACAGCGACTACAAGCGCCCGTTCCACGAGGCGGCGATCGAGCTGATCGACATCCCGCAGAAGTTCTATTCGGGCAAGAACAGCGCCGACATCAAGATGGTCGTCGATGCCATGGATCTCTCCTACTCCAAGGAGCACCTCGACACTTTCGTGATCCTTTCTGGCGACAGCGACTTCTCGCCGCTGGTCTCGAAGCTCAAGGAGAACAACAAGTACGTCATCGGCATCGGTGTCAAGAACTCCTCCTCCAACCTGCTGGTCGACAACTGCGACGAGTTCATCTACTACGAGGACATCTGGCGCGACGCGCAGAAGGGCCCCAAGCTCGACGGCCTCAGCAAGAAGACCGCCGAGGCGTTCAGCCTGATGGTCGAATCGATCCAGGCGCTGGTGCGCGAGAACAAGGACGTGCTCTGGGGCTCGATGATCAAGCAGACCATGCAGCGCAAGAAGCCCTCCTTCAACGAGGGTTACTACGGCTACAGCACGTTCTCGGAGCTGCTCGAGGACGCCGAGCGCAAGAACATCGTGAAGCTGAAGAAGGACCAGCGCTCGGGCACCTACATCGTCACCGGCTTTGCGAAGAGCGGCGATGCCGGGCCCGGACGGCGCCAGGCGTAGGGCAGATCTTCCGCCCGCGCCTGCGGCCCCACCGGCAGGCACGCCGGCGACCGCCCCGGACGCCCCGCACGTCGCGGTCGTCGGCGCTGGCGCCTTCGGCGGCTGGCTGGCGCTCTGGCTGTGCCGGCGGGGCGCCCGGGTAACGCTGGTGGACGCGTGGGGGGCCGGCAACTCGCGCTCGAGCTCCGGCGGCGAGACCCGCGTGCTGCGCGGCATGTACGGCCGCGACAGGCTGTACACCGAATGGGTGGCGCGGGCGCTCGATCTGTGGGCGGAGGCCGAGGCGGCGTGGGGGCAGCGCCTCTATCAGCCGACCGGCGTCCTGTGGATGTTCAGCGGCGACGACGGCTATGCCCGCGCGTCCCTGCCCTGCCTGGCCGCCGCCGGCTTGAGCGCCGTCGAGCTGGATCTTCCCGCCGCGGCGGCGCGCTACCCGCAGGTCTCGTTCGACGGCGTCGGCAGCGTGTTCCACGAGGAGCGCGCCGGCTACCTCTTCGCGCGCCGCGCCTGCCAGGCGGTTGCCGCCGCGGTGGCCGGCGCCGGCGGCGAGGTGCGCGAGGACGTCGCCAGGCCCGGCGCCATCAGGGGCGGCCAGGCGGGCGCCGGCAGCGGCGAGATGCAGGCGCTGCCGCTGGCGGACGGCAGCAGCCTGGGCGCCGACCGCTACGTCTTCGCCTGCGGCCCATGGCTGGGCCAGCTGTTTCCCAACATCCTGGGCACGCGGCTGCGGGTCACGCGCCAGGAGATCTTCTACTTTGGCACCCCGCCGGGCGGCGGCGGCTTCGGCGAGGGGGCGCTGCCGGTGTGGATGGATCACGGCGAGCGGGTCTTCTACGGCATCCCCGGCAACGAGGCGCGGGGCTTCAAGATCGCCGACGACAGCCGCGGCGAGCCGTTCGATCCGACGACCGGCGAGCGCTTGCCGTCCGCGGCGGATCTGGACCGCGCCCGCCGCCATCTCGCCCGGCGCTTTCCCGGAATGGCCGGCGCGCCGCTGCTCGAAAACCGCGTCTGCCAGTACGAGAGCACCCCGGACGGTCAGCTGCTGATCGACCGCCATCCCGAGGCCGGCAACGTCTGGCTGGTCGGCGGCGGTTCGGGCCACGGCTTCAAGCTCGGGCCGGCGCTCGGCGAGTACGCCGCCGAGTTGGTGATGAGCGGCGGCGAGCCGCGCCCCGAGCTGTCGCTGGCCCGCTTCGCCGGCGCCGGTGCGGCGCCGCCCGTCAGCCAGTTCAAGTCCGGCGCCGGTGCCGGCCCGCGGTCATGAGAGACTGGGGGCGCTAAGTCAGGCATTACCAAGCAGGAACCACGGTGCTTGGGCCGCTGAAAGCCCGGGGCCACGACGCACCGGTGCGCTGGGCAACGGGGCACTGCAAGGGGAGGTTTCCATGGGTCCGCGTGCGCGCTTCCTGAGTCATGCCGGGCGGCTGGGCGGGGCAGCGGCAGTCCTGTGTGTGCTCGGCGCCTTCTCGGCTGGCCCAGCTCCGACGGCGGCGCCCGCCGCCGGGGCCGCCGGGACCGCTGCCGCCACGGCAGCGACGGAGGTTGCGGCGATCGCCGCCGACTATTGGCGGCATCAGCTCGACGAGGATCTGTACACGCGTCTGCGAGAGGGGCTGCCCGTCGAGCGGCTGCCCGACCTGTCACCGGAGTATGCGGAGAAGGAAGCGGCGTGGAGCAGGGCGCTTCGCGACCGGCTGTCGCGGATCGACGAGGCGGCTCTCGGGCATCAGGACTGGCTGACTCTCGCTTTGTTGCGGGATCAGGCCGAGGAGTCGATCGCTGCGCCCCAGGCCTACTGGTACCTGTTCCTCGCCACGCCCTACGACGCGCCGTTTGCCGGTGTGCACACGGCCTTCGAGCAATACAAGCTGGTCTCGCCGGCCGATCTCGCCGGCTATCTGCGGTTGCTGCGCGCCTACGCACCGATGGTCGAGCAGCTGCGCCGACATCTGGAAGGTCAGGCCGCGCGCGGCATCCGGTTGCCGAAGCCCGAGGTGGATGCGGTGGTGGCCATGTTGCGGGCCTACGCGCGGCCGCCGCAGGAGAGCGTGCTCGAGGTGCCGGCCGCCCGCCTCGGCAGCTTCGACGCCGCCGCCGCCGCGGACTTCCACACCGCGGTGAGGCGCATCATCGGCGAGGAGATCGATCCGGCGCTGGTAAGGCTGGCCGACGAGCTCGCCGGCGGCTACCGGCAGCAGGCGCCCGACCGCATCGGCCTGGGGCAGTACCCGGGCGGCGCCGCCGCCTACCGAGTGCTGGTGCGTTTTCAGACTGGCTTCGACCTGACGCCCGAGGAGATCCACCGTCGCGGCCAGGCCGAGGTCGAGCGGCTGTCGCGCCGCATGGCCGAGGTGCGCGGCCAGCTCGGGTTCCAGGGCACGGCGCGCGAGTTCAACCAGCGCCTGCGCACCGACCCGCGCTTCCTCGCCCGTACACCCGAGGAGGTGGCCGAGCGCCTGATGGCGGCGGTGCGCAGGATGGAGCCCAAGATCCCCGCCTGGTTCCTCAAGGTCCCCAAGGCGCCCTACGGTGTGGAGGCGCTGCCCGCCGCCCTGAGCGGGATGACCTACGGCTACTATCAGGTGCCCACGCCCGCCCAGCCGCGCGGGCGTTACCTGTTCAACGCCAGCCAGCTCGATCAGCGGCCCCTGGTGTGGGCGGCGGCGCTCATCTATCACGAGCTGATCCCCGGTCATCACTTCCAGCTGGCGTTGCAGGCCGAGAACCCCGACCTGCCCCCCTTCCGGCACTACCTGGCGCACACCGCCTTCGTCGAGGGCTGGGGCGAGTATTCCTCCCACCTGGGCGAGGAGATGGGCCTCTACGACGATCCGTACTCCCTCTACGGCCGCCTCGCCATGGAGATCTTCCTCTCCAACCGCCTGGTGGTGGACACCGGGCTCAACGCCCTGGGCTGGACTCGCCAGCAAGCGACCGACTACATGCGAGAGCGCCTGCTCGAGTCCGACGCCCAGATCGACTCCGAGATCCTCCGCTACGCCATCGCCAGTCCAGCCCAGGCTCTCGCCTACAAGCTAGGGGCCGGCCACATCGCAGACCTCCGCCACCACGCCGAAACCGCCCTCGGCCCCCGCTTCGACGTCCGCCGCTTCCACGAAGCCGTCCTGGGCAGCGGTTCGCTTCCCCCGAAGATCCTCGCCCAGCACATCGACTGGTGGATCGAGCAAGAGAAGCGGCGGTGAGGAGAGACTGAAAAATCACGGGGTCGACGGTTCGATTCCGGTCCCGGGCACCAAGTAACTCCATATTTGTCAGTATATTAACTCTACTACTTCCCCCTTCGCCGCAAGCAGGTTTATGGGCTGGGCTGTCACTGGGCTGTCTTAGGGAAGGACAGGCCTCTCTCCGATCGGGACCCTCAAGCTCTCCGACCTGGGTGGAACCTGCGCGCGGCGGCGAAGTCGCTGATCGGCAGCTCGTCGAAATTGTGGCCGACCAGCCGCTGGTAGCGCCCTCCAACTGCGGGGGTCGAAGGCGGCGGAGAGCCACTTCGCGCATGCGGGGCGGGAGGCAAGGCTGGTCCTCCGCCCGCGCCGATCCAGCATCCCGACCAGCGAATACCCTTAAGGAGTTGACGGTACTACTAAACTAGGATAGCGTACCAACCAGTCGCTCGATACAAGAACAGTGAATAGACGTTTCCGGCCATCGACTAGGCTTACCGCCGATCAGAGTGGGCAGCGGTCGCCCACAAGGAGATTGGATTCCCCAACTTTGTCCGAAAGGAATGGAGCATGAGCAACCCCAACAAGAAGTGGTCTTGGGCAATCGTCCTGGGAAGGTCTGCCGGGCCAGCAATTGGTGGCGCCGGCGCCGCAGTTACCGGAGCCTTAATCGCTAATAGCGATATTGTGCCTCTTGCTATCGTTGCTGGCGCGGTTTCTGGCTTCGGAGGCTCCTTTCTTGGTAGCGTCTTCGGACATGCAGCTGACGACCCGCCAGCCATCCCCGACTCATTCAGTTCATCGCTTCTCTTTACGACTGTCCTTTCCAGCTTTATTGCGACGTTGTTCGTTCTCCTGTCACTCAATCACCTCGCGAAGCCCGAGAATTTAGTTGCAATTGTCTCTTGTGTTTCCGCCTTATCTGGCTTCTTGAGCGCGGCGACAGCGAGCGTGATTGATGACATGCGTGCCAGGTACAAATGGCCATCTGCCCCTCCGACCGAGCAAAATCAACCGAAGGAGCATACTAGCCTCCACAGACAGCTACTCTATTTGGTCGCCAGTGGCGTCGAGGACCCAGACGTTGCTCTGTGGCTCGGTGTAGTGCAGAATGATGAGGACAAGGTGCGACGTGCCATAGAGCGCGGGGCCAATGTCAATGTCGCGAGAGGCACCGTCCTCCAACGGCACGCCGAGCAACTCGAGAAAATGCAGTGGTGAGGACAAAGGAACCTAACGAGCGTGGTAGCGAGAGGCGGTAATGAAGGCGCGGGATGTACTACTTAGACGCTCAGATACGCTTGCGGTACCGAGCGCCAAGTTCCCGGAGTAAGGCTTCGAAGTCAACTACAATGATCCCAAGCGCCGCTTCGAGATAGGTTCCAACGTCAGAGGCAAGATACTGGTCCTTCCTCTGCGTTATTGAATCGAGCTGTCCTAAGTCCTCCGGGAGATGGAGCAAACCTTGTGAGTCTTCTTGGAATTGAAGAAAGAGGCGATGGGCCAAAAGATTGCGGTAATCGGAGAGATATTTGAACTCAGACCTATCCACAAGCGAATCTAGAGGTCCGTAAGCACCAACTTCGTTAATCTTCTCCTTGACAGATTTTATAGAAAGCGAGCGCAAATGCTTTTGCTCCCCCTGCGCCTGCCCACAGCCGGCAGGAATGCGATTTTCAGCGATATAAATACAACATGAAAGGGCATCAAGGGCGGTAAACAGGTTCATGACTACACCGCTAATCTGACGAATGAAGGCAAGATTACTCTTTACATCGCGTATATTGCGTGCACTCTTCACAGCTTGCAGCGACTCCCAAGAGAAATAAACAGATAGGAGGGATCCATAGAGGTAATTGCCAAAGCGTTCCCTTGTCCAGTATTGTTCGGCTGGCGGAAGCGTCGCGTCAAGCAGGAAGGAGGAGAGTCCCCCCTCGACTCGTTCCCCGTGATCGTACCATGTTTCATATACGTCCCAATATCCAACGAAAAGGCTCGGAAAGTCGTCGCTAATCGCCTGATTGTAAATCCACAGAATGCGCTGTTCGGTGCCGTAGTAATGGCGCGTTGAGATCTTTTTCATCTCCGTCCTCTCACGGCTAGCGCCTTCTCGCCTGCGTGTCCTCCGATACAAGTGTCAAGTGATGGCATCTGTTACGAGGTTAGCAATCGCAGACTCTTACGACCCTCCTGGGTTGCAGGGCCGAGCCCAGGATGCGGCGGGGCCGGGGGAGGGTCCCGCCGCGCGGACTCAGACGATTACTTCATCATCCTTTCGAGGTCCCGTTGCGGCCTGCGCCGCACCTCAGCGCTGGCGCTCAGTTCCTGAGGGAGGCTTCAGAGCGGTTCGCGCGAGATTTGCAATGTCCTCGGCGCTGTTTCGGCGCGCGACGGTTTCGATCCTCTGAAGAGCACCTTTCGCAGCAGGGTCCGAGACGCCCCGTGCCGCGAGCGTCTCGATTGCCTTCTTCGCCACTGGGCCGTTGCCTGTGTCGAGTGCCACCTCGGCGATCTGCTCAGCCGCCGCCGACGCCTGCGGGCTGGCTGAGGGGGGGGTTTGACCCAATGCCTGGAGAGCAGATATGGACACGCTTGCCGCTTTCTTCTCAGCTTCCTTGCTGTCAGCTTTCTCGGCCGCAGTAAGGAGAGAGGTGGTCTGTCCGGCGAGTTCCTTCGCAACCTCGTCTTTCTTTGCTGCAGGAGCAGCAGCGAGTTGCTGAGCTGTTATTTCCGTGCTCTTGGCGCCCGAAGCCACTGTGTCCCGCGCTTGGAGTCGATTCACGGTCGACTGGCCCGCTTGGTAGATGATTTGCCAAGAGAAACCGCATAGTACCGCGAACGCCAGAGCGTGTCCCACCTGGCCCAGATCGGTGTTGGCAAGGACGTAGACTCCGAGGACAGCTGCGCCCGCGCCAAGGAGAATCGACGCAAGGACGGCGACCGTGCCCCCGAGGTGGAGTGGAAGGCCGAGCGTAATCGAATAAACCCAGGACAGCGCGCCACCGAAGGCGCCCGCGCCGAGAATACCGAAGAATATCTTCATGGAAGTCGCTCCTTTCCTGTATGCCGCGGCGGCCTTGCGTATAGAGCATCTACTGTAAGACAAGTGGCCAGCCGGGCGAGCCTCGGTAACCTGATCTGCCTCACCAGGATAGCTTTCATGAACGATGAGAGCAACAGCAACATGAACATATTGCTATTAGTCAGGGCTCCTTCTTATATCCATTCACCAGGGCCTGGGCGGCGCGCTCTTGGCCAGCTAGGCGCCGAGCCGCGGCGGCCCGCTCTCCGGCCGCGGTGCTTGCGGCGGGTGAAGAGGGCGGGGCAGGGGTCATCCCGCTAAGCGTAGCCACTGTCGCTCGTTTCCTCCTCGATTCGCTAGCCTCTGAGGGGCCGGCGCACGGGAGCTAGCGAAGGGTTGCTCCTCGTCTCGCATTCCGTGGCCATCGCACATAACCTAATGAGGGTAATGAGGGCCGCGGTGGCAGTGAATGCCTGCAACGGGTACCGAGCAGGAATCTGAGATGCTGCCATGAAAGAGGAGACCCAGCTATGAGGAAGGCGAAGAAGCTCGTGCTCACCCGTGAGACCGTTCGCCGTCTGGTCGAGCCCGCCAAGCTGCGCGAGGCGGCTGGCTATGCAACGCTGATCTCCCAGTGCAAACAGACCTACTGCGTAAATACCTGTACCTGCAGCGATCCACGCTACGGCTGCTGAGTGAGCGGCACCTGAGACGTTCGCCGTCGCAAGCCGCGCTGCAAGGGTAGCGGGGCGCCGGCTGGTCCTTCATGCCTAGGCGCTCGCCGTGTCGCCGGTAGCCAGCATCGCGCTCCGGCGGCCGCCGGGAATCGCGGAAATGGGCGGCACGGCTCGTTGTCGTCGCCGACCGTGCGCACCACGTAGGCCGCGTCGCGGGTGTGGCCGCTGTTGAGGATACCGCGCAGCTCTTCCTTGTCGCGCAGGAAGCTGTCGGCCTCGTCGACGAGCAGGGTAGGGCAGTACTTCTCGACGATGCGGAAGAGCGCCGCCGGCGAGATGTTCGAGCTCAGCAGCGGCCGCGGCGCCAGCCGAGCAAGCAACGACAGCGTCGTCGTCTTGCCGCAGCGCTTCGCGGGCGAGGTCAGCGCCAGCAGGGGCGATGCCGCGGCGCCCTCGAACGACGCCGCTCACCGGGAGGACGTCCGTCACCTTCAACGCCAGGTGCTCGGTGCGACGCGCCGATCGTGCCACCTGGGTGCCAAAGCTCTCACCCCCGGGTGCAAGGGCGGTCCCGGGGTCACCGTAGCACCAGGCAGTGCGGCCGCAACCACGCTTGGCTGCCCAGGGCCCGGACGCTGAGCCGCCGTGAGTGAGTAACAAGATCCAGGTGGGGAGGCCTGGGGAGGGGACGACTTGGGGGCGAGAGCGGCCTTCGGCGGTATACTTCGGAACGATCTATGGAGCTAGCCCTTTGGCGTTGGAGCGTCGCCGTCCAGCTGACCTCGGTGGCGATGATCACCCTGTTCTTCGGGGTTCTCCAGGCATCCGTGCGGCGCGAGGATCTCGGCTTCTGGGCGCGAGGCTGGATGATCAACCTCTCGGCGCTTTCCGTCGCGCTGTTCTTCTGGGTCGTGCAGCCGCCGCCGGGTCCGATCTACTGGTGCGTGCGCCTGCTCTTCCTCAGCCTGAAGACGCTTGCAGCACTGTTCATGATGCAAGGCGCTTGGGCACTGGGCCGCCCTGGCGGCCGGCTCATCCGCCGGCCCCACCTGGTGATCGGCGCCCTGCTCTACCCGTTCGTCGGCGCTTTCCTACTCTACGACAACGATCGACTCGGAGTCGTGCAGCAGACCGGCTACGGCGTGCTTTTCCTGCTCACGGCGTTGCTGCTCCTGCGCTTGCACGAGCGCGGCCTCGCCTGGCTCGCCACGGGCTTGATGGCTCGCGGCGTGCTCTGCGTCACCGAAGGCGTCGCCTACGCCGTGGCGCTCGCTCCGGCCGGCGCGGTTGCGGCCCCCGTCAAGAGATGGGGCGCCTCGTTCCTTTCAGCAAGCTCGTCGTTCGACAGCGGCACCGAGTGGCTGCTCGCCCTGGGCTTCGTGCTCGCTCTGTCGTACCGCATGCAGCGCGAGCTCCAGCGCTACAACCTCGAGTTGCTGAGCGCGCAAGAAGAGCTGCGGCGCCTCGCCGACCGCGATCCGCTCACCGCGCTCCGCAACCGGCGCTCGCTCCCCGAGATCTTCCGCTCCGTGCACGCGCAGGGCGCCCAGGTGTTGTTCTTCGACCTCGACGACTTCAAGCGCATCAACGACGTCTACGGACACCGGGCCGGCGACGACTGCCTCAGGCGCTTTGCCGCCGCCCTCGGCGAGAGCTTCCGACCCAGCGACGCCCTCGTGCGGTACGCCGGAGACGAGTTCCTGGTGGTCGCCGCCGGACTGGACGAGAAGAGCGCCAACGCCCGGCTCGCGGCTCTACGCGGCCTCCTGGAGTCGAGCCGCGACGGCCACGAGCCCATCCGCTTTTCGGCCGGTGTTGCGGCGCTCCCTCCCGGCGGCGATCCCGATCGAGCGCTTCGCGAGGCCGACGAAGCCATGTACAACGCCAAAGCGTGGTCCGCGAACCGTCGCCGCCACGCTTGACGTGTGCGACAGTAATGGTGCCTGCAGCCGCCCGGCGCAGAAGCAGCCAGGTCAGCGCCCGCTTTCGGCGAGATTCAAGGAAACGACATCGGGTGGACGCGAGTGTTCTGTCAACGGTGGCGATGGGTTTCGGGTTTCGCAGCAGCCGGGACCGGGACGTAGGGACCGAGGCTCCCATCGGACCATTTGGGCGCCAGCACGAAGAAGGTCGTGATCGGTAGCACATCGCTGGTGGTCGAGAAGATCGCCGCGCCACGAACGTTGGCGCCCCACTTCGAGTCCTCGGTGGCGGGCACGAAGAACATGACATGGGGATACCAACGGGGCTCCACGCCCGGCTGCGGATCTGTTATGTACTGGTCCTTCGACAACATGTAAGCCATGGACCCCGGAGCGGGTGAGCCGATCTCATGGGCCGCCAACGCCGCCTTCGTCCGGGCCAGCATCTCCTCCTTGGAGGCTCCCGCGAGCACCCATTGGGTGCGCTTGAGATAGTCCGGGAGCACCGAGCTCGCCGCCGCTGCGTTCCAGCATTGCGGCGTGTGGATCTTGGGGTTCCAGAATCCGGGGGCGGAGAAGTCGTTCGCCCACGATCTTTCCACGAAACACACGAAGCCGTTGCTTCCCTGCACAGCCTTCTCATAGCCGTGGGCACCGAACACGAGGATCTCGGCCTTGTCCGAGACCGCAGCAGGCCCCGCGCTGCGCGCCAGTGCGATCTCGCCGGCCTGGCTTGCGGGCAAGTACTGCTCGAGGGGAGCCATGCTCGGATAGGGATCCTTGCCCGCGTCCGCACGGAGCGGGCTGATCACGGCCAAGGATAGAAGCAGGATGAGCAGAGGCATGGTCTTACACATCGTCGTCTCCTTGTTGGCGTAACCGCAGATCCCGGCCAGCGAAGCTAGTGTCCCGTATGGATTTCAGCGAAGTTCCGCATGAGCTTGTCCAGGGCACCGTTCCAACCCCATTCGTGACTGCGGGCGGATGCCTCATCGCGCAGGGCGGCGTGGATGAGCGTGAGCTCCGTCCCCGTGTCGATGGCGCGCAGATGCAGCTCGACGCGCGAGATCGAGCCTTGCTCCTCAGGGGCGCCATTGAGTGTCCATTGCCAGCTCATCACGATCCGCTCGGGTCTGACGATCTCGAGGAACTCGCCGGCACATACATGCTCCATTCCGTCCTCTGTGCGGAACCGCACCTGGAACCGTCCACCTACCTGCACGTCTGCTTTGGCCGCCAGCACGGGGAAATCGGCCGGGCCCCACCACGAAGTCATGCCTTCTTCCGTCGCCAGTGCCTCGAAGACGATGGACGGCCGGGCCGCGATGCGCCGCACCAGGGTCATGCTCGTCATTTGCCACTCCTCCGCGCTTCGGCTTCCTTCGATTCCGCGTACTTGACGAGGCGGTCCAGACTGGAGGACCAGAAGCGCTCGTAACGGCGGAGCCAATCCATTGCTTCCTTCAGGGGATCGGTGGAGATCTCGACCGTCACGGTTCGCCCGGTCTTCGAGCGGTTGATCAGCCCGGCCTCGGA
>DASZHY010000365.1:0-13451 GCA_035949675.1 Thermoanaerobaculia bacterium
GGTCAGCCCGATGCCCAGGCTCAGGGCGAGCACCGCGGCCACGGTGTGCCCGGGCACACGGGCCAGCATGCGCAAGCCGTACCGGAAGTCGCGCCAGATCGAACCCATGGGAACCCTCCGTTTCGAGCTGCGCTCCCGCCCGCCGCCAGGGGCATCGTGATCGCCTCCCGAATATACGCGAGGTTGCGCCGGCGGGTTTCGGCCGCGGAGGGGGTCATTCCTCGCGCAGGGCGACGACCGGGTCGGTGCGCGCCGCGCCCGCCGACGGCACCGCGCAGGTCATCAGCGCGAGCGCCAGGAGGCCTACCGAAACCAGCGCGTAGATGACCGGATCGGCCGGCCCCACGCCGTAGAGCAGGCTGGCGACGAGGCGGCCGAGCACGAGGGCCGAGAGCACCCCGCCCGCCAGCCCGAGCAGCACCGGCCGCAGCCCATGGCCCACGGTCCAGCGGAAGACCCGCCGCCGGTCGGCGCCGAGCGCGATGCGGATGCCGATCTCGCGCCTGCGCAGGTGGACGTGGCCGGCCAGCACGCCCCACAGGCCGACGATGGCCAGCAGCAGCGAGATGGCGGCGAACGCGGCGAGCGCGGCGGCGTTGAAGCGCGGCCGGGCGATCGCGGAATCGACGATCTCGTCGACGCTGGCCACCGCGGTCATGGGCAGCTCGGGGTCGATCCGCCGCAGCCGCTCCCGCACCGCCGGGACCAGGGCGCGCGGTAGCCGGCGGGTGCGGACGAAGACCGTCATGCTGGATTGCGGGGTCTGCAGGAAGGGCAGGTAGTACGTCGGCGCCGCCGCGCCGGCGAGCCCGGCCGACTTGACGTTGCCGACGACGCCGACGACGGTGAAGACAGAGGGGATCTGCTCGCCCCACATCCACTGGGTGGTGGTGATCTCGAGGCGGCGGCCGATCGGGTCGCGGCCGGGGAAGAACTTCTCCGCGAAGGCGCGATTGACGATGGCGGCCCCGGGGGCGTGGGCGTCGTCGGCGGCGGTGAGCTGCCGCCCGGCGCGAAGCTCGATCCCGAGGGTCTTGAAATAGCCGGGCGTCACGGTCTGGAACGCCGCCACGGGCCTCTGGGCCCCCTCGAGTCGAGGCGTCCCGGCGACGTGGAAGGCCTGCAACCAGGTGGTCACCAGAGGCCGATCGTAGGCAGCTCCGACCGCCGCCACCCCGGGCAGCGCGCCGATCGCGCGCAGCAGCTCGTCGTAGAAGCCGTCGAGCCGCGCCATGTCGCCATAGCGAGGCGCCGAATGGATGAGGTCGAACGCCAGGACGTGGTCTGGCCTGAAGCCGGGATCGACCGTCGCCAGGCGATGGAAGCTGGCGAGCAGCAGGCTCGATCCAATCACCAGGGTGACGGCGAGCGCCACCTCCACGCCGACCAGCAGCTCACGCAGCCGCAGGCTCCGCAGTCCTTCGCTGCCGGCCCTCCCCCCTTCGCGGAGCGCGCCCTCGAGAGGCCGCCTGCCCACCTGCGCCGCCGGCGCCGCCGCGATCGCCAGGCCGGTGGCGGCGCACAGGGCCAGTGTTGCCAGCAGCGTCCGCCAGTTCAGCGCCGCCTCGGAGAGCCGCGGCACGTCTGCCGGAGTGATGGCGGGGAGCAGACGAACCAGTCCGACCGAGAGCGCCGTTCCCAGGCCGGCCCCTGCCGAGGTCAGCAGGACCCCTTCGGCCAGGAACTGCCGGAGGATGCGCCGGCGGCTGGCGCCCAGCGCCGCGCGCACGGCGAGCTCCCGGCGCCGCCCGCCGGCGCGGATGAGCATCAGGCCGGCCACGTTGGCGCAGGCGATCGCCAGCATCATCGCGACGGCGCCGAACAGCGTCCAGAGTGCGGTGCGCACCGGCCCGACCGCCTCGTCGACGAGCGGCACCAGCCTTACCTGGAAGCCCTTGTTGCTGGCGGGAAGCTCGCGGGCAAGACGCTCGGCGATGGCCTGTAGCTGCGCCTCCGCCTGGCGCGGCGTGATCCCGGCGCGGAGCTCGCCGAGGACGCCGAAGACGTGGGCCTGAGGCGCCTTCACCTCGGCGAGCGGCAGCCAGTAGCGTTCGTCCGCGATGCCGAACTGCAGCTTGCCCTCGGCCGCGTCGAGCGGCAGGATCTGTTGCGGCAGCACGCCCACGACCGTGTAGGGGTGGCCGTCGAGGAGCACCGATCTCCCGACCGCCCCGCGGTCGCCGCCGAACAGTCCAACGAAGAGCGCATGGCTGAGGACCACGGCAGGCGGTGCCGCCGGCCGATAGTCCTCCGCCTGGAAGACCCTGCCCAGCCAGGGTCTGACGCCCAGCAGCGGAAAGAAGTCCTCCGACACCCGCGAGCCATGGAGCTGGCGCGGCAGCCCGCCGGCGATGAGCGTGCAGGTCGATTCGCCGAAAAGCGCCATGCGCCGGAAGGCAGTGCTGCCGGCTTGCCAATGCCGAAAGTTGTGAGCGGAAACGCGTCCCTTGTCGATGCCGTTGGCCGGGTTCGAATCCCAGAGCGCCACCAGGCGTTGCGGGTGGGCGAACGGCAGCGGCCGGAGCAGGACGGCGTCGACGAGGCTGAAGACCGCCGTGTTCGCCCCCAGGGCGAGGGCGAGAGTCAGGATCACCGCGGCGGTGAAGCCCGGGTGCCGCCGCAGTCCTCGGATCGCGTAGCGCAGGTCCTGTAGCACGGTTGCGCGTGCCCTCCGGTGACGAGTGCCCTCCCGACGCCAAGCTGGCGGCCCTTGCCCTTCGCCTCTTGCCCCTCGTCCTTGGCCCCTCGTCCTCTTGGCCCTTGCCCTTCGTCCCCTCGTCGCTTCTTCCCTTCGCGTCGCGAGCTCTCGCGCTGCCGCCGCGGCTGTTGGACTACAAATGTAGTCTATCGATCCGTGGAGCCGCTGTCAAGACGCAGGGTTTGCGTTTGCTCGGTTTGCCTCGCTCAGCCGCGCCGCACGCATCGTCAGGTAGTTGCGCTCGGCCAGGCTGGTCGTCTTCTCCGCGGCCGCGTGGTAGAGCGCCACCGCGGCCGCCCGATCGCCGGCACGCTCGAGCAGATGCGCGCGCACCGCGTCCAGGCGATGATTCCCGCGCAGCCGCTCGTCGTCGTCGAGCGGTGTCAGCAGATCCAGACCCGCGTTCGGGCCATGCACCATGGCGGCGGCGACCGCGTGGCTGAGCGCCACCAGCGGGTTGTCCGACATCCGCTCCAGCACGCTGTACAGCGCGAGGACCTGCGGCCAGTCGGTGTCCTCGGCGCGCGGCGCCTCGTCGTGCACGGCCGCGACCGCCGCCTGCAGCTGGTACTCGCCGACCGATCCGCGCCGCAGGGCCGCGCTCACCAGCGCCACGCCCTCGGCGATCGCCCCGGCGTCCCAGAGCGTCCGGTCCTGCTCGTCGAGCGGGATCAGCTCGCCGCCAGGTCCCGTCCGCGCCGCGCGCCGGGCGTCGGTCAGGAGCATCAGCGCCAGCAGGCCCGCGACCTCGCCATCGTCGGGCAGCAACTGGTGGACGGCGCGCGTCAGGCGCATCGCCTCGTTCGAGAGGTCGGTGCGCTGCAGCGCGGGCCCCGAGGACGTCGTGTAGCCTTCGCTGAAGATGAGATAAAGCACGTGCAGCACCGAGCTCAGGCGGCGTGCACGCTCGCCGGCGTCGGGCAGGCGGAACGGCACGCGCGACTGCTTGACGCTCTGCTTCGCGCGGCTGATCCGTTGCGCCATCGTCGCCTCGGGCACGAGGAACGCTTTCGCGATCTCGGCGGTCGACAGGCCGCCGACGGCGCGCAAGGTCAGCGCGATCGCCGACGGGGCCGAGAGCGCCGGGTGGCAGCACATGAACAGCAGCACGAGCGTGTCGTCGGGATCGATCGCCGTCTCGCCGTCGAGCGCGGGCGCGACGGCGGCGGGCGTCTCGCCGGCCACCACCGCCTCGCGCCGCCGGCGCGAGATCTCGCTGCGCAGGTGATCGGTCATCCGCCGCTGGGCGACCTGGATCAGCCAGCCGCGCGGATTGCCCGGGATGCCGTCGCGCGGCCATTGCGCGGCGGCGGCGATCAGCGCTTCCTGCACCGCGTCCTCGCACGCGGCGAAGTCGCGAAAGCGGCGGACCACGGCGCCGAGCGCCTGCGGCGCCAGCTCGCGCAGCAGACGCTCGACGCCAAGCTCCGGCGGCGATGACGTCACTTGATGTCCTGGTGCCCGCGCATGATCTCGCGCACCTCGACCCAGAACGTCCCGGCCTCGGCGCCTGGCGCACCGGCCAGGTCCGCCGCGATCTGATAGGCGCGCTCCGGACTGTCGACGTCCACGATCCAGTAGCCCGCCAGGAACTCCTTGGACTCGGGGAAGACGCCGTCGGTGATCGGCTTGCCGTCCGTGCCCGCCCGGACGAGCTTGGCCTGCTGCGGCGATGCCAGTCCCTCCGATGCCACCAGCTCGCCGGCGGCGCTCAGCTTCTTGCTGAACTCCCTCATGAAGGCGATGTTCGCCTCGAGGACCTCCTTCGGCCAGCTCAGGTAACGGGTGTAGCCGTCGCGCGGGGTGTTCATCATCAGCATGAATTTCATGACGTTGGCTCCTCTTCGGTCAGCGGCCCGGAATGGGCCCGGCTTCATGAGTTAGTCGGAGCCGAGGGCGCGATTTCGACAGGCGGCGCCGAACGAGTTGGCGCCTTGCATGCTGCAAGGTGCCGTGATAAGCATGTGCCAAATCGTCGTCTCGTCGTCGGCGGCGGAGCGATCACGCTTCGCCGGAGAACTGGAGGTTCCCATGCCGATCCAGTCTAACCCCGTCGCCCGCCGTGTCTTCTGCGTGCTGGCCCTCAGCGTCCTGCTGCTCGCCGGTTTGGTCGCTGGCCGGGCAAGCGCCGATCAACCGCACATGGTTGCGGCGCGCGAGCACCTTCGCCTGGCCAAGGCCGAGCTCGACGCCGCCGTTCCCGACAAGGGTGGCCATCGCGTCAGGGCGATCGAACGGGTCATCGAAGCGATCGCCGAAGTCGACAGGGGCATCGAGTACGAACGCACCCACTGAGACCGCGAGGCGGACTGGAGACCTGAACATGGATACCCTGCGTCAGATGTCGTGGCCCAAGCGGTGCCTTTGCGCCGCCCTCGCTTTCAGCGCCGCGTTTGCCATCGGTTGTGCAACCGGCGGCGGCCAGCCGCACATGGCAGCAGCGCTCGATGAGCTGCGTTCGGCACGTGCAGAGCTCCAGGCGGCGCTGCCCGACAAGGGCGGCCACCGGGTGCGCGCCATCGAGCTGGTCGACGACGCGATGGCCCAGGTGCGGCGCGGCATCGATTACTCCGCCTCCCGCCACTGAGGTCAGTTCCAGCGCGGATGGAGTCCTGCCGCCGCGTCGACTCCTCTGCGTGCTGGCCCTCGGAGTCCTGCTGCACGCCGGCACGCCGGTCTGGTCGCCGGCCCGGCCATTGCATAAAATGACTTGACTGGTCATTTTATTCTGGATAGTCTGGTCCACATGCGAAGCGTGGGTGTGACCGAGCTGAAGGCGTCGTTGTCGGAAGCCCTCGCTCGGGTCAAGGCCGGTGAGGAGATCCTGGTGACGGAACATGGCAGGCCAATTGCCAAGATCGCGCCGCTGTCATCGGCCGAGCCGGAGGCCGCAACGGACGAGCTGGTCCGCGCCGGCATCCTGCGCGCGCCCGACGTGGCTGAGATGGCGCTGGACGACGAGTTCTGGCGCCTGCCACGGCCCGTCGATGCCGGCGGCCTCTCCCTTCGCGGCCTCATCGACGAGCGGCGGTCGGGGCGGTGAAGTTCTGGGACAGCTCCGCCCTCGTTCCACTCCTGGTGCGTCAACCGACGAGCGAACGTCTCGAGGGACTCTTGCGGCGCGACCCGGCGGTCGTTATCTGGTGGGGAGGCGTCGTCGAATGCGCCAGCGCTCTCGCGCGCCTGCAGCGGGAAGGGACGCTGCAGCGCTCCGGGCTGCGCCAGGCTCACCAGGTCCTCGATCACCTGCGTGCGCGCGCGTTCGAGATCGAGCCGGTCGAGGAAGTGCGCGCCCGAGCGCTACGGCTCCTCGCCGTCCACCAGCTGCGTGCGGCCGACTCCCTGCAGCTGGCAGCTGCCCTGCTCTGGTGCCGCGAACGGCCGCAGCGGGTGGGTTTCGTCTGTCTCGACGATGCCTTGCGCCTCGCCGCCGCCGCCGAGGGCTTCCAGGTGACGCCCTACGCCGAGGACGTGCACGAAGCGGCGCTCGAGGACTGATCTCGGCGCCCGGCGGCGCGCTCCTCCCAGCGCCCTGAGGCATGGCTATTTCTTCTCGTCCTCGTCCACCTTCGGCTTGAGCATGATGCGGATCTCGGGCAGACTGTCACCGGAGAACATCTCGGCAAACTGCGTGGCGTCGACCGTGCAATCCATCTCCGGGGTCTTCGTCCGAGATGCCATCGTCACCCAAGTGTAGTTAGAGATTTCCCGATCCTTCCCCACCGTGAGGTCCTTCCAGCTGTTCGAACACAGCTGCTTGCCGGTTGGATCGAGCAGCGAGACCGTGAGGTCTACATCCTGCCGCCACTGCTCGCTCTTCACAGTCGTCGTGATCGACATTTCAAGCCGACCGCGCTTCTCACTCTTCTTCAGAACCATGAGTCGCGAGATGCGCTCGGTGTGGCAGACGTACTTTTGCATCTCGTCGCTAAACCAGGCGTGACCGACTTGCACTTCTCGGAGCGAGGGGCGCCTACCAAGCGCACCAAGCTTGACGTCAAGCTGCATTGGGCACGGCGCCTGTTCGTCGGTGACGGCGGCCTTGCTAACGGTCACCTGAGCGATGGCCGTGCCGGCTGACAGCAGAGCTACTGCTACCACCACAACTATGGCGGCGTGGCATGCCGCGATCCGCATTTATCACCTCCCCCGGACGAAATCGGATAGCTCAGCCTTTTCAGGGGTGCCCATTGCGTAAAGGTAAAACGCGCTGCGGACAAGCCGCTGAGGACCGTATGCTACGGCGGTCAGTTTACAGCGCTGACTGGCTCTAAGCACCCAATGTAAGCCATCACCTAGACTACCAACCATTCGCAGATAATCCTCAACCGCACGACGCGTCGTGTCGGCATGCAACGCAAAAAGACGCGTTCCGTCGCGTACGTGGACCCAACGTGTGCGACCATCGACGTCATCAAGGCCGACGATGGCATCGCCGGTGTTGTCGACCCAAGAACGAAGACGCTTGTGGAACTCTGCCTTTGTCACGGCCTGGTCGCGGCTGACTCTGTCTAACGGCATGAGGATCCCCTCTAACGAACGACTGCATTGTTCCAGGACGTGCTCTTGGTTCGGCCACTCTCAAGACAGGTCGGTCGGATTCCGCCAGTCAAGGCCCCGGAAGCGAGCAAAGCCCCGGTCTCGGCTCACCAGTAGGCACCGCCGTTCCGCGGCCACGGCAGCCAGGTAGGCGTCGTTGACGTCGTCGCCGTCGAGGTCGAGGTCCCGGCACCAAGCCCACCAGCGCTCTCGCATGCGCAGCGTCCATGGCGTCTCCCGGAACAGGCCGCTCGCCCGGACTGCTTGGAGGAAGCCGATCGCCTCCCCAAGCAAGGAGGGAGAACGGAAGATTCTCGGATGGGTGACGATGCGCAAGAAGGCCACTTCCACCAGCGGGGGGAACGTGACCACGACGCCATCGCGCAGAGTCTCGTCCAGCCATGCCTTCAATCGTTCGTGATCCGGGTCGTCCGGGCGGAACGCCCCGATGAGGATGTTGGCATCGAGGAGATGCATCTTCAGCGCGCTTGCCGCCGGTCCCTGACGAGATCGGCGGCGGTCACTGCCTCGTCGAGCGTCGAGAACTCCGGTGCCAGGCCACCAACTGCCGTCGATACGGGCAGACGGAGTCGCCGATCACGCCGTGGCGGCGCCGGGGTCTCGAGGTGCTCTCTGATCGAATCCTCCAGAAACCGGGTCAAGCTGATCCCAAGCGTCGCAGCCTGGGCCTTGGCTCGTCGGTAGAGCTCGTCGTCCAATCTTAGGGTGGTCTGCATGACAGAAATCTGTCACACCGACCCAATGCCTGTCAAGGGCGACTCCGGACCAAGGCTTCCTCATGGCGGGCCGAAGGCGGCTGTGGAGAGTTCATTTTCCGCCACCCTCGACCCGCCCTTCTCTTCTCTTCTGCTGAGCCCGCCTACTTCACCGGCACCGAGAGGCCTTCGATCGGGGTGCCCTTCTTGGCGACGTAGAAGGCCAGCGCCTTCCCGGGCGCGGTCGCGCTGGCGTTCTTGACGTTGTGCACCTCGCCGGCCACGGTGTGGAAGGCCTCCCCTGCTTTCACCGTCACGGGGGGCTTGCCCTGCTCCTCCACAATGACCGAGCCCTCGAGGATGTACACGATCTCATTGCCCGCCTGGGTGTGCTTCCCGCTCTCTCCTTTGGCAGGCAGATCACGAAGCACCAGGATGGCTTCCATCCCCTTGGCGCTCGTCAGCTCCGTCCGCTGCAGGACCTTACCGGTCTTCAACGGGTCTTGAGCACTCACCATTTTGCTGCCAAACACGCCCACCGCAACGCCCACTGCCAAGACGACTCCGAGCAACAAATGGATACGCTTCATGCAGCCCTCCCTCGAGGAATGACCTGCCGTTTACCGACGTGAACTGTCGCGAGCCGCGATCATACCGGCTTCGCAGGCTCGAGAGCTACTCGCCGGTCTGGATGCGGCCGCCGCGCCGTGTGCTAGGGTCGCCGGGCGTATGGATCCACATCGGCCGGAGCGGCGGGAGCCCGCGGGTTGAGAGGCAGTTTCTGGAAACGCCTGGCGCTGCTGGCGCTGGTCGTCGCGGGGCTCCTGGCGGCCGACGTGATCGCGCAGCTGGGGATGGCCGCGCTGGGAGGTGGGCGGTCAGCAGTGGCCGCGGCGCGGGCGAGCATCCTGGCGAGCGCCGCGGACAGGCCGGGCGAATCGGCAGGGGGCGATGTCGCCGTGCTGCGCACGCCGGCCGCGCCGCACGCGCCGGCAGCCGCCGTGCACGCGGAGACGGCGGGCTCCGAGATCGTGCTGCAGCCTTACCTCGGCTACGTCCTCAACCCGGAGATCAACCAGCGGCGGAGCCGCATCGAGTCCGGCGCGCCGATGATCACCGCCGACGGGTTCAACGCCACGTCCGATCCGCCCGGGAAGGGCGGCCCGGACGAGGTGGAGGTCGGCTTGTTCGGCGGCTCGGTGGCGCTGCTCCTCTGCTTCCATGGGCACGATGCGCTGCTCGCCGAGCTCGCCAAGTTCCCCGGTTTCCAGCACAAGCGGCTCGCGTTGCGCTGCTTCGCCCTCGGCGGCTACAAGCAGCCGCAGCAGCTCATGGCGCTGGCCTACCTCATGTCCCTCGGCCGCAAGCTCGACGTCGTGATCAATCTCGACGGCTTCAACGAGGTCGCGCTGCCGTTCAGGGAGAACCGGCCGAGCGGCGTCTTTCCGTTCTATCCCAGGGGTTGGAACGTGCTGGTGGAGGGCATCCCGGACCTCGAGCGGCAGCGGCTCGTCGGTGCGATCGTGGACCTCGAGGACCGGAGGGTCCGCCTGGCGCGGGCCTTTTCACGCTTCCCCTGGCGCTACAGCGCCATCTGCGACCTCGTCTGGCAGGCTTCCGATCGTGGCCTCGAGGCGAAGCTCGGCGAGACGCGAATGAAGCTCCTGCGGACGGCGCCGGCCGAGCGCCGCTACCTCGGCCACGGGCCCCGGCGGGATTACCCC
This sequence comes from Thermoanaerobaculia bacterium, assembly GCA_035949675.1. Taxonomy (GTDB): domain Bacteria; phylum Acidobacteriota; class Thermoanaerobaculia; order Multivoradales; family UBA5704; genus JASLEW01. Next base: position 9,678 of record DASZHY010000365.1, read on the forward strand.
AGCGACGAGGCTTTTTTCCAGGACCTGGCGGCCGGATGGCAGCGCAGCTCTCTGGCCATGGCGCATCTGTGCGCCGGCGCCGGCATCCGCTATTACCATTTCCTGCAGCCCAATCAGTACGACCCTGGCGCCAAGCCGATGGGCGCCGCGGAGCGGCGCACCGCCTACAAGGCAGACCACCCCTACAGGACCGGCGTCGAGAAAGGCTATCCGCTGCTGGGCAGGGCGGGGCGCGAGCTGGCGGCCGGCGGCGTCAAGTTCTACGACGCGCGCCAGGTCTTCGCCGGCGTCGAGGAGCCGCTCTTCATCGACCAGTGCTGCCATTTCAACGAGAAAGGCAACCGCATCCTCGCCGCCTGGATCGCCGCCAGAATCGTCCAGGACCTCGGCGCCGCACCTTGACGGTTTAGTTTCAGTCCTCCTCGTCGTCAGGCTTCTTTTCCTTCTCCTTGGCGAATTCCGGCGGGACTTCCTTGACCGGGGCGATCCCCGCGATCCCCTTGGCGGCCAGCGCGCGGTTGAACGCGGGAACGCTCTCGTCGTAGAGAGACTGGAACTTCTTGCGCGCGTCGTCGAGCCCGCGGTCGAGCAGCTCGAAGACGTCGCGTTCGGGCTGCGTGGGCCCAAGATCGGCGTTGCCCGAGACGTCGGCGGCGCCGGTCGCGACCTCGGCGTTCAGCCAGACGAGCTTGAGGAAGAGGCCGAGCGGTCCGCGGAACGATTTCTGGTCCTCATCGGCGATCGTCGGTTGGAGCAGGACCGCCTCGATCTCCTCGGCGCTCTTCCCCAGGCCCGAGACGGCATCGACCAGCGAGTCCTCCGCCTTGGCGGCGGCGAGACGGCGCTTGAGCTGCTCGAGCTGCAGGCGCGTCCACTCGAGCTCGCCGATCATCCCGGCGGCCGAGATCGTGTCACGGTAGATCGCCAGCGACAGCTTCGACGCGGCCTCGACGTCCGCCGGCGTCCCGGCGGAGCCCGGGTCTTTGCGGACCTCGACCTGGGTCGTGGACTCGCGGTCGCCGACCCGGAGCTTCACCGTGTAGCTGCCGGGAGGGACGAGCGGCCCCCGGGTGGCGTCTTCGATCCCGTAGTAGAGCACCGGACGGCGGTCCTTCCCCACGAAGCGCTTCTCCTCCCCGACGTGGGGATTGCCCTTCGGCGTGGCGCGCAAACGCACCTCCGGGATCGGGTCGTAGCGCAGGTCCCAGACGACGCGGTTCATGCCCGCCTCGTTGGTGCCGCGCAACGAGCGGACCTTCGAGCCGCTCGCGTCGAAGATCCTGATCTGGACCAGCGGCGGCTTCTCCTTCGCCGACTCTTCGTCTTCCTCGTCAGGCGTCTTCTTCGCCTTGGGCACCTTCTTCTTCAGCCAGTATGTCAAGAGCGCGCCGTCGGGCCCGTTCTTTCCCTCCGCGGTGCCGGTCGGCGCGTAGGCGGGTTGCGATACCGCTCGGAGCCGATAGGTGGGAACCGGCGGAAAGAGGTGCTGCGTTGCATCGTGGACCGCTTCGTTCCACGTCTCGAGCGGCGTGACGTCGTCGAGGATGAAGAAGCCCCGACCGTAGGTCGCGACCACGAGGTCGTGGAAACGCGGCTCGACGGTCAGCCAGAAGACCGGCGCGTGCGGCAGCTTCGACTGCAGCGGACGCCAGTGCGCGCCGTCGTCGAACGAGAGATAGAGGCCGTTCTCGGTCCCGGCGTACAGCATGCCTTTGCGGAAGGGGTCCTCACGAATGACATGGGCGTACGAGAACGGGCTCTTGGGGATGTCCGACGAGATCCGCTTCCAGGTTTTTCCGTAATCGGTCGTCTTGAAGATGAAGGGGTCGCGGTTGTCGACCTGGTGGAGGTCGACCGCGACGTAACACGTCCCCCGCTCATGAGGCGACGGCTCGACGGAGTCGACCGTGCCCTTGGGCGGCAGCAGGGCCTTCCCGGGCGTCACGTTGGCCCAGTGCGCGCCGCCGTCGCGCGTCACCTGCACGAGGCCGTCGTTGGTGCCTGCCCAGATCTCTCCCTTGGCGAGCGGCGACTCGGCGATCGAGAACACGACGCCCGCGTACTCGACCGAAAGGTTGTCGATGGTGAGGCCGCCCGAATCCCCCATCATCGACGAGTCGTTCAACGTCAGGTCAGGGCTGATCGCGGTCCAGTGCCCGCCGCCGTCCGTGGTCCGCATCACGTATTGGCTCCCGACGTAGACGGTGTCGTGGTCGTGCGGCGAGATGGCGAGCGGGAACGTCCAGTTCATCCGCTGCTTGACCTGGCCGGCGTTGGCTCCCATCGTCCGCTCCGGCCAGACCGAGACCGAGCGCGTCATGCGCGTGCGCGCGTCGTAGCGCTCGACGACCCCCGCGTAGCAGCCGCCCCAGACGACGTCGGGGTCGGCGGGGTCGGGCGTGGCCCAACCGGTCTCGCATCCCGCCGTCGTCATCCAGAGGGCCGGAGGAATCGTGTCCGCGCCCGGATTACGGCTCGGGCCGCGCATCGATCCGCCATCCTGCATCTGCCCGTGCACGCCGTACGGGATCCGCGTGTCGGTCGCGACGTGGTACATCTGAGCGATCGGCAGCCGCACCCAGGACCACTTCCTGCCCCGCGTGGTCGAGATGGAGACGCCGCCGTCGGAACCGATCATCATGCGGCTCGGATTCATCGGGTCGGCCCACATGTCATGGTTGTCGCCGGCCCAGTCCACCTGGTCGGTCGTCTCGCCGCCGTCGTAGGTCACACCCATCGAGTTCGAGGGAAAGTAGACCTCGTTCGCATGGTCAGGCATGACGAGCATGCGCGTGTAGTAGTGCGGCCGCTCGTTCAGGAGCCGGCTGTGGCTCACCAGCTTCCACTTCGCCCCGCCGTTGTCGGAGCGCCACAGCGATCCCTTGTCGCCCGTCTCGATCAGGGCGTAAACCCGCTGCGAGTCGCTCGGCGCCACCGCGACGGCGATCTTCCCGACCTGCGATTCGGGCAGGCCATCGTCGTGAGTCAATCGCTTCCACTTCGTCCCGCCGTCGTGCGTGACCCACACGCCGCTGCCGGGGCCGCCGCTCCTCCTCCCCCAGGTCTTGATGTCGATCTGCCAGGTGCCGGCGAAGAGCGTGCGCGAATCGGCAGGGTCCATCGTCAGGTCGGAAGCCCCGGTGTTCTCGTCGACGAAAAGCACCCTCTCCCAGCTCTTGCCGCCGTCTCTCGTGCGGAAGACTCCGCGCTCCGGCTGCGGCCCATAGCAGGTGCCGAGCGCCGCGACGTACACGACGTTGGGGTCGCGGGGATCGATGATCACGCGCCCGATGCGCCCCGTCTTCTCGAGACCCATGTGCTGCCAGGTCTTGCCGGCGTCGGTGGATCGGTACACGCCGTTGCCGATCGAGACGTTGCTGCGGATGAAGGTCTCTCCCGTGCCGGCCCAGACGATCGCGTGGTCCGACGGAGCGATCGCCAGCGCGCCGATCGACTGGGCGGGCATCTTGTCGAAGACCGGTTTCCACTCGGTGCCGCCGTCGATCGATTTCCAGACCCCTCCCGACGCCGCGCCCGCGTAGTACACGTTCGGATCACCCGGTACGCCGACGACCGCCGAGACGCGGTTGCCCGGAGGGCCGATGAAGCGGAATTTCAGGCCGCCAAACGGGTCCTTGCTCTTCGTTCCACCCTCCTGCTCCGGCGGCGGAGCCTCCGGTCTCTTGATGTCGCCCACACCGGTGCGAGGTGTCGGCTGCTGCTGCTGCTGTCGAACTGCTTCGTCCGCCGCAGACATCACTGCTGCCGCCAGCG
>DASZHY010000366.1:0-2625 GCA_035949675.1 Thermoanaerobaculia bacterium
CGAGATCCTCGCCATGGACCCGCACGCCGCCCTCGAGTTCATGCAGCTGCTCTGCCGCCTGGTCGCCAACCGCCTGCGCGAGATCGACGAGAAGGTGGTCGGCTGGAAGATCCTCTCCGGCGAGCGCAACGAAGGCGCCTCGGCGTAGAAGGAACCCGGGGCCTTGGCGACCAGGAGGCGCCTGAGACCTGCCGGCTAGCGCTCGAACAGGGTGCTCACCCGGCACGCGAAGCCCGGGAGCACCTCCTCGCCGGACAGCGAATCCTCCGCGCCGAGGATCTGCACCTCGGAGGGCGAGCGGTGGACATGGACGGTGCGTACGGTCGGATAGATGAGCCACACGCGCCGCGCCCCGCCGGTGAACCAGTCCCGAACCCGCTCCTGCACCGCCTCGGCGCGCTCGTTCGGCGAGACGACCTCGACCGCGAGGTCGGGGGCGAAGGGCCAGAAGGCCTTGGGCGGCGGGCGCTCTCCCATCCGCTGCCGCGAGATGAACGCGGCATCCGGCGCGCGCACCGTATCGGGATCGCGGCCTACCAGGAACCCGGTCTCGGCGGCGCAGACGACGCCGAGCCCCTGGGCCTCCACGAAGGCCAAAAGCCGCGCGCCGACGCGCAACGCGATCACACCGTGCTCGCCACCGGCAGGCGTCATCCGCACCACCTCCCCACGCACCAGCTCCGTTCGCGCATCCGGGAAGCTCTGGAGGAAGAGATCCTCGGCGCTCAGCAGCCGGGTCGAAACCTCGCTCATCGCGATCTCCTCTCGCCCTCAGCTTACCGCACCGGCAGCGCGGTCACTTCGGAAAGACCGCCGTCACCTCGACCTCGACGACGAAGGACGGGAGGTACAGGCGCTGCACCTGCACCCAGGTGGCGGCGGGGTAGTCGGTGCCGTATTAGTCCCTGGTCAGGACTGCTAAGCCCGCGGCGGTCGGGCGAACACCCGCTGCCACCAGCGCTCGAGCGGCGGCTGGCCGCGGTTCTCGGCCTCCGCCTCCAGCTCGGACACCGGCGCCGGCAGCAGGGCCAGGCGGCCCTTCTGCAGCTGCAGGAGCAGCAGGTCCATCTCGCGGCCGCGCAGGCGCGCATCGCCGGAAAAGGCGTCCCGCAGCGCGGTCTTGCCGTCGAGGCGGGCATAGAAGTCGCGGGCCCGGGCCGGCATCCGCTTCTGCTCTTCCGCCCCCGGCTCGGCCACCCACACCGGCACCCAGCGCTCGAGCAGGTCGAGCGGCACCGCCATGTGGCGTTGCGCCACCAGGATCTGCTCCTCGGTCGCCTGCTCGAGCAGCAGGTCGTAGACGCTCATCTCGCGGGTGGTCGAGTCGAGCGGCTCGCCCACCGAGTCGATGTCGAGCACCGCCCCGATCGCCAGCCGGTAGGCGCCTTCCAGGTAGCGGAAGTAAGAGCCGCGGATGACGCGGTAGAGCTCCGCCAGGGTCCGCTTGCCGTCGAGCTCAGCCGCGATGCGGCGCTCGACCGGCGACAGGTCGCGGCCCGGCCAGGAGGCGCCGCGGCGCACCACCATGTTGTCGTGGATGAAGAGCTTGCGGATGCGCCGGTACTCGTCGAGCCAGCGGGTGCCTTCCATGATCAGGCCGATGGCATGGATCGGCTCGGGAAGGATCTCTTCCTCGGCCGGCATCTCGGCCTGGAAGTAGAAGACGCCGCGCTCCCACAGGAAGAGGTCGCAGATCGTGTCCTCGATCTGGGCGCGCAGGGTCTGCTGCACCTTCTCGGGCGCCATCAGGCCCAGGTCGTTGAGCGCCGTGCCCAGCCGCACCCCCTGGGTGGTGCAGTAGGTCAGGGCCTGGAAGAGCTGCTCCTGCTGTAGGTGGCCGTTGAGCAGCAGGTGCTGGCCGTAGAACTCGGCGGGGTCGTTGGACAGGCAGCTGATGACCTCGCCGGCATGGAAGTAGACGCGCTTCTCGCGGTCGCTCCTGCGCACCACCAACGCCCCGGTCCGGCGGTCGTTGAGGGCCCACTGCAGGAGGTCGCTCGGCGGAAAGGCGGTGAGTCGACCCGAGAATTCCATGGGTGCCATCATTGTAGCGGAATCTGAGCCGCAAGGAGCAGGGCGCCCCCACCACCACAGGCCAGCGATGATCTTCCCCGTCGGGCCGGTGATGTGTCCAGGATGGTTCGCCAGGGTCGTCTTGCCGAGGCCGCCGGTGCCCCCTTTGTGCCGCCGAAGTCAATCGCACTCAGGTCCGGGCAGCAGCTCGCAGGTCTTACGGTAGGGCTTGTCGGCGCCAATGTAGCTTCGCCATTCCTCGCAGGTCAGGTTCCGATTGGCCGTGCGGCATGCCTCGGCCATGAGGACGCCCAAGTCCGTCTCCCAGAGGATGACGGTGTGGTCCAGGCTCGCCGAGGCCAGCCGCTTCCCGTCCGGGCTGAAGGCGACACCGGAGAGCGCGCCCTTGTGGCCCACCAGCGTCTCCAGCGGCTTGCCGCTGTTCACGTCCCACAGGATCAGGGTCTTGTCCTCACTCCCCGAGGCCAGCCGCTTCCCGTCCGGGCTGAAGGCGACGCTCGTGACCTCGGCCTTGTGCCTTTCCAGCGTGGCCAGCAGCTTGCGGCTGTCCAGGTCCCACAGGATCACGGTCTTGTCATCACTCGCCGAGGC
>DASZHY010000367.1:0-8640 GCA_035949675.1 Thermoanaerobaculia bacterium
CGCGGCCGCCGGCGAGCACGAGCGAGACCAGCAGCGCGGCCAGGAGGGCCAGCTTCAGGAGACGGAACGTCGGTCGCGGCATGGTGTCGGACGATGGTAGCTCAGGTGGGTGGGCGCCGCGCCACTGGCTCGAAGCTTGCAGTTTGCCGTCCTGCGAGGGCCGCTCCGGGCCCCGTCGATGTGCAGCGAAATCGTGGCCGCGGCAAGACCCGGCCCCGGGTCGCCAAGGCGGTCAGGGGCGCCTTGAAGAAGGAGGGCCGCAAGGCGGCGTCTCCCAAGGCGCTCGCCACGCAGGCGCGCGCCGCCGCCGCCCGCCGGACCGCCGCCGACCGCTCGGCCGCCGCCAAGCAAGCTGCCCGGACGAAGGGCCCGGCCAAGCGCTCCGCCGCGGCCGAGAAGGCGGCTCGCACGCGCGCCGCGAAGAGCTAGGCGAAACGTCGCCCGGGGAGACGCAGTACACTGGCTCTGCAATGCAGCTCCCCGGTGGTGCCAGGCGGCGGCTGGCCTCCTCGGACGTCCTGGTCGCCCTGGGCGTAGCGGCGCTCTACGTCCTGGCGGCGAAGCTCGGGTTCCTGTTCTCACTCCAGGCCCAGCAGGTCAGCGCGGTCTGGCCGCCGACCGGCCTCGCCCTCGCCGCGACGTTGCGGCTCGGCCGGCGGGCGCTGCCCGGCGTCTGGCTCGGCGCCTTCCTGGCCAATGCCACCGCCGCGGAGCCGCTGGGCGTGGCCGCCGGGATCGCGGTCGGCAACATGCTGGAGGCGCTGGCCGGCGCCGAGCTGCTGCGCTGGGCGGGCTTCGATGGCCGGCTGGCGCGGCTGCGCGACGTCGCGGCGTTGCTCGGCGCGGCGGCGGCGGTCCCGGTGGTGAGCGCCGCCATCGGAGTCGCCAGCCTCGGCCTGGGCGGCGTCCAGCGGGCGGACCGCCTGGCCAGCCTGGGGTTGGTCTGGTGGCTGGGCGATGCGTTGGGGGCGCTGGTCATCGCGCCGCCGCTGCTGGCGTGGACCGGCGGCGACGTTTTCCCGCACCGGCGCGGCGCGGTGGCGGAGGCCGCCGCCCTGCTCGGCGGCGCCGTCGTCGCGAGCGCGGCTTTCTTCTTCGGCCAGGGTCCCACGGCCAGGATTTCCGAATACACCTTCTTCCCGCTGCTGTTCTGGGCTGCCCTGCGCTTCGGGCCGGCGGTCACGGTGAGTCTGACCGCGGTTGCCTACGCGGCGGCGAGCTGCGCGACGGTGGCCGGGTTCGGTCCTTTCGCCGGCGCCGGTCCGGAGAGCGGCCTGGTGCTGCTGCAGGTCTTCATGGCGGTGAGCGCTGCCACCGGCATGGTCCTGGGCGCGGTGGCGGCGCAGCGGCGGCGCGCGGAGCAGAGCGCGGCGATGAACCAGGACCGCCTGCTCCTGGCGCTGGCGGCGGCCAACATGAATGACCGCCGCAAGAATGAGTTCCTCGCCATGCTGGCCCACGAGCTGCGCAACCCGCTGGCGCCCATCCTCCATGCCGTCGACCTGCTCGACGGACCGCTGGCGCCGGGCGACGCGCCGCGCTGGCGCCAGGTCATCCGTCGCCAGGCGCAGCATCTGACCCGCATCGTCGACGACCTGCTCGACGTGGCGCGGATCACGCGCGGCGCCGTGCGGCTCGACCGCCGCCGGGTGGCGCTGCCGGAAGTGGTCGCGGCCGTCGCCGAGACCTTCCGGCCGCTGGCCGCAGCGCGGCGGCAGTCCCTGTCCGTAACCCTTCCCCCGCACCCGGTCTGGCTCGACGCCGATCCGACGCGGCTGGCGCAGGTGCTCTCCAACCTGCTGCACAATGCGATGAAGTTCACTCCCGAAGGCGGCCGCATCGAGCTGTCCGCCGCCGAGGAGGCCGGCCAGGTGGTCCTGCGCGTCCGCGACGACGGCGAGGGCATGACCCCCGAGCTGCTTGACCGTGCCTTCGACCTGTTTGCGCAAGGTGGAGCGCCGCTGGACCGGACCCAGGGCGGGCTCGGGCTGGGGCTCACCCTGGTCCGCCAGCTCGTCGAGCTGCACGGCGGTTCGGCCACGGCGGCGAGCGCGGGGCCGGGGCGGGGCAGCGAGCTGACGGTGCGCCTCCCCGCCGCCCCCGCGGCGCCCGCCGAGCCCGCCGCCGTTGCGCCCGCCGCGGATGGCGCCGCGGCGACTGCGCCGGCGGAGCCGCTTGGCGTGGCGTCGGCCACATCGCCCTCGCCGGGAGGGGGCGACCGTCCCCTTGGCGCGGGGCGGCCGCGGCCGCTGCGAGTGCTGGTGGTCGACGACAATGCCGACGCGCTGGAGAGTCTGGCGCTGCTGCTGCGCATCGACGGCCACGAGGTGCGCACGGCGGCCGACGGTCCCGGCGCCGTGGCCGCGGCGAAGGAGTTCGCGCCGGAGGCCGTGCTGCTCGACCTCGGCCTGCCGGTGCTCGACGGCTACGGCGTCGCCGCCGCCCTGCGTCAGCTGCCGGGCGGCGCCGGCGCCTTCATCGTGGCGGTGACCGGTTACGGCCAGGCCGACGACGTCGCCCGTTCCCACGCTGCCGGCATCGACCTTCACCTGGTCAAGCCGGTCGAGCCGGACCACATCCGCGAGCTGCTGCGCCAGCTGCCGCCGTCCAGTGAGGGCAAGGCGGCCGAGCCTGGCGCCGCTCGGCTGCCGGCCCGGGTCTGAGCCGCAACGCCCCTGCGAGCTCGTATGGCGCCGCGCCGCCGCGGCAGGCGGCACCAAGGGCTCCTCGTGGCCGCGCCGTCATCAGGACCTGGCGGCGGGCTTCGCCCTCGTCCCCGCGCCGCGCGGCGATCAGGCCGCGGACCGGGTAGCTCCCGGAGCCCCCGGAGCCCCATCGGAGCCTGGGGTGCCGCGGATTTGAATGGTGGTAAGGTTTGGGCGTGGATCGTCGGGAGCACACCCTGATGGTGGCCGCATACGGGCTGGCCGTGATCGCCCTCGTCGGCGCGATCAGGGATTATGTGCCCTGGCCGCTCGGCGGCGGCGTCTTCGTCCTGGCGGCGGGCGCCGGAGCGTGGCTGCAGCGCCGGGCCAAGCAGGCGACCGTCAAGCCGGACGTGCAGAAGGTCGAGAGCGGCTTGCGCATCGTGGAGAAGGAGCTTCCGGCCAGCAGGTCCAAGCCCCCCCACGGGTTGCGTCTGACCATCAGCACCGAGGTGGCCGTGTCGCTCGGCCTGCGAGTGGTCTGTGACCTCCCCGTCTCCGAGGTCGAAGCCCTGGCCCAGATCGGCAGGGGCGCAGCCGCCCGCCAGGGGGTGCCGCCGGCGGTCCGCGAGTCCCGGCAGGCCTGGCTCTTCGTGGTCCACAACTCGCCGGGTCAGCGCGAGCTCTTCCTGCGGGTGGACCTCTACGCGGCCCAGCCCTTCAAGGTGGAGCGCGTCGACCAGATCAGGCCGGGAGTCAAGGTGGCGCTCCCGGAGTGGAAGGAGCTGGATCTCGGCCTGCAGAGCGAGGAGGAGACCCCGGCGGAGGCACCGCCAGCCACCCCCGGCACTGCGGCGAGCGCGCCGGCAAGCGCCGCGCCGGCAGGCCCTGCCGGCAACGCCCCGCCGCCGGCCCCTGCCGCCCCTCGTTCCGATATCGCTTCCTGATCCCGCCCCAACCGCAAGGCAGGTCCGCAAGGCCCGGAGCGGCGGCCGCTCAGCCGCCGCCGACTCGTCCTCCCGGCCCTTTTGCTCCTTCCTCTTGACGATCGAGAGGAGTGGCGTGTAGGCTCCTCTTGAGGATCTAGTGGAGAGGAGAGGCGACCGCATGACCGCCAGGCAGAGCGAGCTCGTGCAGGGCACCCTGGACATGCTGGTGTTGAAGACCCTGGCGCTCGAGCCGCTGCATGGCTATGGCATCGCGCTGCGCCTGGAACAGATGAGCCGGGGAGTCTTCCGCATCAACCCCGGCTCGCTCTTCCCGGCCCTGCTGCGTCTGGAGCGCGCGGGCTGGATCGAGAGCGAGTGGCGGGCCACCGAGAACCACCGGCGCGCCAAGTACTATCTGCTCACCAGGGCGGGGAAGGCCAAGCTCAAGAGCGAGACCCGCGAGTGGAGCCGCCAGATCGCGGCCATCGCCAGGATCCTGCAAGCGACCTGAGGCCCCGGCGGAGTCGAGCATGTTTCCCGAGCCGTCCGAGCCGTCCGAGCCGTCCGAGCCGTTCGAGCCGTCCGGGCCGTCAGGGCCGTTCCGCCGCTTTCCCGGAGCTCTCGCCGGCCGTGCCTGGCGGCTCGCCCGCGGGCTTGCCGGCGGCTTGTGGCGCCTGATGCGCCGCGGCCAGGCGGAAGCGGAGCTGGACGAGGAGCTGCGCGGCTTTTTCGCGGCGGCGGTCGCGGCGAAGGTGCAGAGCGGCATGGGCGAGGCACAGGCGCGCCGTGCGATCCGCATCGAGATGGGCAGCCCCGATGCCGTCAAGGAGCAGGTGCGGGCGGCCGCCTGGGAGACCGCTCTCGACTGCTGCCGCCAGGACGTCGCCTTCGGCTTACGCATGCTGCGCCGCAGCCCGGCGACGACGGCGGCTGCCATCGCCACCCTGGCGCTCGGCTTCGGCGCCAACACCGCGGTCTTCAGCATCGTCGATGCGCTGCTCTGGCGGCCGCTGCCGGTGGCCGACCCAGGGCGGCTGGTGCAGCTGACCTTCCGCAAGCAGGCCGGTCCCCTGCAAGACAACTTCTCGCACGCTCATCTCGCGGAGATCCGCGAGCTGACCGCCGGCGCGTTCTCCGGCTTGATGGGTTTCCAATTCGGCGTCGACGGCCTGGGTCTGCCGGGCAGCGGCGGTGCCTTCCGCCTCCTGACCAGCTACGTCACCGGCGACTACTTCGCCGTGCTCGGCATCAAGCCAGCCCGCGGCCGTTTCCTGGTGCCCGCCGAGGGCAGGACGCCGGGCGCCGACCCGGTGGTCGTCCTCGCCTGGTCCTGCTGGCAGCGCCGCTTCGCCGGCGACCCCGCGGTCGTCGGCCGCAAGGTGCTGTTGAACGGCCAGCCGGTGACCGTCGTCGGGGTTGCGCCCGAGGGCTTTCACGGCGTCCGCGCGCTGGTCGACACGGAGGCGTGGCTGCCGCTGGCGATGGCCATCCCCCTGGAGGGCTTCAGCAAGGATTTCCTCGCCAACCGCGGCATCCGCAACCTGATCGTCATGGCGCGCCTGCGCCCTGGCGTCGACCTGCCGCGGGCGCGCGCCGCCCTGGTTCTGGCCGCTGCCGGCCTGGCGCGGCAACATCCGGCGACCGACCAGGGGCTGCGCCTTGCCGCCTGGCCCGAGAAGCTGGCTCGGCCGAGCCCGCAGAGCGCCGGGCGGACGGCGGCGGTGGCGCGGGCGTTCCTGCTGCTGGCGGCGCTGGTGCTGGCGCTCGCCTGCATCAACGTCGCCAACATCCTGCTGGTGCGAGCCACCACCCGGGAGGGCGAGATGGTGATCCGGGCAGCGCTCGGCGCGGCACGGCTGCGCCTGGTCCGGCAGCTGCTCACCGAGGGGCTGGTGCTGGCGATGGCGGGCGCCGCGGCCGGCACGCTTGCCGGCATCGGCTGCTGCGGTGCGCTGCTCCGGCTGCACCTGCCGCTCGGCGATGCGGCACTGGTGCTGGCGCCGCGCGGCGACTGGCGGGTGCTCGCTCAAGCCGCGGGCGCCGCGCTCGCCGGCGGCACGCTGCTCGGCGCTCTCCCGGCGCTGCGGCTGCCGGCCGGCCGGCTCGCGGCGGCCTTGCGCGCCGGCGGCCGCGGGCTGGCCACGGGCCGGCATCGCCTGCGCGACGTGCTCGCCGCGGCGCAGGTCGGAGCGTCCCTGACGCTGCTCATTGCCGCCGCGCTGTTCCTGCGCAGCCTCGCCGGCGCCCGGCAGCTGGCTCTGGGCTACGAACCCGACCAGGTGGTTGATTTCAGCCTCGACGTGGGCGGCGCCGGCTACACCGAGGCCCAGGGCAGCGTGCTCTATCGCGAGCTGCTGCGCCGGGTCCGCACGCTGCCCGGGGTCGAGGCGGCGAGCCTCGCGTCCGCGGTGCCGATGGGCGACAACTATTTCGAGAACACGTTGCTGATCCCCGGCTATCTCTCACCTCCCGGACAGCCGCCGCCGCTCGTCGACTACGACATGGTGTCGCCCGGCTACTTCGCGACCCTGCGCATCCCGCTGCTCGGCGGCCGCGATTTCACTCCGGCCGACCGCCGGGACAGCCGGCCGGTCGCGGTGGTCGACCAGACCATGGCCGAGCGTTTCTGGCCGCGCGCCAATCCCATCGGACGCGGCTTCGCGCTGGCCACTCGCCCTGGCGTCTCGTACCAGGTCGTCGGCATCGTCAAAGACGTCCGCAACGTCGGCACCAGGCGCGAGGCCGAACCCTTCTTCTACCTGCCGCTGGACCAGAAGTACGCGGCGTGGCAGGTCCTGCATGTCCGCACCGCGCTGCCGCCCCTACGGATCGTCCCGGCGGTCCGCAGCGTCATCGCCGGCCTGGCGCCCAGCCTCGCCGCCTTCGACGTCGGGCCGATGCGGGAGGCGCTGGGCGGCATGCGCGGCTTCCTGACGCTGCGGCTCGGCGCCGGTCTCGCCGGCGCGCTAGGGATCCTCGGCCTGGTCGTGGCAGTGGTGGGGCTGTACGGCGTCATCTCGTGCGCCGCCAGCCAGCGGCGCCACGAGATCGGCGTCCGGATGGCGCTCGGCGCCGGGCGTGCCGCGATCGTGGGCCTGATGCTGCGCCATGGGCTGCTCATCGTCGGGGCGGGAGTGGCCGGCGGTCTGCTGGCGACGCCGGCGATGACCGGCATGATCGGCAGCTTCCTGGTCGGAGCGCGCGGCGCGGAGCTCGGGACCTGCGCCGCGGTGACGCTGGCGCTGGTCCTCGTCGCCCTCGCCGCGAGCTTGCTGCCGGCCCGCCGCGCCGCACGCACCGACCCCAACCAGGTGCTCAGGGTGCAATAGGAGACGTGCAATGAGCGTTCATGACGCCGTCGTGCAATTCGTGCTCATCGTCATCCCGGTCGTCTTGCTGGCCTTGATCGACGGCTTCGATTTCACGGGACGCGCCTGAATGTTCGCCGCGCATTTCGCCGCCGCGCTGGCGATCAAAGACCGCGCGCCGCGGGCGCCGGCCTGGGCCCTGCTCACCGGCGCCTTCGTCCCCGACCTGCTGTGGATCCCGCTCGCCGCCCTCGGCGTGGAGCCCACGGCGCGCGCGGTGTTCTTCGACGACTGGTCCCACTCCTTGCTGACGACGATCGCCTGGGCGACGCTGTTTGCGGCGATCTTCTGGCGCCGGGGCGCGGCGGTGGCGGTCGCGGTCTGGCTCGCGGTCTTCTCCCACTTCCTGCTCGATCTGCCCATCCATCCCAAGCCTCTGGCGCTCTACCCGCATTCGGCGGTGCACCTCGGGATCGGGCTCTCCCAGGTCGACAGGGCGACCTACTGGTGGGTGCAGTTGGCGGTGCTGGCGGCGCTCACCCTGCTCTACGTCCAGGGAGCGCGCCGGCAGCAGGTGCCGGCCAGATTGGTGGCGGCCTCGGCGCTGGTCGTGCTGAGCCTGCACTTGCTGATGCGGTGAACAGGTCACGCGGACAAACACCTTGAAAATCTAGCGTCCAATGCTAGGATTTCAAGGATGGAGCACGTTGAACGGCGCCGGCACCTGGATTCGTTGGCCAGGTTACTCGACCACTTCCCGGTCGTGGGCCTGCTGGGTGCCCGGCAGGTGGGCAAGACGACGCTGGCGCGAGACTTCGCGGCGCGTCGAGGAGTACCGCCGGCAACCTTTTTCGACCTCGAAGACCCTGCCGATCTCGCCCGCCTGGCCGAGCCGAGCCTGGCCTTGCGGGGCCTGGACGGTCTCGTGGTCATCGACGAGGTACAGCGGCGTCCCGAGCTATTTCCGGTGTTGCGGGTGCTCGCCGACCGGCCAGCGGCGGCGGCCCGATTCCTGGTCCTGGGAAGCGCTTCGCCGGCCATGCTCAAGCAAACGTCGGAGTCGCTCGCCGGCAGGATCTTCTATTACGAGCTGGAGGGCTTCACGCTGGACGAAGTCGGTGTCGACGTCCGCGATCGTCTCTGGGTCCGGGGAGGCTTCCCGCGCTCCTTCCTCAGCGAGTCGGACGATGAGAGCGCCGAATGGCGGCGGGGCTTCATCCGGACGTTCCTGGAGCGAGACCTGCCGCAGCTGGGTGTGACCATCCCGACAGAAACGCTGCGGCGGTTCTGGACCATGCTGGCTCACTATCACGGGCAGGTGTGGAACGGCACGGAGATCGCGCGCGCCTTTGGGCTCGCAGGCAGCACCGTGCGCCGTTATCTGGATATCTTCACTGCTGCTCTGGTGCTGCGGCAGCTCCAGCCCTGGTTCGCGAACATCGCCAAGCGCCAGGTGCGCTCACCCAAGGTCTATGTAGCAGACAGCGGGTTGCTCCACTCCCTGCTCAACCTCGAGACCCTGCACGACCTCGAGGGACACCCGAAGGTGGGCGCCTCGTGGGAGGGTTTTGCCATCGGCGAGGTCCTGGTGCGTTTGGGAGCGCGCGCCGGGGAGTCCTTCTTCTGGGCCACCCATGGCGGCGCAGAGCTCGATCTGCTGGTCATGCGCGGCAGGCAACGCCTGGGTTTCGAGTGCAAGCGCACCGACTCTCCCCGGATGTCGCCGTCGCTCCGCTCCGCCCTGACCGACCTGAATCT
>DASZHY010000368.1:0-8727 GCA_035949675.1 Thermoanaerobaculia bacterium
CACCAGCGGCACGGGCAGCACCACCACCTACGGCACTGGCACCGGCACGACGACCGGCGCCAACCCGGCTGGCAGCACCTATGGGAGCAGCGGCACCACCGCGGGTGGCGGCAGCACCGCCACCGGCACGACCGACACGAGCGCAACCGGAACCGGCAGCACCGCCGACACGTCGTCGACGGAATCCGGCCGTAGCGGCAAGTTGCCGCGCACGGCCAGTGACCTGCCGCTGCTCACGGCCATCGGCCTGCTGGCCCTGGCCGGCGCACTGACGGTTCGCTCGCTGGCGCGGCGCGACGCCTGAATGGCTGGCCGCGCGATCAGTCAACCACGGAAGGAGAAATCCATGAAGCGGAACGCGCTGTACATCTTCCTGACCCTGCTGTTGGCCACGGCCCTGACGGCGTTGGCGCAAAGCCCGACGAGCTCGAACCCGGGCGGTTCGGAAACCAAGGACCCCTACGGTGCCACGCTCGACCATCCCAATCCGGGCTCGACTCAGGGCGCCACTGGCCAGTCCTACAACAGTAACAAGGTGAACGAGGGCCAGACGCCCGCAACCAGTACCCCGACCACGGCGGAGCCGAGCACCAGCAGCTCGACCCCCTCGACCACCGACACGAGCAGCGGCTCGATGTCGAGCAGCGCGACCTCGGGCAGCAGCACGAGCGTCACCACCGATGACACCGCCAACAAGTCGCTGCCGCGCACGGCCAGCGACCTTCCCCTGCTCGCCACCATCGGCCTGCTGGCCCTCGGTGGCGCGCTGACGGTTCGTTCGATCGCCAAGCGCGCTTGAGCCGCTCGCGGCGACCGTGATCTATTGAAGTGAGCCAACACCTGGCGCCGGCGACCCGGCGCCAGGTGTTTCTGTTCCTGGCCGGCTCGTCCGGCCGCGTTGCTGCCCGGCTGCAGGCAAGGGGCCGCGCCGGAGGACGTCGCGGATGCCTCACATCCTGAAGGAGAGCCTGAGCCGCAGGGGGACCCTCCTGCTCTGGGTGGAACGACTGCTGCTCGCCATCGGACTGCTCTGCCTCGGCCTGGTGTCCTTTGCGGTGATCGACGCCCGCTGGTTCGCCTACCAGCAGGGCCAGCGCCTGGACCGCGCGCTGCGGGCGCGCGCCGCGGGTCGCGAAACGCCGGGGGCGGCGAGCCGAGCGACGCCGCCGGCCAGCGAGACCGATCGCCTCGGGTCCTTCCGTCCGGGCGGCGCTCCGGCGGCGCCGCCGGCGCCGGTTCCGGAAGGCTCGGTGCTGGGACGCATCGAGATCCCGCGCGTCGGCATCTCGTCGCTGGTGCTCGAGGGCGTCGGTGGCGAGACCTTGCGCCGCGGGGTCGGCCACATTCCCGGCACCGCCATGGCGCGGGCGGTGGGCAACGTCGGTCTGGCCGGCCATCGCGACACCGTCTTCCGCGGCCTCAAGGACATCAGGAAAGGCGATCTCATCGACCTCGAGACGCTGGCAGGCAGCTACCGCTACGCCGTTGATTGGGCCCAGGTCGTGGACCCCGACGACGTCGGGGTCCTCGGCGCCGGCAACCGCCCCGAGCTGACCCTGGTGACCTGCTATCCTTTCTACTACGTCGGCTCGGCCCCGGAACGGTTCGTGGTGCGCGCCCACCTCCTGGGCGGCGCCAGCCAGGACGGCGGCGCCGGCGCCGGCGCGGCCGCGGCCCCCGCCGCCGCCCCGACCGCCGCGGGCAAGACCGACAACTGAGCCCCGGGCCCGAACGCTTGAAGCACCGATATCTCGCGTTGCTGCGCGCCATCAACGTTGGCGGCAACTCGATCATCAAGATGGCCGATCTGCGAAAGCATTTCGAGGATTGCGGCTTGACCGAGGTCGCCACGCACATCCAGAGCGGCAACGTTCTATTTTCGGCAGCGCATGCCGATCCCAAGAGATTGGCGCGCCAGCTGGAAGAGAAGATGGCGTCGGTGATGGGGCGCAAGATCGCGGTCTTCGTGCTCTCCCCGGCGGAGCTGAAGGCCGCCGCCGCTCATAACCCATTCGCGCCGGAGGGGCAAGACAAAGCTCAGCGATGTCATTTGATGTTCTTGTCCGCCAGACCAGATGCGGCGCACCATGAGGCGCTCATGGCCCTGCAAGGCAGGGATTATCGATTCCATGTCCACGGCGCCGTTCTCTATTATGCGTATCCCGTGCAATTCGATGGCAAGCGCCGGACCATCGATTTCGAGAAGGTGCTCGGGGTCAGCGGCACCGCCCGCAACTGGAACGTCGTGGCCAAGCTCATCGAGCTGTCCAGCTGACCGCGAGCGCGCGTCGGCGCCCGCGCGCCGAGCGCTAGGCGCGCTCGACCCTGACCGCCGCCGTGAGGCGCGGGCTTGCGGTGAGGTCCAGCGGCAGCCAGATGATGAACTCGCTGCCCGTCCCCGGCCCGTCGCTGCGCGCTTCGACGCGGCCGCCGTGCATCTCGACCAGGCTGCGGACGAGGGTGAGGCCGATGCCCAGCCCGCCGGCGGAGCGGTCGAGCCCCTGCTGTCCCTGGATGAAGAGGTCGAAGACGCGCGGCAGCAGGTCGCCGGGGATGCCGGCACCGCTGTCGCGGACCCGTACCACCCCGTAGCCGTCGCGAGCCGCGGCGTCGACTTGGATGAAACCGCCGGGCGCGGTGAACTTGACGGCATTGCGGATCAGGTTGGCGAGCACCTGCTCGATGCGCGTCGGATCGGCCACCAGCGGCAGGGGCTGGCCGGGCAGCGAGACCTCGAGACGGTGGCGCCGGGCCTCGACCAGCGGGCGCGTCGTCTCCACCGCCTGCTTGACCACCTCGACGAGGTCGAGCGGCTCGCGGCGCAGCTCGACCTTGCCGCGGGTGATGCGGGAGACGTCGAGGAGGTCGTCCACCAGCCTCGCGAGGTGCTGGCTCTGGCGCTGGATGACCGCCACCGACCGGGCGACCGGCGGCTCGAGACCGCGGCTCTGACCCAGGATGTAGGCGGCGGTCGACACGGCGCCGAGCGGATTGCGCAGCTCGTGCGCCAGCATGGCCAGGAACTCGTCCTTGCGGCGGTCGCTCTCGGCGAGGGCCTCGGCGCGGGCGCGCAGCTCGGCGGCCAGGCGCTCGCTCTCGGCGGTGCGCTGGGCGAGACGGTCGCGCATCGCCCGGAAGGCCGCCGACAGACGCTCGACCTCGGTGATGCGGCTGCGCTCCAGGGGGGCCCAGGGGTTGCCGGCGGCGAGCTCGCCGACGGCGTCGGCCAGGGTGCCCAGCGGGCGGGTGATCCGGCGGGCGACCAGGATGCCGCCGGCGACCGCCAGCGGCAGCACCAGCAACAGGGTCGCGAACGCGAGGTCGCGGCCGCGGTCGACTCCCGAGAGGGCCGAGGCGACGGGCCGCTCGATGGCTACGGTCCAGCCGAAATCGGGCACTGTTTCAAAGGCCGCCAAGCGGCCGGCAAAAGCCTCCAAGCGGCCCCGGCCGGGAGCGACCGCCGCCGGGCGGCCCTGGCCGGGAGCGACCGCCGGCAAGGACCCCGCCCTTGCGCGCCGATCCCAGCCGGCCGGCAGCCGCGACACGTCGGCCGCCAACCCGCTGGCGCGAGCGAGCAGGTTGCCATAGCCGTCGCCCAGGGAGACGATCCGTGGCGCGCGCGACGTCGGCGAGCGTCGCGGGGTCGGGCAGCGCGCCGCCGTCCGAGGCGACGACTCGTCCGTCGGGGCCGAGCAGCAGCATGCCGGTGACGTCGCCGTACCCCGGCCGGCTCTTGTCCATCAGCTGGCGCTGCAGCTCGACATCAGGGGGCCGGAGCGGCAGCTGAGCGGCGAGCGCCGCCATGGTGGTGGCGCGGGAGCCGTTGAGCTCGACGTAGTCGCGCACGTTCTGGGCCACCGAGCGTGCCTCGATGCCGAGCGTCTCGCTCGCCTGGGTGGTCGCCAGCCGCTCCGCCTGGGTGGTGGACACCGCCACCGCCAGCACCAGCGACACGCAGGTGGCGGTCGCCAGCGCCAATGCGAGCCTGGTGCGCAGCGCCGACGTGTCGATGCCGCCCCACCACTCCCGCAACCAGGGGAGCAGGGTGACCGCGCCGCCCACGCCCCAGAAGAGCGCGATGCCGGTCCAGGCGGCCGGCGGTGCTGCCGCGAGCACCCCCAGGGTGACCAGACCGGCGCCGGCGGCGAGGTGCGCCGCCCACAGCAGCCGGCGCGGCACTGACCGCAGCTGGACGTAACAGATCGGCAGGCCGGCGCCAAGCAGCGCCAGCCCCAGCGGCCGCTGCGCGGAGCCGAAACCGGACCAGGGTTCGCGGAAGAGCCCCGGCAGCAGCGCCAGCAGGGCGCCGATGAGTGCCAGGACGAGGCCCATCGACAAGGCCAGCAGGTCGCCCGCGGCGCCGCGCGGCGGCCGGCCCCGCAACCCGGCGGGGGTCAGCAGGGCGCCGGCGAGCACCGCGTAGACGATCAGGCCGGCCCAGGCCCCTGCCGCGGCGAGGCTGGCGGCGAGCGCCAGCAGCACCAGGCTGGCCAGGCCGTGGCTCAGCAGCCGCACGATCCGGCGCGTGCGCAGCGCTGCCGCCGACAGCAGGCCGCCGCCGGCGGCGAGTGCGGCGACGGCCCAGACCACGCCAAAGCTGCGCAGCGGCTGGTAGATCGGAGCGGCGAACTGGTGCGGCGCGACGAGCAATAAGGCGCCGATGAAGCTGCAGAACAGTCCCAGCGCCCAGCGCAGGCTGGTGCCCGACAGCGCGAGCGCCGGCGCGGCGGTGGCGGCCGCCGCCGTCGGAGACTGGGGATTGCCAAGAGGAGCAGCCATGGTAGGACCGGCAGGGGGCGGGGGCCCGCACCCCCCCGAGGCCCGCCGCCCCGCGAGTGCCGAGAGCCCAAGGATAGCGGATTTGCGTGCCCGGCGAGCTGCAACCCGGATCGTGCTCGCGCGTTATGGCGAGCGACGTCTGTCTGCAGTGCCCGACGCCGGTTAGAATCGAAAGCCCGCCGCGGTCAGCCGCCTGGAGGCGCGCGGAGGCTCCCGAACCGCCCGGACCGCCGGACTGCGGGATCGCCTGACGCCGTAACGCCAAGGAGACCCATGCCCGCATCGCCCCGGAACCGCTCTGCCCGCTCCGCTCGCGCCGCCCACGCCGCCCGCACCGCTCGGCCCGCCCGCGCCGCCCGCACCGCCCGCGCCATGGGCCGTCTCGGCCGCCTTGCCCGCCTTTTCTTACGCGCCGCGCTCGCCGCCGCCGCCCTGGGCTGGGCCGCCGCCGCCGCCCCTACCTCCTCGGCGCGGGCGACGGCCGAGGCCCCCCTCCTGGGCTTCAGCGCGGCGCATGCCGCGGAGCAACGCGCGCTCGAAGCCCGCTTCGACGCCGCGCTGCGCCGCGAGGAGCTGGCGCCGTGGCTCAAGCGGCTGTCGGCGCGCCCGCACCACCTGGGCTCGGCCTACGACAAGGAGAACGCCGAGTTCATCGCCGGCCTGTACCGGTCGTGGGGCTACGACACGCGCATCGAGCAGTTCCGGGTGCTGTACGCGACCCCCAAGGAGCGGCTCCTCGCGATGATCGCGCCGCGGGCGTTCACCGCCTCGCTGGCGGAGCGGCCGCTGCCGCAGGACGCGACCTCCGGCCAGACCGCCGAGCAGCTGCCGACGTTCAACGTCTACTCGATCGACGGCGACGTCACCGGCGACCTGGTGTACGTCAACTACGGCGTCCCCAAGGACTACGAGGAGCTCGAGCGCCGCGGCATCGACGTCAAGGGCAAGATCGTCATCGCCCGCTACGGCGGCTCGTGGCGCGGCATCAAGCCGAAGGTGGCGGCCGAGCACGGCGCCGCCGGCTGCATCATCTACTCCGATCCGCGCGAGGACGGCTACTTCCAGGGCGACGTCTATCCGCAAGGCGGCTACCGCAGCGAGTACGCCGCCCAGCGCGGGTCGGTGGCCGACATGCCGCTCTACTCCGGCGACCCGCTGACCCCGGGCGTCGGCGCTTCCCCCGACGCCAAGAGCTTCGACCTCAAGGACGCCAAGACGCTGACCCGCATCCCGGTGCTGCCGATCTCGTACGCCGACGCCGCGCCGCTGCTTGGTGCGCTGGCCGGGCCGATGGCGCCCGCGGCGTGGCGCGGCGCGTTGCCGATGCCCTACCACCTGGGTCCCGGCCCGGCGCGGGTCCACCTGCGGCTGGCGTTCGACTGGAAGCTGGTGCCGGCCTATGACGTCATCGCCCGGCTCCCGGGCGCCGAGCGTCCGGACGAGTGGGTCATCCGCGGCAATCACCACGACGCCTGGGTCAACGGCGCCTCCGATCCGCTGTCGGGCCAGGTCGCCCTGCTGGAAGAGGCCCATGCCGTCTCGACGCTGGTCAAGAGCGGCTGGCGTCCCAGGCGCACCATCATCTATGCCGCCTGGGACGGCGAGGAGCCCGGCCTGCTCGGTTCGACCGAATGGGCGGAGACCCATGCCGCCGAGCTGCGGGACAAGGCCGTGCTCTACGTCAACTCGGACAGCAATAGCCGGGGCTTCCTCAACGCCGGCGGCTCGCACACGCTGGAGAAGCTGATGGGAGAGGTGGCGCGCGACGTCGTCGACCCCGAGAAGCACATCAGCGTCGCCGCACGCCGGCGCGCCGCGACGCTGGTGGACGGCACTCCGGAGTCGCGCAAGGAGGCCAGGAGCGGCGAGATGCGCATCGGCGCCCTGGGCTCGGGTTCGGATTACACCCCCTTCCTGCAGCACCTGGGCATCGCGTCGCTCGACCTGGGATACGGCGGCGAGGGGCATTACGGCCAGTACCACTCGATCTACGACAGCTACGACCATTACATGCGCTTCATGGACCCGACCATGCAGTACGGCATCGCCCTGGCCCAGACCGCCGGGCGGGTGATGCTGCGCACCGCCTCGGCCGACGTGCTGCCGTTCGACTTCCAGCATTTCGCCGACACCGTCGGCCGCTACGTCAAGGAGGTCGAGGAGCTGGCCGACAAGATGCGCGAGGAGACGGAGGACCGCAACCGGGCGATCGAGGAGAAGCTCTACGACGCCGCCGACGATCCGACCGAAACCTGGGTCACGCCCAAGCCGTGGGACCCGACGCCGCACCTCAACTTCGCGCCGCTCGAGAACGCCCGCGACCGCCTGGCCAAGAGCGCCCGCGCCTACCAGGCGGCGCTCGACAAGGCCGGCCCCGGCGCCGACGGCCTCGACGCCGGCAGCCGCGGCCGGCTCGACCATGTGCTGCTGCTGGCCGAGCGCGCGCTGACCGGGCCGGGACTGCCGCGCCGGCCCTGGTACGTCCATCAGATCTACGCTCCCGGCTTCTACACCGGCTACGGCGTCAAGACGCTGCCCGGGGTTCGCGAGGCCATCGAGGAGCGGAAGTGGCAGGAAGTGGACGCCCAGGTGGCCGTCACCGCCAAGGCGATCACCACCTTCGCCGCCGAGGTGGACAAGGCCACCGAGATCCTGAGCGGCGCCGGCCCGGCCCGGGCGGCGCAGTCGTCTCCCGGCGCCCACTAGCCCCTGGGCGCTGGCCCCTGGCCCCGGCCCTGGTCCCTCGCCCCCGACCCCCCGGGGCCGACGCCTCGGCTCCCGTCGCCGGCAGCGCCACCTATCTGGTGGGGAGCGCCATCCCGAAGTCGCCGGTGGTCGGCGGGACCACGGACCTCGGCACCTTCACGCTGAAGCCGAACGCCGCTTGCTACACCGCGGTGCTGACCTTCAGCAACTGCTCGACAGGCCCGGTCACCGGCACGCTCACCCTGCAGGATTCGATGGGACGCACCAGCCAGGTCACCGCCGACGCGACCGGCCGTTTCTGCGCCATCATCGACTCCGGCCTGCAGTACTTCCTGCGCCGCCAGGAGGACGTGATCTGCACGAACAACTCGGTGCAGCACGTTTGCACCAGCAGCCCGTTCCAGCTGTCCGATCCGGGCACCACCGGTCAGTGCGGCGGTGCGACTTGCGAGGACCATGGCACCCTCAACTTCTTCTGTGCCTCGTCCTGAGGGTCGGTGAAGGTCGCCTACTGCACCGCCGGCACGGTCGGCGCCGGGCACGCCGTGCGCGGCATGGCCATCGGGCGCGGGCTTGCCCGTGCCGGCTTTGCCGGCGAGTACCGGATGTTCGGGCCAGCGCTGCCGTTCCCTGCCGTCCGCAGGCTGCCAGGATACGAGGTGGTGCCCATCGCCAGCGACCAGGCGCTGCACGATCGGCACCTGGCGCCGACCACCGAGCTCGCCGCCCGGCTGCGGCGCTACGATCCCGACCTGCTGCTGGTCGACATGTTCTGGATGCCGTTGCGCCATGTCCTGCCTGCTCTGCGCTGTGAGTGCTGGCTGCTGGTGCGGATCTGCCCGCCGGTGTGGCTCACCGGACCGCCGGCGGCCCCCTTCCAACCGGAGCAGTACAGCCGCATCCTGGGGATCGAGCCGAGCACTCATCCGCGGGTCGACGCCGTCGTCGATCCCATCGTGGTTTGCAACCGGGACGAGTGCCGGCCGCCCGCGGCGCTGCGCGAGCTGTTCAGGGTCCCCGCCGGCCAGCCGCTGCGGGTGGCGCTGCACGCCGGCGAACGCGGCGAGGTGGAAATGCTGGCTCGAGCCGGGGTGGGCCAGCCGCTGACCGTGCTCGATCTCTTCGACGAACAGGCGCCGTTCCCCGCGGCCGAGTGGCTCGGCGGCGCCGACCAGATCGTCTCCGGCGCCGGCTACAACGCCTACTGGGAGGCGCGCTGGCTGGGTTACGCGGAGCGCACGA
>DASZHY010000369.1:0-2023 GCA_035949675.1 Thermoanaerobaculia bacterium
CTGCGGCAGGTAGCCATGCCAGCAGAAAGCGGTGACCTCCGGCAGGTCGATGCGGGACTCGTCGCCGTCCTCGTCGAACAGGCACAGCTCGACGCGCTCGGCGACCTCGGAGAAGACGGCGAAGTTGGTGCCGGCGCCGTCATAGGTGGCGCCGAGCGGGTAGGCATTGCCAGGAAAGATCCTCACCGCGTCGTTTTCCTCCCGGCGGTCACAAGCTATCCAGAACCGCGGCGATGGCGTCGAAGGCCGCCGCCGCCTCGGCGTCCGTGATCACGTAGGGCGGCAGCAGGTAAAGGACGTTGCCGAGCGGGCGCAGCAGCAAGCCGCGTTCGAGCAGCCGGCTCGCGAGCAGCGGCCCCAGGTCGTCGAGATAGCCGCCGGCGGAGGCGGGGGCCAGCTCGAGGGCCGCCATGGCACCCAGGTTGCGGACCGCGGCGACCGCCGGGTGGGAAGCCAGCGCCGCCAGGCGGCCGGCGAACAGCTGCTCGAGGCGCGCGATGCGCCCCAGGAGGTCTTCCTCCTCGAACAGGGCCAGGCTCTCGAGCGCCACGGCGCAGGCCAGGGCGTTGCCGGTGAACGAGTGGCCATGGAAGAAGGTGCGGGAGCGGTCGGCGGACAGGAAGGCGCCGTAGATCTCGTCGCTGGCCAGGGTCGCCGCGAGCGGCAGGTAGCCGCCGGTCAGCGCCTTGGACAGGCACAGCAGGTCGGGCGTCACCGGGCCGTGCTCGCAGGCGAACAGGCGGCCGGTGCGGCCGAAGCCGGTGAGCACCTCGTCGGCGATCAGCGGCACGCCGTGGCGGCGGGTCAGCTCGCGCACCTCGCGCAGGAAGGCCGGCGGCTGCACCAGCATGCCGCCGGCTCCCTGCAGCATCGGTTCGAGGATCACGGCCGCCACCCGCTCGCCTTCGCGGTCCAGGACCTCCGCGAGCGGCGGCGAGGTCGAGCCGGCCGCCGCCGAGTGCGGCGTCCGCGCGCGCCGCACCGCGAAGAACAGCTCGCTGAAGGCGGCATGGAAGGCGGCCACGCCGCCTGCCGCCATGGCGCCGAAGGTGTCGCCGTGGTAGGCCCCGTCGAAGGCGACGAACAGGGTGCGCCCGGGCTCGCCGCGGTGGCGCCAGTGCTGGTACGCCATCTTGAGCGCCGCCTCGACGGCGGTCGAGCCGTCGTCGCTGAAGAACACCCAGGGCAGGCGGCCGGGTGCGCGCTCCGCCAGCGCCGCCGCCAGCCGCGCCGCCGGTTCGTGGGTGAGGCCGGCGAAGATCACCTGCGCCAGGCGCTCGGCCTGCGCCGCCAGCGCACGGTTGAGGCGCGGGTGGTTGTGGCCATGGATGTTCACCCACCAGGAGGAGATGCCGTCGAGCAAGCGCCGGCCGTCGGCGGTGTAGAGATAGACCCCCTCGGCGCGCACCACCGGCAGCGGCGGCGGCGCGGTCTGCATCTGGGTGTAGGGGTGCCAGACGTGGCGCCGGTCGGCATCGACCCAATCGGCTAGCGGCGCGAGCGGCGGCGCCCCGAGGGCCGGGGGCGATGGCGGCAACGGACCGCCACGGCTCATGCCCCGAGCCCCCTCGGGGGCCGCCGGCGTCGCCCGCGAAGGTCCCCTGAGCGCCCTGCACGCCCCCCGTGCCCTGCCTGCCCGTGCCCAGGGTGCTCCCCGGGGCCCCCGCCCGCGCCGGGAGTGGATGGGTGGCGCCGCAGGCGGAGCAGCGGCGCGAGGCGCCCCTGGATGTCGAAGTGGCGCGTCGCCGCCGCCACCTCCTCCCGGTCGACAGGCGCCAGGTACGGCAGCTCCAGGATCGTCTCGACGCCCCCGCAGTGCTGGATCGCCAGGCGGTTCTCGCGGTTGGGCGGCCCGTCGAGCACCACCCCGGCCACCGGCAGCCCCCGCGCCCGCAGGGCTTCGAGCGTCAGCAGCGTGTGGTTGATGGTGCCCAGGCCGGAGCGGGCGACCACCAGGCAGGACAGCGCGGCGCGGCGGGCCATGGCGACGAGCAGGTCGGCTTGCAGGTAGCTGGCGGCGGCC
>DASZHY010000370.1:0-3936 GCA_035949675.1 Thermoanaerobaculia bacterium
CGAGCTCCTGGCGCGGGTGCGGCGGACGGCCCTGGCGGCGTACGACCACGCCGACGTCCCCTTCGAGCGCATCGTGGACGAGGTCAACCCGGCGCGCGACCGCAGCCGCCAGCCGCTCGCGCAGACGATGCTCGCGCTCAATAGCACGCCGCGGGTCCCGTTCGCCCTGCGCGGTCTCGCGGTCGAGCCGCTCCACCTCTCCGCCCGGGTCTCCCGCTTCGACCTGAGCCTCGGCCTCTCCGACCAGGGGGGAGAGATCGGCGGGGGGCTCGAGTACAGCACCGACCTCTTCGACCGCACCTCGATGAAACGCCTTCTGGGGCACCTCGTCCGCCTGCTGGCGGCGGCGGCGGACGACCCGTCGCGCCGCGTGGCGGAGATCGAGCTGCTGTCGCCGGCCGAGCGGCAGCAGGTGGCCGTCGAGCTGAACGACACGGCGGCGGACCTCTCGGGGCTCGCCGGCGGCGGCGAGCCACGTCTCCACCGCTGGATCGAGCGGCAGGCGGCGCTGACGCCGGGCGCCACGGCGGTCGTCGGCGAGGGCGAATCGCTCACCTACCGCGATCTCGACGCCCGCGCCAACCGCCTGGCCCGCCGCCTGCGCCGGATGGGGGTCCGGGTCGACGAGCCGGTCGCGATCTGCGCCGAGCGCTCGCCGGCGCTCGTCGTGGGCCTGCTCGGCATCCTGAAGGCCGGCGGCGCCTACCTGCCGCTCGACCCGTCGTATCCGTCGGAGCGGCTGGCCTTCATGATCGAGGATGGGCTCGGCGGCCTGGCGGCGCCGGTGCTCCTGGCGCAGGTCGACCTCCTCGCCGCGTCCGTGGCGGGCGCCGGCGCCCGCCTGATCGACCTCGACGCCGCGGCCGGCCCGGCGGGCGACGCCGACGGCGCCCCGCTCGACGGCGGCGCCGGGGCGGACAACCTCGCCTACGTCATCTACACCTCGGGCTCGACGGGGCGGCCGAAGGGCGTCATGAACACCCATCGCGGCATCGTCAACCGGATCGCCTGGATGCAGCGAGCCCACGGCCTCACGCCCGCCGACCGCGTGCTGCAGAAGACCCCCGTCTCCTTCGACGTCTCGGTCTGGGAGCTGTTCTGGCCGCTCGCCGTCGGCGCGCGGCTGGTGCTGGCACGGCCGGGCGGCCACCGCGATCCGGCCTACCTGATGCGGCGGATCGAGGAGCAGGGGGTGACGGTGCTCCACTTCGTGCCGTCGATGCTGCACGCCTTCCTCGCCCAGCCCGGCCTCGGCCGCTGCCGCTCGCTCCGGCGGGTGATTGCCAGCGGCGAGGCGCTGCCGGCGGAGCTCGCGGCGCGCTTCCACGAGCTCCTGGGAGGCGCGGGCGAGACCACCGAGCTGCACAACCTCTACGGTCCCACCGAGGCGGCGGTCGAGGTGACGGCGCACCGGACGCTGCCGGGGCCGGCACGGCGCGCGGTCCCCATCGGCCGCCCGATCGCGAACCTCGGCATCTGGCTGCTCGACCCGGAGCTGCAGCCGGTGCCTCTGGGGGTGCCGGGCGAGCTGTACATCGGCGGCACGGGCCTCGCGCGCGGCTACCTCCGCCGGCCCGGCCTGACGGCGGAGCGCTTCGTCCCCCATCCGCTGGGCCGGCCCGGCGAGCGGCTCTATCGGACGGGCGACCTGGCGCGCTTCTCGGCCGACGGCGAGATCGAGTTCCTCGGCCGCACCGACGACCAGGTGAAGCTGCGCGGCTTCCGCATCGAGCCGGGGGAGATCGAGGCGGCGCTGGCCGGCCATCCGGCGGTCCGCGAGGCGGCGGTGGTGGCGCGGGAGGAGCGGCCGGGAGAGGTGCGGCTCGCCGCCTACGTGGTGCCGGCGAAGCCGGGGCCCGGGCCGGAGGCGGGGGATCTCCGCGACGCCCTCCGCCGCGTCCTGCCGGAGCACATGGTGCCCGCCGACTTTACGCTCGTCGACGCCCTGCCGCTCACCCCGAGCGGCAAGCTGGACCGCGGCGCCCTGCGCGCCCTGCGCCCGGAACGCGAGCTGGCGCCCGCGGCGCCCGCGGCGCCCGCAGGGGGGCCCGGCGGCGGCCTGGTGACCGAGCTCGAGGAGCTGATCACCGGCATCTGGCAGGACATCCTGAGGCGCGGGCCGATCGGCCTCGACGACAACCTCTTCGACGCGGGAGCGCACTCGCTCCTCGCCATCCAGTTCACCGCCCGCGTCTACGAGGCCCTGGCCCTCGAGATCCCCCTCCGCCTCCTCTTCGAAGCCCCCACCGTCCGCCGGCTCGGCGTGGCGATCCAGGCCATCCTGATCGAACAGGTCGCAGGTCTCACCGACGCAGAGGCCGAGGTTCAGGCGGAGTGACATGACCCACGACTGCCCCATCCTTGAGTTCGATCCGGAGAGGCCGGCGCTGATCGAGCCCCACCGCACGATCACGCCGGTGGCGATCCCGGAGCTGGCGGTGGCGTGTTTCTTCAAGGACGTCGTGGACGACATCGTCGCGCGCGACAACCTGGTGCCGCTGACCACGCAGCGGAGCGAGATGGGGAAGCACCCCATCTATGAGATCACCTATCGCAAGCGCCGCATCGCCATCTTTCATGCCGGCGCCGGGGCGCCCCTGGCCGCGGGCCTGCTCGAGGGGGCGATCGCTCATGGCGCCAGGGTGGTCATCGCTTGCGGCGGCGCCGGGGTGCTCGATCCGGCGATCCCGTTGGGCCAGATCATCGTGCCAACCGCCGCGATTCGTGACGAGGGCACCTCGTATCACTACCTCCCGCCCAGCCGCGAGGTGGCGGCGGATCCCCGCGGCTTGGAGATCCTCCGTGAGGTGCTCGAGTGCCAGGGCAATGCGTACCTGCTCGGCAAGACCTGGACGACCGATGCCGTCTTCCGCGAGACGCGCGGGAAGATCCAGGCGAGGCGGGCCGAGGGGGCGATCGCCGTGGAGATGGAAGCCGCCGCGCTCTTCGCCATCGGCGCCTTCCGCAACGTCCTCGTGGCCGAGCTGCTCTACGCGGGCGACAATGTCGGAGGCGAGAGCTGGGACCATCGAGAGTGGAGCGCGCAGAGATCGATCCGGAAGTCGCTCTTCTTTCTCGCTTGCGAGGCTTGCTGCAGCGCGCCGAGCGTCGCGATTGATGCAAAGACTTATTAGACCTCACTGCCGGCCGGCGACCCCGCCCCTCGACCTCTGACCGCCCTCACGTCGGGGTCAGTGACCCATCGACAGCAGAGAGCAACCTCGAAGCGATGCCGCCGCCTGGCCTCTTCTAATCGATCGAACCGCCTCGGCCTGTCACCCCCCGGCGGTCTCACTTCCTCCCTACGATCGTGGCGATGTCGTGCTGATCCAGCGTGAGGTTCGCCGCCGCCACGATCGGATCGACCTGTTCAGGGCGCCGGAAGCCGGCGATGGCCCCGCTCACGGCCGGGTTGCGGAGGGTCCAGGCCACCGCGACCGCCCCCGGCGTGGTGTCGTGGCGGGCGGCGACCAGCCGCAGCCGCTCCACCAGCTCGAGGTTCTGGGTGAGCTGGGGCTCGCGGAACCACTCGCTGCGCCGGCGCCAGTCGTCCGCGGGCAGCGCCGCGATCCGCTCCCGCGTCATCGCACCGGAGAGCAGGCCGGAGGCCATCGGCGAGTACACGATCATCCCGATCCCTTCCCGCTCGGCGATGGGGAGGATCTCCACTTCAATCCGACGGTCGATCAGCGAGTACGGCGGCTGGAGGGTCTCCACCGGCGCGATGGCCTGCGCTCGCCGAAGCTGTCTGGCGTTGAAGTTCGACACGCCGATGTGGCGCACCACCCCGCGCTCCTTCAGCTCGGCGAGCGTCGACCAGCCCTCCTCGATCTCCGCATCGGGGACCGGCCAGTGGATCTGGTAGAGGTCGATGGCCTCGACGCCGAGGCGCTCGCGGCTGCCCTCCACCTCGCGCAGCAGCGAGTCGCGCCGGAG
>DASZHY010000371.1:0-25000 GCA_035949675.1 Thermoanaerobaculia bacterium
CGGCCGGGTCTTCCGGGTGAAGCCCGACCGCAGCACCTACGAGACCTCCCCGGTCGCCTCGCCGTCCGGCGACCTGGTGGCGGCGTTCAGCGGCTATCACGGCAAGGTGGACGTGGTGCTGTTCGACGCCCGCAAGCGGACGTTCATCCGCAACCTCACCAAGCCGTTTTCGAGCAAGTACCAGTACCTGGTGGCGCAGGAGCTGATCCTCGGCCGCCGTCTCGGCCGCGACCTTGCCTTCTCGCCGGACGGCAACACCGTCGCGGTGTTCGCCAAGCGCGAGAAGGGGCGCAGCCTGATGCTGCTCGACGCGGTCAACGGCGGCATCCGCCGCATCATCGACATGGAGGAGATCGAGCAGCAGCAGGCGCCGAGCTTCAGCCCGGACGGCAAGAGAGTGGCCTTCTCGGGCACCAAGGACGGCAAGTTCGACATCTTCATCCTCGATCTCGGCAACGACACCATCACCCGCGTGACCGACGACGACATCTTCGACGGCGCCCCGTCGTTCTCTCCCGACGGCAAGTCGCTGGTGGTGGTCTCGGTGGTCGGCGCCGGCGCGCACGCCAAGATCTTCCGCATCGATCTCGACAAGCCGGCAGTGCGCATCCCGATCACCACCGGCGACACCAACGAGAACGATCCCGTCTACTCGCCGGACGGCAAGCGCATCTACTACACCTCCGACCGCGGCGGCCGCGACAACATCTACAGCCGCGACCTCGCGACCGGCGAGGATCGCCAGTACACCAACGTGGTGACCGGCGCCTTCATGCCGGCGCCTCTCAAGGCGCGCGACGGCGAGGAGCACCTGGTCTACACCGGCTACTGGAAGATGTCCTTCGACATCTACGAGACCGGCACCAACGAGCCGGTCGCCAAGGTGCCGGCGCAGGCGGCAGCGGCGCCCGCCGGGAGCGAGGCCCCCGCCCAGCCGGCGGCGGCGGCGGCGGCGTCAGCCACCCCGGCGAGCGGCGCGGCCGCCCAGGCCCAGCCGCAGGCGACGGCGGCGACGGCGCCCCCGGCCGCCCCTGCCGCCCCGGCCGCCCCGGCAACCGACGCGATCGCCAAGCCGCAGGCGGCAGCGGCGGCGGCCGCGGCACCCTCGGGCGCGGAGACGGACCTGGCGAAGTTCGAGCCCGACATCCAGGTCACCATCGATCCGGCGAACCGCGAGAAATACCACAGCTACAAGTTCTTCCTCGAGAACGCACAAGCTTACGCCGGCGTCGACACCAACCAGACCTACACCGGCCGCATCCTCCTGACCTTCTCGGACAACCTGGGCGACAAGCGCATCATCGCCGACCTGTCCGCGATCGAGACCTACTCGAACTTCAACTTGATCTATGCCGACATTTCTCATCGGATGCAATGGTACTTGCGCCTCTTCGACTCCCGCGCCTTCTACATCGGACAGGACATCGTCACCGGCAGGCTGGTCCGCGGGCAGCAGAGCTTCCAGGAGAGCGGCGCGATCGGCACCATCGTGTATCCCTTCTCTTTCTATCACCGGATCGAGATCGGCGCCGGATACATGATCCGCAAGATCAACTTCACCGACGTCGAGATCAACAACCAGGGACTGGAGGTCGTCGCCATCGCGCCATCGAGCGACAACTTCCCGGTGGTGACGGCGGGGTTGGTCGGCGATGCGAGCCAGAACGCCTACTATGGGCCGGTAGCCGGCCAGCGCTACCGCGTGGACGTGCTGTGGGGGCCGAGCGTCAGCGGCGGCGGCACGGTCTACGACAACGCCACGCTCGACGCCCGCAAGTACTTCCCGCTCACCTTGCGCAGCAACTTCGCCTTCCGGATGTGGGGCGGCGTCAGCGGCGGCAAGCGCCCGACGCCGTTCTTCCTGGGCGGCCTCGATACCATCCGCGGCATCGACTTCCGCTCGTTGATCGGCGACCGCGCGTTCTTCGGCAACGCCGAGTTCCGCTTCCCGCTGATCGACCTGCTGGCGACGCCCATACTCGGCTTCGGCGGCATCCGCGGCGTGATCTTCTTCGACACCGGCGCCGCCTGGTTCAAGGGTTTCCCCTTCCAGTTCTACTCGGGCAAGAACCATAGCCTGGTCAACGGCATCGCGGCCTACGGCGCCGGGTTCAACTTCGACCTGCTGGGGCTGGAAGCCAACGTGGACTTCGCCAAGCCCACCAACTTCAAGACCACGCAGGGGCTCAGGACCGACTTCTGGATCGGCACGCGATTCTGAGCTGATCCCCCCGGCTCCAGGCGGCTCCAGAAGGCATCGGTGGCCGCAGCGAAGGGGTGGGGAGGGGCGTCCCTGTGACGTTTTCTTGTCTGGGCGGCGGCAAGAGAGATACGATCTCGTCGATATATGCGGATCGAGGTCCTTGGGGGCTACGGGGGCGAGAGCCCGGAGTGCCGGATGACCTGCCTGCTGATCAACGGCAGCATCGCCCTCGACGCCGGCTCGCTCACCCAGGCGCTCTCCATCGAGCGGCAGGTCGGCGTCCACACCGTGCTGCTCAGCCACTCGCACATCGACCACACCAATTGCCTGCCCTTCTTCATCGAGAACGTCTACGGCAAGGCCGACCGCGCCATCGACCTGCACGCCTCCGCGCCGACTCTCTACGCCATCCGCAAGTATCTGTTCAACAATGACACCTGGCCCGACTTCACGCGCCTGCCCAACCATCTGCTGCCGGCGATCCGCTTCCAGGAGCTCGAGAGGGAGCGGCCGCTGGTGATCGACGGCGTCAGCTTCACGCCGGTCGCCGTCGATCATCTGGTCCCCACCTTCGGCTTCCTCATCGAGCAGGACGGCTCGTCGGTCCTGTGGTCGAGCGACACCGGTCCGACGACCCGTCTTTGGGAGCTGGCGAACTCGACGCCGAACCTGAAGGCGCTGTGCGTCGAGACCAGCTTCGACAACTCGCTGCAGGACGTCGCCGACGTCTCGCTGCACCTGACCCCGCGGACGCTGCAGCTCGAGCTGCGCAAGCTGCACCGCCGCGTCCCGGTCCTGCTCCACCACCTCAAGCCGCCGTGCATCGCGCGGATCTACGAGGAGGTCGAGCGGCTGGGCAACCCGGACGTGAGCTTCCTCGAGCAGGGCAAGGAGTACCGGTTCTAGGGGGCACCGGGCAAGACAGCGGCGCCGCGTTTCCGGCCGACCGGGAGTCGGTTTGGCAGCCGGCGGCCTGGGGTGATACCTTTTAGGTGCGGTGGCCTCCTCGTCCCGGCCTGATTCCAGACAGGATTCCTCGCCCGCGGTGTCGGACCTCCTCACGGGCTCCTCGAGGGTGGCGCGACAGCGCAGCCTGTTCGAGCTCTTCGACAACCTGCAGCAGCTGCCCGGCCCCCCGCCGGCCCAGGCCCTGCCTCCGGCGGCTCCGGAGGCGCCGGCGCGGTCGACGCCGTCGGCGGAGTCGACCCCTCTCGCACCGCCGCTGCGGGTGGTCGTGCTGGGCTCCGGCAGCGGCGGCAACGCGGTGGTGGTGGAGTCGGGCCGGGATCGCATCCTGGTGGACGCCGGCTTTTCCAGCCGCGAGCTGACGCGCCGCCTGGCGCTGGTCGGCGTCGAGCCGGGGAGCCTGTCGGCCCTGGTGCTGACGCACGAGCACGGCGATCACTGCCGGGGGGCCGCGCGCTTCGCGCGCCGGCACCGGCTGCCGGTCTTTGCCACCGCCGGCACGCTCGGCGAGATCGGCTTCGACGACGCGACGGCCCAGGGCGCCACCGTGCTGCGCTCCGGCGAGCCCTGCGAGGTCGCCGGGTTCCTGGTCGAGCCGTTCCTGCTGCCGCATGACGCCCGCGAGCCGATCGGCGCGGTGATCGAGGACGGCGCCGGCAGGCGGCTGGGGCTGGTGGCGGATTGCGGCACCCACAGCCACCTCGCCTGGGCGCGGCTGCGCGAGCTGGACATCCTGGTGATGGAGACCAACCACGATCTCGACATGCTCCGCAACGGCCCCTATCCGTGGCCGCTCAAGCAGCGCGTCGCCGGGCGCCATGGCCATCTGTCCAACCGCGAGGCCGCCGGCGGGCTGCCCGAGCTGCTGTGCGACCGGTTGCGCTGGCTGGTGCTGTACCACCTGTCGCGCACCAACAACCTGCCCGCCCTGGCGGCGGCGACCCTGGGCGAGGCGCTCGCCCGCGAGGGCTGCAGCGCCCGGATCGAGGTGGCCGGGCAGTTCCAGCCCACCGCCTGGCTCCAGGTAGCGGGGGCAACCCGGGCAACCGGGGCAACCTTGGCAACCGGCGTAACCGGAGGTGACCCAAGTTGATCGCACGAGTGACCGTCTATCCCCGGCGCGAGATCCTGGATCCGCAAGGCAAGGCGATCCGCGACGCCCTCGCCCGGGTGGGTTTTGCCGACGTCCTGGAAGTGCGGGCCGGCAAGAGCTTCGAGATCCGGCTGCAGCAAGAGGACCGCGAGCTCGCCCTGCGGGAGCTGCGCGAGATGTGCCGGAAGCTGCTCGCCAACACGGTGGTCGAGGACTACGCCGTCGAGATCCTCAATGGAGACAGGCCATGAAGTGCGGTGTCGTCGTCTTTCCGGGCAGCAACTGCGACCACGACGTCTATCATGTGTGGAAGCACGTGCTGCAACAGGATGCAACGTTCCTCTGGCATCAGGACGAGACGCTGAAGGATTGCGACCTGGTGGTGCTGCCGGGCGGCTTCGCCTACGGCGACTACCTGCGGGCCGGCGCCTTGGCGGCGCTGTCGCCGGTGATGGCGGCGGTCAAGCGCCACGCCGCGGCGGGCGGCCTGGTGCTCGGCATTTGCAACGGCTTCCAGGTGCTGCTCGAGGCCGGGCTGCTGCCGGGGGCCATGCGGCACAACGCCAGCCAGCGATTCGTCTGCCGTGACGTCTGGCTGCGGGTCGAGCGCGACGACCTGCCATACACCCGCAAGCTGCGCTCCGGCCAGCTGCTGCGCATGCCGATCGCCCACGCCGAGGGCAACTACGAGGACTCTCCCGAGCGCCTGGATGCGCTCGAGGCGGCGGGGCTGGTGGCCTTCCGCTACGCCTCCCCGGCGGGGGAGATCGACCCGGCCTGGAACCCCAACGGCGCGGCGCGCGCCATCGCCGGGATCTGCAATCCGGCAGGCAACGTGCTCGGCCTGATGCCGCACCCCGAGCGCTGCGCCGAGGAGATCCTGGGCAACACCGACGGCCTGGCGATCTTCACCGCCGCGCTCGAGACCCTGCAGGCCGGGCAGAACCGGCAGGCCCAGCTATATCGGCAGCCAGGGCCGGCGCGGCGCCTCGGGCGCCAGGAAGAGCGCCTGGAGGCCTTGCCCTGATGGCGAGTATCGCGAGGGGGGAGGCAGAGCCGCCGGTGACCGCGGAGCTGGCGCGGGCGCAGGGCGTGACTGCCGAGGAGCTCGAGCGGCTGCACGCGATGCTGGGGCGCGACCCGAACTACACCGAGCTCGGCATCACCGCCGCGCTGTGGTCCGAGCACTGCTCCTACAAGTCTTCGAAGGTCTACTTGAAGGAGTTCCCCACCAGCGGCCCGCACGTCGTGCAGGGGCCGGGGGAGAACGCCGGCGTCGTCGACGTCGGCCACGGGTGGGTCGCCGTCTTCAAGATGGAGAGCCACAACCACCCGAGCTTCATCGAGCCCTACCAGGGCGCCGCCACCGGCGTCGGCGGCATCCTGCGCGACGTGTTCACCATGGGGGCGCGGCCGATCGCCTGCCTGGACGCGCTGCGCTTCGGCGAGATCGACGCGCCGCGGATGCGCTTCCTGATCGACGGCGTGGTGCGCGGCATCGGCGGCTACGGCAACTGCGTCGGCATCCCGACGGTCGGCGGCGAGACCGGTTTCCACAGCTGCTACAACGGCAACATCCTGGTCAACGCCTTTGCCCTCGGGATCGCTCGCCGCGACCACATCTTCAAGGCGCGCGCCAGCGGCGCCGGCAATCCCATCCTCTATGCCGGCAGCCGCACTGGGCGGGACGGCATCCATGGCGCCACCATGGCGTCGGAGTCGTTCGACGCCGAGAGCGAGGCCAAGCGGCCCACCGTACAGGTGGGCGACCCGTTCACCGAGAAGGTGCTGCTCGAGGCCTGCCTCGAGGCCATGCGCGGCGGCGCCATCGTGGCCATCCAGGACATGGGAGCGGCCGGGTTGACCAGCTCGACGTTCGAGATGGCGGGCCGCGGCGGCACCGGCATGGTGCTCGACCTCGACCGCGTGCCGCTGCGCGAGCCGGGGCTGACGCCCTACGAGATGATGCTCTCCGAGTCGCAGGAGCGGATGGTGGTGGTGGCGCGCCGCGGCCAGGAAGAGGAGGTGGCGCGGATCTTCCGGCGCTGGGGGCTCGAGGTGGCGGCGATCGGCGAGGTGACGGCGACCGGCCGGGCGGAGCTGCGCTGGCACGGCGAGCGGGTGGCGGACCTGCCGATCCAGCCGCTCACCGAGGAGGCGCCGGTCTACCGGCGGCCAGCCGCCCCGCCGGCCGACCTCGCGGCTCGCCAGGCGCCGCCCCAGGTGCCGCAGCCCGCGGACCAGGGCGGCGCGCTCGCGGCTCTCGAGCGCCTGCTCGGCACCCCCGAGCTCGGGAGCAAAGAGTGGATCTGGCACCAGTACGACTATTCGGTGCGCACCGGCACGGTGGTGGGGCCGGGCGCCGACGCCGCGGTGCTGCGCCTCAAGGGCACCAGCTCCGGTCTGGCCCTCAAGTCGGACGTCAACCCGGTCTACTGCGCGCTCGACCCGCGGACGGGCGGCGCCCAGGCGGTCGCCGAGGCGATGCGCAACCTGGCCTGCGTCGGCGCCGAGCCGGTCGGCCTGACCGACTGCCTCAACTTCGGCAACCCCGAGAACCCCGAGGTCTCCTGGCAGTTCCGGGAGGCGGTGCGGGGGATGGCGGCCGCCTGCCGGGCGCTGGGCGTGCCGGTCGTCTCGGGTAACGTCTCGTTCTACAACGAGACCGAGGGCCGGTCGATCCACCCGACGCCCACGGTCGCCATGGTGGGCGTCATCCCCAGCCTCGATGACCTGCCCGCCGGGCACTTCACCGGCGCCGGGGACCGCATCGTGCTCCTGGGGCGCGACCGCGGCGAGCACGGCGGCTCCGCCTACCTGCGGCTGCTCTACGACGTCGAGCAGGGGCGGCCGCCGGCCGTGGACCTGGACGCCGAGCTGCGGCTGGCCCGGCTGCTTCGCCGGCTGGTCAGCCGCGGCCTGGTGACGACCGCGCACGACCTGGCGGAGGGCGGTTTCGCGGTGGCCCTGGCCGAGGCGTGCTTCGGCCGCGGGCTGGGCGCCGCGGTGGATCTCGAGGGGATCGGGCTGGCCGGCGCCGACCTCTTCTCCGAGACCCAGGCGCGGGCGCTGGTCGCCTGCCGCCCCGAGGCGGCGGAGAGGGTGCTGCGCGAGGCGGAGGAGGCAGGGGTGCCGGCCGCCGACGTCGGCGCCGCCGGCGGCGACCAGCTGGCGGTCAAGAGCGGCGGCGAGCTGCTGCGGGCGCCGGTCGCGGCGCTGCGCGAGATCTGGGCTACCGCGCTGCCGCGGGCCCTCGGTCTGTGAGCGGCGGCTGTGAGCGGCGGCGGAGGCTGCCTGGGGCGTGAGCGGCCAGGCGGCAAGCGGGCCGAGAATTTTGGTGGAGCTGCGATCGTTACGAAGGGTGCGCACCTGAGACCATGCTCCCGACCCAATGACCGACGGCTATGTGCGGAATCTTTGGCATCGACGGCTGTGACGACGCGGCTAACTTGACCTACCTCGGGCTGTACGCGCTGCAGCACCGGGGACAGGAGAGCGCCGGGATCGTGTCCTGGGACGGCGCCCAGCTGCACGTCGAGCGCGGCATGGGGCACGTCTCGGACATCTTCAAGGAGAAGGTGCTGGTCCGCCTGCCCGGCAAGCGCGCCATGGGCCATACGCGCTACTCGACCTCCGGAACCAGCGTCATCGCCAACGCGCAGCCGATCGTGGTCAAGACCTCGATGGGGCCGCTCGGCATCATCCACAACGGCAACCTGACCAACGCCGTCGAGATCCGCCAGCGACTCGAGCAGGAGGGCTCCATCTTCCAGACCACCAGCGACACCGAGGTCATCCTGCACCTGATGGCGCGGGAGCCGCGGCGCGACGTGGTGGAGTCGTTCATCCTCGCCTTGGAGAAGGTGCGCGGCGCCTACTCGCTGCTGCTGATCACCAACGACTGCCTGATCGCGGCGCGGGACCCCAACGGCTTCCGGCCGCTGGTCATCGGCGACCTGAACGGCTGCGCCTGCTTCGCCTCCGAGAGCTGCGCCTTCGACCTGCTCGAGGCGCGGTTGGTGCGCGAGGTCGGCCTGGGCGAGGTGGCGGTGGCGCGCGGCGGCAAGGTCGAGAGCTACCATCTGGAGCGCGCTCCCGAGCCGGCGCGCTGCATCTTCGAGCACGTCTATTTCGCGCGCCCCGACAGCAAGGTCTTCGGCGATTCGGTGTCGCAGACCCGATTGCAGATGGGGGCGCGGCTGGCGCGGGAGGCGCCGGCGGCCGCCGACATCGTGGTGCCGGTGCCGGACAGCGGGCTGTTCGCCGCCCTTGGCTACAGCCGCGAGTCGGGCCTGCCGCTCGAGTTCGGGCTGATCCGCAACCACTACGTGGGGCGGACCTTCATCGAGCCCAAGCAGTCGATCCGCCACTTCGGCGTCAAGGTCAAGCTCAACCCCATCCGTGAGCTGATCGCCGGCAAGCGGGTGGTGCTGGTCGACGACTCGATCGTGCGCGGCACCACCTCGCGCAAGATCGTGCGCATGGTGCGCGACGCCGGCGCCGCCGAGGTCCACGTCCGCATCTCGGCGCCGCCCACCCAGTGGCCATGTCACTACGGGATCGACACCCCGACCCGCGGCGAGCTGATCGCCTCGGACCACAGCGTCGAGGAGATCCGCCGCTTCGTCGAGGCCGACAGCCTGGCCTACCTCTCGCTCGACGGCCTGCTGGCGTCGGTCAGCGGCCCGCGCGACAGCTATTGCACGGCCTGCTGGACCGGCGACTACCGCGTCCCCATCTCCGCCGAGGACAAGCGGCAGGCCGAACTCTTCCCGATCCGCGCCGTCGACCAGGCTTAGTCGTTTCGGGCCCCCGCCGGCGGCCCCCCGCCGGCACGCTTGGCGAGCCCGTCCTGCGGGCGGTTGCCAGCGGCGCGGCGGAGAGGAGGCCGCCCGGGGAGCTGCCTTGCGATCAGGCTACTCGTGGAGGCACCGCTGCACCACGTAGCTGAAGTAGACGGCGCCGCACCCAGCCTGGCAGTCGCTGCCGCCGTCCTTATGGTGGTGCTCGTCGCCGCCGTCACCGCCCCCGTCCTGGGGGGACACACCCGAATGCTGATGGTCGCCGTGGTGGTCGCCGCCGCCGCAGCTCTGGTCGCCGCCGCCATCGCCGCCGCCCCACAGCGGGGACACTCCCTGGCCGTCGCCGTGGTCGCCGCCGCCGCCGCCGCACTGCCCCGTCCCCCCGTGCCCGTCGTCGAAGAGCCTGATGCGAGCCCGCTTGCCGATGCTCGCCCCATCGCCGCCATCGCCTTCGCCGTGACAATCGTCGTCGCCGCCGTTGCCGTCGCTGGGACGGACCCGATGGGCATGATCGCCGTTGTCGCCGCCGTCGCCGTCGCCGCAGCCGCCGCCCGTGCTGCAGGCCTGCGAGCAGGGGAAGAGCTGGCCCGGGTTGGCCCAGGCTTGTTGATGCCCCTGGCTCGGGGAATCGAGGGAAGCATGGGCGGCAATCACGACGGACGTGTTCGCCGTGGCCGGGATCGCGGCCAGGGGGATGGTGAAAGTATAGGTCGTGACCTCGGGAGAGAAGGTCTGGCGATAGGGGAAGGCGCTCAGGTTGGGCTGACCGCCGCTCTGCGGGATGCCCGCGAGCGAAGTGGCGACGGCCACGTCGGCCCGCAGCATCGTGAAGTCGCCGGCGGTGGCGAAAGCCACGTACAGATTCGTGCCGTCGTTGCTGACCGTGACGGTTCCCGCCGGGATGTTGCCGTGGGCGACGAGCGACTGCTGCAGAGATTGGCCGCAGAATTGGGCCTGGGCGCTCAGGCTCCAGAGGCCCAGTAAGACGCTGGCGGCGAGCAGTTTCCTCATGGTCAGGTCCCTCCCCGGGAAGTGCATTGGTGCGCGCGATAAGGCTTGCCCGCGCACGCGGCGAATGTTCCGCGACGACTCTAGCCCCCGAGGATTGTACATAAAATCCATTTGTCAATGCTTCGATGGATGGACCTGTGTCGATATGATGAAACATGATCGATGGGCAGCCGCCAAGTCGTCGAAGAATCGCTTTCTATCGATATGATGAAACATGATCGGTTGTGCCGGGCGGCGCGGTGCCGGCCCGGGGCGGCGCACGCCGGGCGCCCGGCGTCGCGTCACCTCATCGGCCGGAAGGGTGGCCGGCGGTGGGTGGCGGCCGGCGGTGGCCGCCGGCGGGAGGCGCCGCTGCCTGCCGGTCTGCCGGCCCGGGCCGCGGTAGACTGCTTGCCGGCATGAGCAACGAGCCCGACCCGCAGGCGGTGCACACCTACCTGCTCGCGCTGCAGGACCGGATCTGCACGGCGCTCGAACAGGCGGACGGCCGGCAGCGCTTCGCCGAGGACCGCTGGGAGCGGACGGCGGGCGGCGGCGGGCGGTCGCGGGTGCTGCGGGACGGCGCCGTGTTCGAGCAGGCGGGCGTCGGCTTCTCGCGCATTCACGGCTCGGGCCTGCCGGCGGCGGCGACCGCGCACCGGCCGGACCTGGCGGGGCGGGGCTTCGAGGCGACCGGCGTTTCGGTGGTCCTGCATCCGCAGAACCCCTACGTGCCGACCTCCCACATGAACGTCCGCTTCTTCGCGGCGGAGAAGGCCTGGGCGGGAGACGACGCGGTGTGGTGGTTCGGCGGCGGCTTCGACCTGACGCCGTACTACCCCTTCGAGGAGGACGCGCGCGGCTGGCACCAGGTCGCGAAGGAGGCCTGCGAGCCCTTCGGCCGCGACGTCTACGAGCGCTTCAAGCGCTGGTGCGACGACTACTTCTATCTCCGCCACCGCGGCGAGTCCCGCGGCGTCGGCGGCCTCTTCTTCGACGACCTGACGGAGTGGGGCTTCCCGCGCTGCTTCGAGTTCCTGCGCAGTGTGGGCGACGCCTTCCTGACCGCCTACCTGCCGATCCTGGAGCGCCGCCGCGATACTCCCTTCGGGGACCGCGAGCGCCAGTTTCAGCTCTACCGCCGCAGCCGGTACGTCGAGTTCAACCTCCTCTACGACCGCGGCACCCTGTTCGGCCTGCAGTCCGGAGGCCGCACCGAGTCGATCCTGATGTCCCTGCCCCCCCTGGTGCGCTGGCAGTACGGTTGGCGGCCGGAACCCGGCTCGCCCGAGGAACGCCTGGAGCGGGAGTTCCTGCACCCGCGCGACTGGCTGCAAGGCTGACGCTCCGCGGCCGGGGCGGCGGCGAGCCGGCGGGCGGGCGGCGGGCGCCCGGCGGCTTGGCGCTATCATTACGGGCCATGTCCCTGACCGTGGCGACGTGGAACGTCAACGGCCTGCGGGCGCGCGCCGCCCAGTTCCTGGAATGGCTAGGCCGCGACCGGCCGCAGGTCGTCTGCCTGCAGGAGATCAAGAGCAAGCCCGACCAGCTGCCGCCGGAGGTGCACGACGCGGCGGGGTACTGGTGGTACTGGCATGGCGGCGGCGGGTACTCGGGGGTCGCCCTGGGCGTCAGCAAGGAGATCGCGCCCGAGCGGCCGCTCTTCGCGCACCCGGCTTTCGACCACGAGACGCGCATCGTCACCGCCGCTCTCGGCGAGCTGGAGATCGCGTCGGTCTACGTGCCCAACGGCGGCAAGGACTTCGCCGCCAAGCTGGCGTTTCTTGGCGCCCTGGGAGAGTGGGCCGCGGCGCAGCGGGCCGCCGGCCGGCGGCTGGTGTTGTGCGGCGATCTCAACGTCGCCCGCGGCGAGCGCGACGTGCACCCGAAGGAGCGCAAGCCCAACCAGATCGGTACCCGGCCGGAAGAGCGGGCGCTGCTCGAAGGCTTGATCGGCGCCGACCTCACGGACGTCGGGCGGGCCCTGGATCCCGACAACGACAACCTCTTCACCTGGTGGGCGCCGTGGCGCAACCTGCGGCAGCGCAACATCGGTTGGCGGATCGACTACGTCCTGGCCACCACCGCGGTGGCCGCCACGGCCGCCTCCTGCAAGGTCCTGGCGGAGGTCGGCACCAGCGACCATGCGCCCGTGCTCGCCGACTTCGGCAGCTGAGCGGGCCAACGCGGGTCGGACCTCGAGCTCACCGTCTCCCTGAGCTTCGCCGGCAGGCTGGCGCGAGGCTCGCTGTCACCCCCGGCGGGCAGCTGACGCATCAAGGCTTGATGCTCAGGTTGGCGTTGGCTGCACCTGCTCCAAGCCCGGGGCAGACGATCCGGAGACCCCCATGAGCCGAACCCCCTGCAACCATACCCTGGTCGCGGTCCTCTTGCTGGCGACCTCGAACGCGCTCGGCGCCACGCCCGGGAGCGGGGCCGCAATGCCGGCCGAGCTTTACGCGCGCGCCAGCGGCGGCGCGGCCACCGACGATGCAGCCGCTGCCGCCCGGACCATGACTCTGCCCGCCTGCGCGCCGAGCGCCAGCGCTCTGTGCCTCGACTCGCGGTTCCTGGTCACCGCCGCCTGGGGGACCGCCAGCGGCTCCGGGAGCGGTCAGGCCGTGCCGCTGACGGCCGACACCGGGTACTTCTGGTTCTTCGACCCGAACAACGTCGAAGTGGTGGTCAAGGTGCTCGACGCCTGCGCCCTGAGCCCCAAGCGCTTCTGGGTGTTCGCGGGAGGGCTCACCAACACCAAGGTGACGCTGACCGTAAAAGACACCCACACCGGGACGACGAAGACCTACACGAACGCCCTGGGCACCAACTTCCAGCCCATCCAGGACGCCAACGCCTTCGCCACCTGCGGCGGCGCCGCCAACGGCGCGGCGGCCGTGGCTCAAGCTCCGCCCGCACCGCGGGACCTCGCCCGGGCGTGGAGCGAGCTCGCCGGCCAGACGGGCGCCGTCATCTCGGTTCCGGCCATCCTCGGTTCGTTCGGCTCGGACCGCACGTCGCCGGGTCGCCTGAATCATCCCGACGGCGTTGCCATCGACGGCGCCGGCAACGTCTTCGTCACCGATGCACTGAATTTCCGCGTCCAGAAGTTCAGCCCCGGCGGGCAGTTCCTCGCGCAATGGGGCACGCAGGGCAACGGCAACGGCCAGTTCGCCTTTCTGCAAGCGATCGCGATCTCCACGGACGGACACGTCTTCGTGCTCGACTCGAGCCGTCTGCAGCGGTTCACGGCGGACGGCCAGTACGTCTCCGAGATCGGCGCCGGCCAGCTCACCCAGCCCCAAGCGATCGCCCTCGATCCCGCGGGGGACGTCTACGTGGCGGCGGCAGGGACGGTGTTGCGCTACACCGCCCAGGGTCAGCTGCTCAACCAGTTCGGCTCTTTCGGCGGCGGCCCCGGCCAGTTCAAGGTGGTGTCGAGCCTCACCGTGGCGATGAACGGCGACCTGCTGGTCGCGGACCCCCTGAGCCACCGGATCGAACGCTTCAGCTCGTCGGGACAGTACCTGGGGCTGTTGGGCTCGTCGGGCACCGGCCCCGATCAGATCTACTATCCGTCGGGGCTCGCGACCGACGCAGCGGGCAACGTGTACGTCGCCGACGGGGGCCTCGGCCGGGTGCAGAAGTTCAGCTCCGCGGCAGCGTTTCTCACCGGCTGGGGCAGCCCCGGGACGGGCAACGGGCAATTCACCAGCCCTGGCGGCATCGCCGTCTCCCCGGCCGGAGGCGTTTACGTGGCAGACGCCGGCAACCAGCGCATCGAGCAGTTCTCGACCGCCGGCCAGTACCTCGGCCAGTGGGGATGGCAGGGCGCCGGTCCCGGCGAGCTCAACGGTCCGCAGGGCGTCGCCGTGGATAGCTCGGGCGCCGTCTATGTGGCCGACACCTACTTCAATCGCGTCCAGAAGTTCACCGCCAGCGGGCGCTTCCTCGCCCAATTCGGCAGCCTGGGCGCCGGCAATGGGCAGCTGAACGCGCCGGCCGACGTTGCCATCGACCCGTCAGGCAACGTCTACGTCGTGGATTCGAACAACCAGCGCATCGCCAAGTTCGGGCCCGGCGGCAACTGGCTCGGCTCGTTCAGCACGGCTCAGCTCGGGGTCCCCAGCGCCATCGCCATCGACAGCGGCGGCAACGTCTACCTGGCAGACGTGACGAACGTGCGCATCGTCAAGGTCGACGGCAATGGCCAGCTGCTTGGCAGCTGGGGCTCGAGTGGCAGCGCCCCCGGGCAATTCTCCTATCCGGCATCGCTCGCCCTCGACACCGGCGGCAACGTCTACGTCGCCGACACCTACAACGACCGCGTCGAGGCCTTCTCCCCGTATGGGCAGTTCCGCGGCCAGTTTCCAGTGCCGGGGACCTTCCCCTATCCCCAGGCGGTGACCGTCGATCCGAACGACAACGTGATCGTAGGATCGACGAACGGCGGTCAAATCACCGCCCTGGATCCCCTTGGCACGCTGCTCGCCCAGTGGGGCTCGACGGGAATTGGTCTGGGCCAGTTCCGCTACATCCAAGGCATCGCCGCCGACGCCGTGGGCCGGGTGTTCGTCGGCGACTCGTTCAATCATCGCATCACGGCGTTCAGCTTCGCGTGCACGCCGACGCCCACCTCGCTCTGTCTCAACGGCGGCCGCTTCCGGGTCACCATTCGCTGGCAATCCTCGGCCGCGGCAGCCGGCGCCGGCAAGGCGGTCCAGCTCACCGCCGACACTGGTTACTTTTGGTTCTTCAATCAGAACAACGTCGAGGTCATCGTCAAGGTACTGAACGGCTGCGGGCTGGGCAACCGCTACTGGCTCTTTGCCGCCGGC
Organism: Thermoanaerobaculia bacterium; assembly: GCA_035949675.1. GTDB lineage: Bacteria > Acidobacteriota > Thermoanaerobaculia > Multivoradales > UBA5704 > JASLEW01. The sequence goes on from DASZHY010000371.1 coordinate 14,890, forward strand.
CTGACCAACGTCGCCGCCGACTTGATCGTCGAGGACACCCGAACCGGAGTGAGCAAGGCCTACACCACCAACCAGGGCCCGCCCTTCCCTCCCATCCTCGACACCGGCGCCCTGGCCGCCTGTCCCTGATACGGCCCGGCATTCCGGCGCGGCCCGATCGTCGGCGCCTCGGTTCCGCGCCGGCCAGGCCTTGACAGCGGCTGCTCGCCCTCGCCCTCAGGCGAGCAAGTCAAGCCTCGTCGGCTACGAAGACCCGAACTCCTTCTATCGCGCGTTCCGGGCGTGGGAAGGGACGACGCCAGGCCGCTGGCGATCGCGAGAAGACCAGACGAGCACCGGCGCCTGAGTCATAGCCTGGGCAGCGGAGGATCGCCGGCCAGCAGCTCGGCTGGCTTGCGGGCGGCGAGCGCGGCGGCCACCAGCAGCGCGGAGGCAGCCACGTAGCCTGCGGTCCAGGCCGCCGAGCGCCAGGGGTCCCGCAGGTAGGGGTGAAGGAAAAAGCCTCCTACCACGATCGCAGCGAGCACGAGAACCGCTGCCACGGCCCAGTCGACGGCGCGGCCGGCGGCCGGACTTGCCTTCCACAGCGCCGACTGGGCAGCGAAAAGCGCCAGCAGCAGGGCCAGCAGCGCCGGCAAGTAGAAGCGGACCCAACGCACCAGCGGCGGCTGATCCGGAAACAGACGCTGCGGTCCGTTCTCGAGCCAGCGGGTCACGGGCTCGGCGGCCAGGGTTGCCAGCACCGCACTCAGAGTCAGGGTGCCCAGCCGGGGGCCGGCGCCGCGCAACCGGCGCCAGCCGGCGACGGCGAGCAGCGCCGCGGCTGCCGCGAGCTTGGTGGAGAGCGCCGCCAGCGGCAGTCCGGCGCCGGCGCCGAAGCGGAGCGCGGGTGGTCCGGCGGCGAGCCCCAAGGCCAGCCAGGCGGCGCCCAGCACGGCCAGGTCGCACGCCAGGATGACGCGCCATGGCGGCGACGTGAGCATCTGGCGCCAGGGGGCGAGCAGCCCTGGACCCGCGGGCAGCCGCGTCGCCCAGGTCACCGCCGCAGCCTGCAGCCCCGGCACCACGATCAGCTCGACGAAAGACCGGAAGGTCAGGTCGAGGCTGTAGAACAGCGTCAAGGAGACGGCGATGCGCCCGACCCAGAAGGCGGCGGCCAGAACCAGCCAGAGCGCGAGGAGGCGTCTCATGGCGGGAGCGCCCGAAACCTCCCCGGCGCTCATCAAGATCCGGGATTCGAGATCCCTGGCCATGTTGGCGGCGATGATCGCACATCTCGGCGCGCAGAACGGCGGGCGACGGGGACAGGGCCCGCCCGCCGGCGGACTGCCTGTCGCCGGGAAACGCCGGGAATATCGGCCTCCCCGCGCGGCTTGAACAGCTCAGGCTGCGATGTCAATTGGGGACGTCGTCCGCCGCCGGGGCCGCCGGCGTGATCCGCAAGCTCGCGGTTCGCTTGAGGTTGGCGCCGCCGCGAGGTACTATGTTGCGCGTGAATCTTGAGAGCCTTGTGGCTCCCGCCGCCCCGAGAGGTCGCGGCCGCGGGAGGAGCGTCGCCGGCAGGCATGCCGTGCTTGTTCTGCTCGGCATCCTGCCGCTGGTGCTGGTCGCGGCGCCGCGGCCGGCAGCCGCCGCGGCCGCCCCGGTCCCCGGCGCAATGGCCGCGATGCCTGCTGCCTTCCGGGACGTCGCCGGCCTGAGGCCGCGAGCCCTGGCGGCGGCCCTCGACGCGGTCGCGTGCGCCCGCACCCGCGGCCTGGCCGGCCGGGACGATCTGCTCACCCTGATCGACTACTCTCTCCCCTCGACCGAGCCGCGGCTGTGGGTGCTCGACCTGGCGCACGGCAGGGTGCTCTTCCACGAGCTCGTGGCCCACGGCGCCGGCAGCGGCGACAACTACGCCACCCGCTTCTCCAATACCGCCGAGAGCCGGCAGAGCAGCCTCGGCCTCTTCCTGACCGGCGGCACCTACGAGGGCGGCAACGGTTACTCGCTCAAGCTCAACGGCTTGGAACCCGGCGTCAACGATCGCGCCGAGGAGCGCAAGATCGTCATCCACGGCGCCTGGTACGTCAGCGCCGACCACGCGCAACGCTACGGCCGGCTCGGCCGCAGCTGGGGCTGCCCGGCTCTGCCCCTCCCCATTGCCCACGCGGTGATCGATGCGATCAAGGACGGCACCTTCGTCTTCTCCTACACCGGCGGCGCCTCCTTCGCGGCGTCCCGCGCCTCTTTCCCTGCCGCGTGCGCGGTGCCGGCGGCGGCTCCGGCGCCCTTCACCTCCGGGTCACACTGAGCGCCCTGCTTTGAGCGGTCCGAGCGTCTGAGGCGCTCGGCCGCCGCTCCCGCCGGTGCTGCGCGGCGGGCCCGTCCGCCGGCGCTGTGCCGTCAGCGGTCCTCGGGGAAGCTGATGGCCGGCGCCGGACCGAAGCGGGCAAACAGCACGATGTGGCTGACGATCAGGATCGGCACCAGGAAGGTGGGGAGGAGGCAGAGCGGAAGCACGCGCAGCGGCGCGACGTCCGCGGGTCTGGTCAGGAAGAAGTGCATCGCGGTACCGACGACCAGCAGCAGCTCGAGCAGGCCGTAGCTGTTCCAGCTCAGCAGCGCCAGCCGCCGCCAGGCGCTCCGCACCGGCACGCAGAGCACGGCGGCCAGCAGCGCGCCGAGCGCGGCCAGGATGTCGCCGTAGCCGCCCGGAGTGGCGAAGGCAAACGGCAGCTTGCCGCGCTGGAAGAGCGCCAGGAACTCGATCCCCACCAGCCGGGTGACGTGCAGCAGGATGAGGACGCGCGGATCGACGTCCCGCAACCAGCCGCCCAGCGCCGGCGACCGCCACCAGCGACCAGCACCGCCGCGACCAGCAGCCAGAGGGTCACGCCGATGACCGGCGCCGGCAGCCGCAGCCAGAGACCGGCGGCGCCGGCGAGACCGGCGGCGGCCAGCCAGACGGCCAGGAGCAGCGCGACGCGTCCGGTCGCGGCGGTCATCTTTCCTCCACCGCGGAGCAGGCGAGCGGAGCGAAGTCCGCGGGGTCCACGCGGTGGGTCGCGAGCTCGAGCTGGCGCTCGTACACGAACGGCAGCGAATGCAGCCGCCGATGCATCTCCAGAATCCCGGGGAAGGGGCCGGTGACCGTGCCCCAGGCCCGGTAGGCATAGCAGTGGAGCGGCGCGTACAGCTCGACCGATCCGGGAACGCCGCCTTGCCCCCTCTCCTCCTCGTCCCTGCTGGCGTGCACCTCGACGCCTGGCGGCGGCGCAGCGAGGACGGCGCGGATCTGTTGCGCGATCGGCTCGGCGAAGACCTCGACGCTGAAGTCGAAGTGGCCGCCCTCGACCTTGCGCACCTGCTCGAGGCGCAGGCCGATATGGGCTTCGGCCACGGCGGGCGCGTCGACATCCGCCGGCGCCGCCCTTTCCGCGAGCGTCGCTGGCGCCGCGAGCGTCGCCAGCGCCGCGGTCAGCCCCCGCGCCAGCTCGCCCGGAGCGAAGGCCGCGTGATGGGAGCCGGCGTGAAGCAGGCCGTGGAGGCGCTCGCCCTGCGACTCGGGACCCAGCGGCACCTCGGGGCAACGGACGGCGCGCTGTCCGCTGCTCGCTTCCAGCTTTGCCAGCAGGGTCTCCCAGACGCCGGCGTCGCCTTCGACCGCGATCTCGTACCAGCTCATCGCTCGCTGGTCAGCTTGGCTCATCGCCCTCCTGCCCCGATCTCCGCGCGTGGCGCTAGAGTAACGCAGAACCGGCGGCGGCCGTTCGGCGCGAAGGGCTAAACCGGGATCGGCGTCCCCTCGCCGCGGCGCAGGCGGTCGAGCAGTGCGAAAGGGATGTAACAGGCCACGAAGAGCGCCAGCGCCAGGGCTTCCAGGCTGAGCAGGTACCAGGGCCATGGGCCCAGGTAATCGAAGACGCTGGCCTGCACCGGCTTACGCAAGAGATAGCCGTAATTGGCGCCGAGCAGCCGGTCGAGCACGGCGGTCACCGCTACGTACGGTTGCAGCCAGAGCCAGGCGCGCAGGATCGAGCGCGGCCAGGGGCGCATGCCGAGGCCGAGCGTGAGATAAAGAACGGCCACCACCACGGTGGCGTGCAGGGTCTGGAAGGTGACGAAGTGCAGGCTCGGGAAGTCCTCCGCGAGGTCGGGGGTGAGCAGCGCCTGCAGCGTGCCCGAGAGCCCCCAGAAATACGCCAGCTCGTAGGCCAGCCGGCGCCGCCACAGGAGCGCGGCGACCGCGGCGAAGATCACCCAGTCGCAGAGCTGGAACGGCAGGTGGTCCTTCATGGAGGCCGGGTCGGCGTGGGCGGCGAGCGCCAGGACCGCCGCCTCGGCGAGCAGCAGCAGCCCGGCCAGGCACCAGGCGATGCGCGTGGCGGCGCCGGCGGGGGCGGCTGCTGCGGTTGGGGCGGCGCCGGCGGGAGCGTGGCCGCCGGACGGGCCGTCGCCGGCGCGGCGCGCCGCCGCGACCAGCGCCGCGGTGACGGCGGCCGTCGCCCCCAGCACGGCCAGGTGCGAGGGGCCGAAGACCCGGAATGGATGCGGCGAGATCATGGCTGGGTGGGGGAGTCCGCGGCGCCGAGCCGCGGGCGCGCCGATGGTATTCTGAAACCGCCGCCGATGTCATGCCGAAAGCGCGATGAGATCCGATGAGGTCCATGAGATCCGCTGAGATCCGCTAAGATGCCGCGGATGAACCGTTCGCGATCCGCTCGACACGCAGCTTCCCGCCTGCGGAGTGCCGCCCCCCTGGCGCGCGTCTGCGCCCTCGCTTTGGTCTGTGCACTGCCGGGGACCCGGGCCGAGCGCCCGGCCCGGGCCGCCACGCCGGCGCCGGCCTCCCGGCAGGCGGTCCAGCCCAGCCAGGACGCGCTCGCCCTGGCCGCGCTGGTGAGAGCGCGCTGGATGGGCGTCGACCACGCCGGCAACCTCTGGGCCTGGGAGGCGCTGGAGGGTTCGGCGCGGTTCTTCTCGCCGGCGGCCGAGCGGCTGCCCACGATCGGAGTGCCGCTGGACGCTTCCGCGGTCGACGGCGACGCGCAGTGGGGCGCCGTGGCGTTGTCGCCGCTCGCCGGCCCGGGCGGCGAGGGCCGCGTGCTGGAGTGGGTGCGGCCGGGGAGCGCGCCCGGCAAGCACGAGGAGCTGGTGCTGCCGGCGCCGGCGAGCTGGGTGTGCTGGATCGACCAGGACACCGTCGCGCTGTCGCCGCAGCGTGCGGCGCACCGGGTGGAGCTGTGGAGCCTGCGCCAGCGCAAGCTGGTGAAGAGCCTGGGCTCCGAGCCGGAGATCAAGCTGGCGGCGGGGGCGACGCGCGTGCGCCAGGTGCTGCTGCGCTACGACGTCGCGCGGCGCCTGCTGTTCACGCTCGAGAGCTTCACCGGCGACCTCCAGGTGTTGTCGCTCGACGGCAAGGTCGCCTGGCGCGCCAGGCTCGACGACCCTTATCGCAAGGTCGAGGAGAAGATGCTGGCCAGCCTCGACGCGGGGGCGAAGCGCCAGAACGTGGCGATGGGCCAGACGCTCTCCGACCTGTGGCTGGCGGAAGGGCCGGACGGCACCGCCTGGGTGTCGCAGCAGATCGACGTCCGCGACCAGTCGGTGGGCCTGGTCAAGGCGAGCGCCGCGGGCACCGCCGCCGAGAAGGTCTCGAACCTGCGCTGCCCGAGCAAGACCTTCACCATCTGGAGCACCCATCTGGTGTTTTTCCGCGACATCGCCACGCCGCGCGAGGTCTGCAACGACGTCGCGCCCCTGCCTGAGAAGTGATGAGGCCGCCGCGACGACATGACGGGCCCAGGCTCAGGAAACACCGGCGCCTACCGATCGGCCGGCGTTGACGTCGACGCCAAGGAAAAGGGGCTGGCGCGCGTCAAGGAGCTGGCGCGGGCGACGTTCACCCCCGGCGTGCTGAGCGAGATCGGCAGCTTCGGCGGCTTGTTCCGGCCCGAGCTCGCGGGCCTGCGCGAGCCGGTGCTGGTCGCCTCCGCCGACGGCGTCGGCACCAAGCTGATGGTGGCGCGCCTCGCCGGCGACTACTCGACGGTGGGCCAGGACCTGGTCAATCACTGCGTCAACGACATCCTGGTGCAGGGAGCGCTGCCGCTGTTCTTCCTCGACTACGTGGGGGCCGGCGTGCTCGAGCCCGAGCGCATGGCGGAGCTGGTCGGGGGCGTCGCCCTGGGCTGCCGGCAGAACGGCTGCGCGCTGCTCGGCGGCGAGACCGCGGAGATGCCGGGCTTCTACCAGCCGGGCGATTACGAGCTGGTCGGCTTCATCGTCGGGCTGGTGGACAGGCAGCACCTGCTGGACGGCTCGCGCGCCGTCGCCGGCAGCGTGCTCGTCGGACTGGCCGCCGCCGGGCTGCACACCAACGGTTACTCGCTGGCGCGGCGCATCCTCTTCGAGAAGCTCGGCCTGCGGACCGGCGACCCGGCGCCGTGGGCGAAGCGGCAGCGGGTTGGCGAAGCGCTGCTCGCCCCGCACCTCTCGTACCTGGCGCCGCTCGCGCCGCTGCTGCGGCATCCTGGCTTGCGCGCCCTGGCCCACGTCACCGGCGGCGGCCTGACCGACAACCTGCCGCGGGTGCTGCCGGCGGGCACCCACGCCGAGATCCGGGTCGGCAGCTGGGAGGTGCCCGAGATCTTCCACTTCCTGCAAGAGCAGGGGGACGTCGAGACCGAGGAGATGTTCCGGGTCTTCAACATGGGGATCGGCATGGTGCTGGTGGTGGACCCTGCCGGGTTGCGCGAGGTGCTTCAGGAGCTGCGGCGGTCGGGGCAGCGGGCGTGGACCATCGGCACCGTGCAGGCGGGCGGCACGGGCGTGATCTACGACCTGGGGCCTCTCCCGGGCCCGCCACCGGGCGAGGCGCCTGACGCCGCGGCGGCCGGCGACGATCCCGGCGCGGCGCCGACCTCGACGGACGGCGGCGCGTGAGCCGCATCGGCGTCCTGCTCTCCGGACGCGGCAGCAACTTCCTGGCGCTTCACGACGCCGTGCGGCGCGGCGAGCTGCCGGCGGCGATCGCCCTCGTGGTGAGCAATGTCGACGGCGCGCCCGGTCTCGAGCGGGCGCGCGAGCGCGGCGTGCCGGCGGTGGCGATCCCGCACCGCGGCGAGCCCGACCGCGCCGGCCACGAGGCCAAGCTGATCGCGGCGCTCGCGGGCGCCGGCGTCGAGTGGGTCTGCCTGGCCGGCTACATGCGGCTCTTATCGCCCACATTCGTGGCGGCCTTCCCGCGCCGCATCCTCAACATCCATCCCAGCCTGCTCCCCGCGTTTCCCGGCATCGATGCGCAGGCCCAGGCGCTGGCCCATGGCGTCAAGCTGAGCGGCTGCACGGTGCATCTGGTGGACGAGGGTCTCGACAGCGGCCCGATCGTCGTGCAGCGCGCCGTCGCGGTGGTCGACGGCGACACCCCCGAGACGCTCGCCGCCCGCATCCTCGAGCAGGAGCACGTCGCCTATCCGGAGGCGATGCGTCTCCTGCTCACCCGGCGCTGGGAGGTCCGCGGCCGCCGGCTGGTCTTCCTGCCGGACCCGGGCCCGGCGGCTGACGCGGCGCCGTCCTGAACCGCACCCTACCGGGGCCTTCGCGACCTGCCCTCGAGCGGCCAAGCCGGTGCCGCCGCGGCGACGAGCGCGGCGCTAACGTGTAGGCGTAGGCGTCGAGGCTGCCGCTTGCCCGGCAGGGGCCGGGTCGGGCTCGTAGACCCGGATGAAGAAACGGCGGGCGCCGATCCCGGCGCCCTCGGCGGCGTTGCCGAACGTCGCGGCGATGAAGTAGCGGTCCTCGACGGCGGACCACAGGCCGGCGGCATAGTCTTCGCCGAAGGCGCGGGGGCCGAACTCGGGCGTCGGCCGGTTGGCGAGCAGCACGAAGCGCGGCCGGGTGGCGAGCAGGCGCGCTATCGCCTCGGTCTCGCGGCCGCCGTCCAAGATTCCGGGGAATATCTGCTCCTGCCGTAGCGGATTGGGGAGGCCGCTGACGAAGTTGAAGAAGCCTGCCTCGGGAAAGCACGCCAGCCGGTCGCCGGGCCGGGCACGGCCGGCGAGGTAGTCCAGCGTGCCCGCGACGGCGTTGGCTTCCTTCCACGGCAGGCGCAGGCTGCCGGCCGCGGTGTCGAGCCAGACCATGTGGGGTCCCCAGGCGAGCGCGCCGACGCGGATGAGGAAGAGGCCGGCGACCCCGACGGCCAGCGCCAGGAAGCGAAAGCGAAAGCCCCCCGGGTTGCGCAGCCGGGGCGCCAGGAGGTCGCCGGCAAGCACGCCGGCGGTGGCCAGCAGCGGCGGCAGCGGCAGAGCGCCGTAGGCGGTCATCCCGGGCCCGATCTTGCAGCCCAGGAGCACACGGCAGGCGAGGGCGGCGGCGAGGCCAAAGAGCAGGAACCGGGCGCGCCCGCGATCGTCCAGCGGCCGGCGCAGCGCCGCCAGGGCCGCCGCGGCGGCGACCAGCGGCAGCGGGAAGAGAACCGGCGGCAGGTCGCCGGCCAGGCCTGCCCAGGGCCATTGCAGGCGGCCGCCCCAGAAGCTGAAGGCGGCGATGCCGGCAGCGATGGCGGCGCAGAAGGCGAGCCGCGGCAGCGCGCGCGGCCGGACGGCGCCGGCCGGCCAGGCGCACACCAGCAGAAGCACGACGTCCAGGGCCAAGCCCCAGGCGAGCCGTGGCAGGGAGCGATCGAGACGCGCGAGGCCGGAGACGGTGCCATAGAGATTCTTCCATTCCGGCGGCATCGCCAGCAGGTGGGTGAGCGGCCCTTCCGTCAGCAGCACGTGCCAGGAGGTGCCGGCGAAGGCGGCGCCGTAGATCGCGACCGCCGCGCCGGCGCCGAGCGCCAGGTCGGCGACGGCCGCGAACGCGGATCGGGAGCCTTCCGGAACGGCAGGCCGGGAGCGCAGGGCGGCGACCAGCAGGATCAGGGCGACCGCGGCGCCGATCTCGGCGCGCGCGGCGAGCGCCAGCGCGAGGCCGCCGGCGACCAGGAGGCGGCGTCGCCAGCCGGGAGGCCGCAGGCTGGCGACGAGCGCCAGCAAGCCGCCGGCTAGGGCGTAGAGGCTCGAGGCGGAATAGGGAAAGATGAATGCGCCGCCATGGGGAGCGCCAAGGCAAAAGGCGGCGGCGAGCGCGGTCGCGGCGAGCGCCGAGCCGGGCCCGCCCGCGGCGGCGGCCAGCCGGTAGAGCAGGAACAGGATGGCCGCGGCGAGCGCCAGGCAGGCGATCTCGAGCGGCAGCCAGGAGCGACCAGCAGCGAGTGCCGCGTCTGGCGACAGGCGGAGCCGCGGCCGACCAACACCGGTCAGCCGCCTGCCGGCGTCCGAGAGCCGCAGCACCAGGGCCTGCAGCCAGGGTCCGGCGGGGCCGTAGTAAAAGTTGACGTCGCGATACAGCATCTCGCCGGCGGCCAGCCGCGCCGGGACGTTCATCTCACGCCCGGAGTCGACGAAGGGATTGATCCAGCGCAGCCAGTTGGCGGCGAGCGAGGCAAGAGCGGCGGCAGTGACCAGCGCGATCTTTCCAAGCGTGGGCCCGAGCTTTGGCGCAAACGTGGGCGCAAGCTCTGGCGCAAGCGTGGGCGCTGGCCTGGGCAGCCCCTGGCTCACCGGGGGCGGTTGCCGCGGCGCGCGTTCACTGGGCTGATCGGGTCGATCGGGCATCGCAATGGCTCTCCGAGGGCCGCAAGGACGGGCCGCTCGGGCGGGCGGTCAGGCGCCGGCAGAGTCGGACGCATTGTAGCCTCCGGTCAATTGACATCGGAGTGTCGGCGCCGTAAACTCCTCCTTCCCGAGCAGGTGGCTGTCGCCTCGGAGCAGGTGGCTGTCGCCTCGGGCATCCATCGGACATCCAGGGGGGGCCCGCAGGAGAATCAAAGAGGTCCCAGGAGTCCACAGGAGATCCGGAGCCTCCGGTCCGGCTCGGCGGGAATTGACAACAGGAGCCCGGCGTTATAGGTTCGCTCACCCCGGAGATGGTGCTGGCTCCGATGTCGCGACAGTCGGAGCTGGGGTCGGGAGCGGCATCGAGTAAGAGCGAGGGGCGGAATCCCGGCTCAGAGGTAAGCGACCGGGACAGGTTCGAGACGGGTCGAGGTTCTCTTCTGCCCGCGGGACGCTGGGCAGGC
>DASZHY010000371.1:27500-29577 GCA_035949675.1 Thermoanaerobaculia bacterium
ACGCGGTAAGCTGCGATAAGCCTCGGGGAGCCGCAAACAGGCTTTGATCCGAGGATTTCCGAATGGGGAAACCCGGTAGGGGTAAATGCCCTATCATCGCGGAGTGAATTCATAGCTCCGACGAAGCGAACGGGGGGAAGTGAACCATCTCAGTACCCCCAGGAAGAGAAAGCAAATGCGATTCCGTCAGTAGCGGCGAGCGAACGCGGATCAGCCCAAACCGTGCAGGCGTAATAGCCCGTAAGCGTTGCTTGCGCGGGGTCGTGGGACGCTGCTTGGACCGGTTACGGCCGGACCGGAGAGTTACAAATCACCAGCCTAGCAGAAGGCTCTGGAACGAGCCGCCATAGAAGGTGATAGCCCTGTAAGCGAAAGGTTCGGTGACTCTCTTGTAGCGCTCCCGAGTACCACGGGACACGTGGAACCCTGTGGGAATCTGGGTAGACCATTACCCAAGGCTAAATACTACTCTGCGACCGATAGTGAACCAGTACCGTGAGGGAAAGGTGAAAAGCACCCCTGTTAGGGGAGTGAAAAGTACCTGAAACCGTGTATCTACAAGCAGTGGAAGCGCTATGGCCCTCGTGGTCACGCGCGACCGCGTGCCTTTTGCATAATGAGCCGGCTAGTTACTGTCACTGGCAAGGCGAAGCACCGTGCCGAGCCGTAGCGAAAGCGAGTCTGAATAGGGCGACTGAGTCAGTGGCAGTGGACGCGAAACGAGGTGATCTACCCATGGCCAGGGTGAAGCTGAGGTAACACTCAGTGGAGGCCCGAACCAGTGTTGGTTGAAAACAACTTGGATGAGCTGTGGGTAGGGGTGAAAGGCTAATCAAACCTCGTGATAGCTCGTTCTCCTCGAAATAGCTTTAGGGCTAGCCTCGTGGGTTGCATCACGGAGGTAGAGCACTGAATGGACTAGGGGCCCTACAAGGTTACCGAATCCAATCAAACTCCGAATGCCGTAGATGTGGACCACGGGAGTCAGACTACGGGGGATAAGCTCCGTGGTCGAGAGGGAAAGAACCCAGACCGCCAGCTAAGGTCCCAAAATCTCAGCTAAGTGGAAAAGGATGTGGAGACGCTCAGACAGCCAGGAGGTTGGCTTAGAAGCAGCCATCCTTTAAAGAAAGCGTAATAGCTCACTGGTCGAGTGGCTCCGTGCCGATAATTCAACGGGGCTCAAGCTGAGTACCGAAGCTGCGGATCCCGAAAGGGATGGTAGAGGAGCTTTCTGTGGGCGTCGAAGTCAGACCGTGAGGACTGGTGGAGCGCACAGAAGTGACCCTGCCGGCACAAGTAGCGATAAAGCAAGTGAGAACCTTGCTCGCCGAAAGTCTAAGGTTTCCTGAGGAAGGTCAATCCGCTCAGGGTTAGTCGGTCCCTAAGGCGAGGCCGAAAGGCGTAGCCGATGGAAAACAGGTCAACATTCCTGTACCAGTCCGGAATCGTTATCACCGATGGGGTGACGCAGAAGGATAGCCCGGCCCACCACTGGATGTGTGGGTTCAAGCGCGTAGGCGGGGATGGCAGGCAAATCCACCGTCCCTTAACGCTGAGGCGTGACGTCGAGGCCTTCGGGCCGCAAAGCGGGTAACTCCATGCTGCCAAGAAAAACCTCTAGGGAGAGAACGGACTGACCGTACCGCAAACCGACACAGGTAGACGGGGAGAGAATCCCAAGGCGCTTGAGTGATCCCTTGTGAAGGAACTCGGCAAATTAACACCGTAACTTCGGGAGAAGGTGTGCCGTTGGGAGTCCAGAGGCTTGCCCTCGAAGCTTCCGGCGGTCGCAGTGAAATGGCCCAGGCGACTGTTTACTAAAAACACAGGACTCTGCAAAGTCAAAAACGACGTATAGGGTCTGACGCCTGCCCGGTGCCAGAAAGTTAAGAGGAGGGGTTAGCCTTCGGGCGAAGCTCCGAATCGAAGCTCTGGTAAACGGCGGCCGTAACTATAACGGTCCTAAGGTAGCGAAATTCCTTGTCGGGTAAGTTCCGACCTGCACGAATGGCGTAACGATCTGGGCGCTGTCTCCACAAGGGGCTCAGCGAATCTGAAGCACCGGTGAAGATGC
>DASZHY010000372.1:0-9434 GCA_035949675.1 Thermoanaerobaculia bacterium
CTTCTCGTCGCTCATTCCGGCCGGAAGGCGGCCACCCTTCCGATGGATGCCGGCCACCCTTCCGACGACCACCGAAAAGTGGCCTGGGCTGCTCAAGGCGGTGTGCGGCCACGCGGGCATCGGTGGCGGGCCAGCCGCAGATCGCCGCCGTCGCGGGCGACCTGCAGAGCAGGACGATCGGCGCCGTGCTGCCATCGCCGCTCGTGGTGCAGGTGACCGATGCGTCCGGCAACCCGCTGCCCGGGCGCACCGTGCTGTTCCAGATTGGCGCCAGCAACGGGTCGCTGCTCGGCAACGCCGGGCCCGACCGCTACCTCCGCACCACGGACACCACCTGCCCCCGCGCGCTACGCTTGCGGTCGACTTGTGGCTGGATACGGCGGGAATTATCAAGGGAGCCTGTCTTCCGATCCATCGACAGAACGGCCATCTCGGATCTGGCCCAATGGGTGGGTCAGTAGTCCCGCGCGCCTCCCGCACCTCCCCGGTCCTGGCGTCCACCACCGGCACCGTCGCGCCGCAGTAGTCCACGAACAGCTTCTCGCCGGGCCGGTGCACCTGGCGCATGCACAGGTCCAGCTTCCCTCGCCAGGCCCCGTACAGCTCGCAGAAACGGATTCCTTGCCCCATGTGCGACGCTGCATCTCGCAGAGTAATAACCCAACTGCTCTTCCCGCGGCGGCGGGCGCCGGCAACGTGGCGGACATCTTCTTCTGCGTGATGAGGGGGCGGCCCAAGTAACAGGCTATGCGCCGCGTACGGCGCCGGGTGTTCTGGATCGTCGGCCACGGCTCGTCTCAGCGTGGAGCTGCCTGCCAGGAAGGCTAGGGAAGCGGCGGCCGTGGAGGGAATGGGGCGGCCACCGGTTCCCATGGCGCCGTCGGTCCTCGGCCCGGGGCCGCTCGTCGGAGCCTCACCGGTCGGACTCGACCGTCTCTGCCTCGGAACGGAGGATGAGATCCGCCACCCCTACGCGCGCATCCGGCGGGCCTGGTGGTGGTCGGCGAGGCGGCAAGCGGGCCCATCAGCGGCGAGCCCGACCACGGAGCGACCGGCCGGAGCGTCGTGACGCGGCTCGCTCTCGCCCTCCAGGCAACGGCGTCGAGGAAGGTCATCGAGCGAGAGGTAGCGGTCGTCGTCGGAGCGGGGTGAGCCACTGCTTCGAGACGCGGGTTGCGACAGACAATGCGGCATTATTGCCGGCGCGAGGCCGGCCGTTTGTGCTGCTCGGTTTTGGGGAGCTCCGATCAGTCTCGCGCGGGGAAGTGGGGAGGCGGAAGGCGCCAAGGAGTGCCATGAGCGGCAAGTGCTAAGATCGTAGGTAACTGGAACACGGGAGGTTCTCATGCCGCGATCCTTGGATCTAGATGACTTTCGGAGCATCCGACAGGTGCTCGAGCCATCGGATTTCGCGGGGAGCGACGATCTGCCGGACCCACCTCCAACTGATCTCGTCGACCGGGACACGTGGTTTAGCATCGTGAGGCTCCCCGACGACGTCGCAGTCCGAACCTCCAGCTACCAGGGCGTAGGGGTCAAGCTGTTGGATGACCTCTGGTGCCGGTTCGTGGAGAGCGTAGCGATGGAAGACCAGGACATATTGGACGAAGTGCTTCTGGACGCGGCAGACGACTTCCAAGGAGCCGTCTTCAACGCTCTTTGCGGCTACTACCGGCTCGCCTTTACGTCGCTCAGGAGCGTCGTTGAGCTAATTGCTATAGGCGCTGACGCACACCTTTCCGGGCGCCTTGGAGATTATGAGAAGTGGCGCACGGGAGAGGTGGAAGCCAGTTTCAACCTTGCGTGTCAGGGGCTAAGTGGGTCAGGCCACCTGCAGACGCTGAAGAACCATCTGCAAAACAAACTGTCGGATAGCCTTTTCGACTCCAAGCAACCTGACAAACCACCTGGTTGGGCGAGGCGACTGTATAAGACGCTCAGCAACTATGCCCATTCTCGGCCAGGGTATACGGACGCCGATGCGCGCGAGAGCAATGGGCCTATTTACGTGCCGGAAACTTTTGATGCAGCCGTGTGTATGCACACCGAAGTAGCTGCTCTCGCGTTCATCATGGTTAAGCTTGCTCGGCCGGGCGTGGTCTTGCCAGGTGGTGACAAGCTATTTCTGGAAGAGCATCACGCTTTACCCGAGATTGCGCGCGAAACATGGAGGGAGCTTCAGAAGTAAGGGCATTCGCAAGAGGTGACCCGCAGTGCAAGGCATCGCGCCCAAGAAGATCCCAGGCGCGGGCGTAGGAAAGGGAATCAAATGCTCGTCGGGCAGGATGATGGAACTTGATGAGTGGGTCGGGTTCTGATCGAGCTCCTTGCGCTGGTGGCGCCACTTGGTGGTTGGCGCACGTATCGTCCTGCTCGCCTATGCACCGCGGCGGGTACGCTGCCGGCAGTGCGGCGTGCGCACCGAGCAGGTACCGTGGGGAGCTTCGGCGAGCCGGTTCAAGCTCGCCGGCGACGAGGCGCTGGTCGCGGATGCCGGGTGCGGCGCTTGGCTGGCAGCCGGAGGCTCAGCGCTGCAAGCGGCAGGCGTCGTCGCCAGCCCGCCGTTCCTGTGGGCGGCGACGCGAGCGGTGAGCGTCTGCGCGGGGCGGCCACTCGCGGCCGAGGTGGGCGGCGGAGGCCCCTGGCGCCTGGCGAGGGCACGTCACGCCCACGGATCGCGGAGGGCGGTCGGAGCGGAGGGGCTTCGCTCAAGCCCGACCTGATCGCGGCGGCGGTTGGGCGTGCTCTTCCGGGCAGCGGCGGCGCCTGGCGCCCGGCCCGGACGACAGAGCCGGGCCAAGCGGCTGTTCGAATCCCTCCTGCTCGCGCGCCTGCACCGCCGATCGCGGGCGGGAGGCGGCATCACCTGCGAGGGCGGCCTGCAACAGGCGGATCGTGCGGGTCCGCGCCTCGGGAGTGGGCCGGGCGATTAAGGAAAGGATGGGTCAGCTGCTGCCTCGTCTCGCAGCGGCCAGGCTGCGGCGACGACCTCGGGAACTCCGCGGGCGAGAAACGTGGCCACGAGGCCCGTGACCTCCGACGTATCGCGGTAGGCGGTGAGGCCGGTCGAGCAGGCTCGACCGCCTGCACCAAGGCCTGGCCCTGCGAGCACACGCTGACGAAGAGTGCGGGGACTACGCGGCCGCACGAGGTGACCTGCTGCGCGGGGCGCGCGAGGTGGAGCGCCAGCGCCTCGAGCTCGCCACCATGGAGGACCGCGCTCGGTTCCTGACCCTGCGCGTACTTTGCCCGGGACTTTGCCCGCGCCGAAAGCATGCTCGCCGATCTCGAGACCGTGAGTCGCGGCCAGAGCTGGCACGCGCTGGCAGGCCGCAGCGAGTGGATGCTCGGCCTCATCGGCATCGTGGAGGCTCGCTTCGTCGAGGCCGAGGCGCACTACGCCCTCGCCATCCAGCTGTTCTCTCGCCTGGGCGAGGACGCGTACGTCTCGCGCACCCTTGGCGCGTCACAATTCCTCGCCGCCCTGGCTGCTGCCTGCACGCACTGCCAGGAGCGCAAGAACCCTACTGTCGCATTTCTAAAGCAGCCCAGAAGTGCGCGCTCGTGTTCGCTCCGCTCCGCGGAGCATCGCCGCGGCATCCCTCGCGGAGCGGAGCAAGAGTGCGCGCCGGCATGTGCGTCGGGCCAAGAGGCGCCGGCGCGCCGCTCCGCTGCGCGGAGCTGCGCAGGTGCAGGCATTTAACTGCTCGCCTCGCGATGCCCGCCCGCGGCGTTGCGGCTCGAGACCTCGGTTCGCCACTGGCCTAAATTGTTGTCAGGCGAGGAACTTCTCCGCCATTCTCTTCACCACACCGGAGGTGTGGGCTTCGCTCAAGTGCGCGTAGCGTTTCACCATCGCCAACGTCTTGTGGCCCAGCGCTTCGCAGAGCTCTGGCAGTGTTGCCCCCGACATCGCCAGATACGAGGCAAACGTGTGCCGCAGATCATGGAAACGGAAATCCTCGAGCCCTGCCGCCTGGACCGCCGCGTCCCAGGGCTTCCGAGGGAAGGCAGCGATGCCACGACGACCGACGAAGACCAGGTCACTGCCGATCTGCCGCACGCAAGCCATTTCTTTGAGAACATCGAGTACCTGCCCGGCCAGGACCAGCGTCCGTCGTTCGCCGTTCTTGGTCTTCTGGAGAACCGCAGTTCGCCTGTCGAGGGCGATGTCTCGCCAGCGTAGCCGGACTACCTCGCTCTTCCTGGCGCCGGTGCTGAGGGCGACCAGCACGATTGGATAGAGCCTAGGGTCGTCGCTCTCCTGGCAGGCGGCGAGCAGACGCTCCCTCTCCTCCTGCGAGAGATACCGGACGAGGCCGCGGGGCTCCCTCTTGGGGCGCACCTTTTTTGCCGAATTGTCCTCCAGCCAACCCCATTCATTCTTGGCGATGTTGAGCGCGTGGCGGAGCACAGCCAGATAGCGGTTCTGAGTCGCCGGGGCGGCAGGTTTCTCACCGGGGCCCATCCGGGCAAGGCTGCTCCTTGCGTCCGATATTGCTGCTGGCGTCAGGTCGGAGAGATAGCGGTCGCCGAGCCTTGCCCTCCACCAGGCGAGCTTGGCCGCTCGCTGACGCTGCTCACCTTCGTCGTAGTCAGGAAGCTTCTCTTGCCGGTAACGGTCGATGAGCTCGGCCAGCGTGTGCCGCCTGGCCTCGCTAGTCGGGAAGCGGCGCCCTTCGCGGATGGCGGCGCGAACGCTCTCCGCCCATTGCGCGGCGTCCGTCTTCCGGTCGAATGTCTCCGTCTGGATCGGGTGGCCCTTCATCCTGATCCGCACCCGCCACGAGACCTTGCCGTTCTTGCCGATGCGTCGCTGGATACTCATGCGTTCGGTCCTCCCCTGCCGGGGCCCCCACCCAGACAAGTGGACCAATTATGGACCAAATCTCTTTCGAATGCAAGCTCCTATGAGCTAAGTACTTGATTTTGTTGGTGGGCCGTCGGGGGGTCGAACCCCGGACCTTCGGATTAAAAGTCCGCTGCTCTACCAACTGAGCTAACGGCCCGCGGGCGAAAGTATAGCTTGGGCGGTTCTTCGGAGACCCGTACGCCCGGGAGCTGGGTGGCGCTACTCCTCCAACCTTTGACTTTGCGTTAAAATGCTCTCTGCTGGGTGCCCTCAGCTTCTGGGCGACAGGCTGCAAGTTATTGATTCGACAGGCCTGTCGCCAGATCCGGGCGGCGGCTGCCTGGCCGGCGGGCAGGGCAGGTGCTCGTTTTGGCACCGAGCCCGCACATTGAGTTGAGAGGATGAACCGGCAACAGACCCGAGTCCGACGCCACGGGATCAGGCCCGGCGCGTGGCGCTCCCAAGAGAGCTCGCCGGCGCCCGGAGCGCAAGGAACGCAAGGACATGAGCACGATGGCCCAACCCTACCCCCGCCCGGCCAGGCCACGGGCGCGGCACCTGCTGTCGATCGCCGACCTCACTGCCGACGAGCTGCGGGACCTGGTCGACGCCAGCGTCGATGCGGCGAGGGGTGAGTGGCCCCTGGCGGCGCCGCTGGCCGGCCGGGTGATCGGCGTCTACTTCCGCAAGACATCGACGCGCACCAGGACCTCTTTCACCGTCGGCGCGATGAAGCTGGGCGCCTCGGTCATCACCTACGGTCCCAACGACCTCCAGATCGCCACCGGCGAGACCCTGGCCGACACCGGCCGCGTGCTGGCCAACTATCTCGACGTCCTGGTCGTGCGCACCAACGAGCCGGTGCGTGAGATGCAGGAGCTCGCGAGCCAGCAGCAACTGTCGATCGTCAATGCGATGAGCGCCGAAGAACACCCGACCCAGGTGATCGCCGATCTCTCGGCGCTGCAGGAGGCCCTGGGCTCGCTGGCCCGCGTGCACCTGCTGTTCATCGGCGAAGGCAACAACACGGCGGCTTCGCTGGCTCTGGCGGTGGCCAAGACCCCCGGCATGCGGCTGACCCTCGTGACCCCGGAAGCCCACGGCCTGCCGGCGGGGGTGCTCGCGCAGGCGAAACGCCTGGCCCGCGCCCACGGCTCAACCGTCACCGAGCAGCACGACGTGCAAGCCCTCCCCGAGAAAGTCGACGCGGTCTACACCACTCGCTGGCTGACGATGGGAGTGCCGAAGCCCGAAGGATGGCTGGACGCTTTCCGCCCCTACACGGTCACCCCAGAAGTCATGTCGCGGGTCTCCAAGATCGCGGGCACCATCTTCCTTCACGATCTGCCGGCGATGCGTGGGTACGAGGTGGTCGACGAGGTCCTCGACGGTCCGCAGAGCATCGCTTTCCGGCAGGCCTACCACAAGCTGACCAGCGCCATGGCGGTGCTCGCCTGGTGCGCCGGCGTGGAGGTCCGGCCGGCCGCGAGCACGGTGGCACGCGCGGAGGGATGGGCGGCGCCTCGCTGAATCACCGTCTTGGCGGCCATGCGGCCGCAACTCGGCCGCACGCTTACTGCTTGGCGAAGAAATCCCCGAGCAGCTGCAGCGTTTTCTCGGTCTCCTCGATGAACATGAAGTGTCCGCTCTGCTCGAAAATGACGACCTTGGCCCGCGGCGCATTCCTGGCGATGGCGAGCGCATGGCTCACCGGCGTGATGTTGTCGTAGCGGCCGGCGAGGACCAGCAGTGGCACCGGGAAGTCCTTCAGCCTGGACTCGAAGTCGAGCCCGGCGACCTCGCCGCCGATGACGAAATCGGCGTCCTCGCCGAGGATCGCATAATAAACGTCGCTGTCGACGCCCAGCGGGGGTAGCCGTTCGGGACGGCGATGCCAGAAAAAGCCCGGCGGCAGCCGATAGGCCCGCTGATGGGCCGGGGCGCTCGACCGCAGGCCCTGCGCCCGCAGGCTCTGCAGCTCGGCCCAGACGGCGGGCAGTTGCTCGCGGATCTGCCGATTGGCGTTGTCGTCCGACTCCTGCCACATCTTGCCGCTGAACATGCTGCTGCCGACGGCCACCTTGCCGACCGCCTCGGGATGCTTGAAGGCGTAGGCCAGCGCCACCAGACCGC
The DNA here is from genome assembly GCA_035949675.1 of Thermoanaerobaculia bacterium. Classification (GTDB taxonomy): domain Bacteria; phylum Acidobacteriota; class Thermoanaerobaculia; order Multivoradales; family UBA5704; genus JASLEW01. The sequence continues at coordinate 6,986 of DASZHY010000372.1, forward strand.
CGTAGGAATGGCCGTACAGGCTCACCTTGGATAGCCCCAGCGCCTTGCGGAGGCCGTCGAGGTCCTCGACGTCCCGGCTGAACGTGTACTCGGCGGGGCTCTTGGCGCGCTCGGAACCGCCGCGGCCGAAGGCGTCGTAATAGATCAAGCGGCAGCGGCTGGCGAGTCCGGAGAAATAGGGATGGAAGCAGCCGTGAGTCATCCCGGGGCCCCCGGCGATCAGGATCACCGGGACGCCCTGGCCCTCGCTCTCCACCCAGAGCTTGGCGCCATTGACCATGACGCGCTCGCTCGGCGCGTGGGGTCCAGGCGGACCCTCCGCGAGCGAGGCGTGACGGGAGCTGCCGAGCGCCCAGCCCGTCGTCACCATGAGCGGCACCATGAGCGGCACGATGAGCGGCGCCGCGATCAGGAGCACGAGGCGGAAGCCTCGCCGCTGACGCTCCATCGGCGAAGTCCCCATTTCCATGGCACCTGAACCTAGCATATAGTTAATTATCAATCCAGATCCATCAGGTCAGATCCATCAGATCAGACCCCATCAGGTGAACCCCCCCGGCGTTTCAGGGAAGCAGGACTGGCGTGGCAGGCGGGGGACAAGGATAATCGGCGCCGGTCCATTCGGCTCGCGGAGGACGCTGATGAGCGGTACGGGTGCCCGGGCTCGGGCGAAAGCGGCGGCGCCGGAAGGGCGGGGTGTCCGGTCGCGGACGGTGTCGGTCCATGGGATGCGGATGCATTACCAGCGGCATGGACAGGGGCAGCCGCTGCTGCTGCTGCATGGTTTCACCGGCGCGGGCGGGGACTGGGCGAGCTTCGTGGATCTGTGGTCCGCGCACTTCGAGCTGATCATCCCGGACCTGCGCGGCCACGGCCGGTCGACCAATCCCTCGCGGCAGTACACCCATCGCCAGGCGGCGCTCGATCTGCTCGCCCTGCTGGACCGCCTGGGCATCGCGAGCTGCAAGGCGATCGGCGTCTCGGGCGGCGCCAACGCGCTGCTGCACATGGCCACCCAGCAGCCGGCGCGGGTCGAGGCGATGGTCCTGGTCAGCGCGGCCGGCTACTATTCGGCTGCGGCCCGGGACTTCATGCGTCAATACATGGTCGAGACCCGCAGCGACGAGGCGTGGCGGATCATGCGCCAGCGCCACGCTCGCGGCGACGATCAGATCGAGGAGCTCTGGGCGCAGGCCCGCGCTTTCAAGGACAGCTATGACGACATGAGCTTCACCCCGCCGCATCTTGCGACCATCACCGCCGAGACGCTCATCGTCAGCGGCGATCGGGACCCTCTGGTGCCGGCGGCCCTGGCGCTCGAGATGCACGCCGCCATCCCGCGCTCGTATCTGTGGATCGTTCCGAACGCTGGACATGGCCCGATCTCGGGCGAGATGAGGGGGCGCTTCGTCGAGACCGCCACCGCCTTCTTGCGCGGGGAATGGAGGAGCCGATGAGCACCGCACTGCAGCATCCGGAGTCCGACGGCCGGCGGCGGGCGATCGAGATCGTCGCCCACCGGGGCGCCGGCCGGGACTATCCCCAACCGGTGGCGTTGCAGGCGCATCGCCCCGCCGCCCCGCCGGAGAACACGCTGCCCGCTTTTCAGTGGGGCTGGGAGCGAGGCAGCGCCTGCGAGCTGGACGTCCACCTGACGCGAGACGGCAAGGTCGTCGTCATTCACGACGGCACGACCGGACGCACCTGCGACCGCGACCTCAACGTGGGCAAGGCCACCCTGGAAGAGCTGCGGCGGCTGGATGCCGGCGTCAAGAAGGGGCCGATGTGGCGGGGGCTGCGCCTGCCGGCGCTGCGCGAGGTGCTCGACGTCATGCCACCGAAAGGCCGCCTCTACGTCGAGGCGAAGAACGGTCCGGGCATCGCCAGGCCGCTGCTCGCCGAGGTCGACGCGGCGGGCAAGGGTCCCGATCAGGTCGTCTTCATCAGCTTCAGCATCGATACCATCGCCGTCCTGAAGCGGACCAGGCCGGAGTTCACCTGCTACTGGATCCTGGTTTTCGAGGAGCTGAAGCCGGGGCTCTGGCGGGCGGGTTACGACCGGACCGAGGACGACGGCCTGACCTTCCGCACCGTCTGGCAGCAGCCGGTCGATCATGCCGAGCTGCTGGCGCTGGCGCGCCACGACAACCTTGACGGGCTCGACGTCAGCTACCAGCAGCCCGACGACTTCGCCGCGGCGATGGGTCAGGCGGGGATGCCATGGGGCGCGTGGGCGGTCGACGACGGCGACGTGGCGCTCCTGCTGGCGCGTAGGGGCGCGATCCAGATCACCAGCAACTGCCCCGAGGACGTGCGGGGCGCCCTGGCCCTGGCGCCTCAGAGCGGCTCGAGCCTGACGTAACCCGGATCGCCGATCGGGATGAGAGCGGGCGGCTGGCCGTTCCACCAGACGAGGACGCGCCCCGCCAGCCGCTCGTCGGCGATGAGC
>DASZHY010000373.1:0-2138 GCA_035949675.1 Thermoanaerobaculia bacterium
CGCCCGAGGTAGCCGCGGGCGACGCCGTGACCGCCGATGTGGATCTCGCCCCTGGCGCCCAGCGGCACGGGCTCGCCGTGCGGGCCCAGCAGGTGGAGACGCAGGTTGGTGATCGGCCTGCCGATCGGCACCGCGCCGTCGCCCAGGGGCGGCATGGCGTCGATCTCGTGCACGGCACAGCCGACGACCGTTTCGGTCGGCCCGTACTCGTTGACGACGCGCAGCCCGGGAGCGTGCTGCCGCCAGGCGGCAAGGTCGCCGGCGAACAGCGCTTCGCCGCCGAGGATCAGCATGGCGGCGCTGCCGGCGATGCTGGCATGGCAGGCGGCGGCGCCGGGCGGCGGCCCGCTTGGCGCCGTGAGCGCCGGCGCCGGCGGCAGCAGGTGGGTGAGCATGCGCAGGTGCGACGGCGTGAGCTTGAGGACGCCGTAGCGGTCCTCCTCCAGGGCGGCGGCCAGGGCGGCGATGGGCTCCTGCTCGTCCAGCAGCACGACAGCGCGGCCGGCGAGCAGCGGCGCGAAGAGGCTGGTCACCGTGAGGTCGAAGGCGACGGAAGAGTGCAGCGGCGCCCCCGCCCCCGCGTTCATCGGATACGCCGCGAGGCACCAGGCGAGGTAGTTGGCGAGGCCGCGGTGGTGCACCATCACCCCTTTCGGCCGTCCGGTCGAACCCGAGGTGTAGAGCACGTAGGCGAGGTTGTCGGCCGTGGCGCAGGGCGGCAGGCCGGCGACGCTCTCGGCGCTCCTGCGGCGCTCGGCGCTCACGCTGCGCGCGGCGCCCTCGGCGCGCTCGGCCAGCGCGGCCGGGCCCTCGGGACCGATGCCCGGCTGGCTCGGTGCCGTCGCCAGGCGGCGCGTATTGAGGTCGTCAGGCGCGTCAGGCGCGTCGAGAGCGTCGAGAGCGTCGAGAGCGCCAGGCGCGTCGAGAGCGTCGAGAAAGACGACCTCGGCAGCCGCGTCCGGCAGCGTCGCAGCCAGCCGCAGGCGCGCCTCGATGGGCCGTTCGGTAAGCAGCAGCGGGCGCGCGACGCCGTGCAGGGCGTCGGCGAGCATGAAGGTCAGACGCTCGGCGGGATAGGTGGGGTCCAGCGGGACGTAGGCGCCGCCAGCCTTGAGGACGGCGAGCACCGCCACCACCAGCCGCGGCGAGCGGCTGAGGCAGAGCGCCACCGGCGTATCCGCCCCGACGCCACGCCGGCGCAGGGCGCGGGCCAGACGGTTGGCGGCGGCGTCGAGCGCCCCGTAGCTCAGCCGGCGGCGACCGCAGAGCACCGCCGCGGCGTCCGGGGTGCGCGCCGCCTGGCGCGCGAAACGCTCATGCACCAGGCCCTCCGGCAGCGGGCCGGCAGTGTCGTTCCATTCCCGCAGCAGGTGGAGCTGCTCCGGCGCGGCGACCGCGGCGACCGCGGACAGCGGGCGCTCGGGCGCCGCCACCAGGCTGGCGAGCAGGCGGCCCAGGGCGTCCACGAAGCGCTGCATGGTCGGGCGGTCGAAGAGGTCGGTGCGGTACTCCAGCGTTCCCGGCAGCCCCGCCGGAGATTCGGTGAGCGTCAGCATCAGATCGAATTTCGTCGCGCCGCTTGCGACCGGCAGCGGCGTCAGCGCCAGGCCCGGGACGGCGAGCGGCCCAAGCGGCGTGTTCTGCAAGGCGAGCAGGACCTGGACCAGGGGTGGGCGGGCGAGGTCGCGCTCGGGCACCAGCTCCTCGACCAGCTTTTCAAACGGCAGGTCCTGGTGCGCATAGGCGTCGAGGGTCACGTCGCGGGCCCGCGCCAGCAGGTCGAGGAAGCTCGGATCGCCCGCCAGGTCGGCAGTCAGGACCACGGTGTTGACGAAAAAGCCGATCAGACGTTCGATCTCGATGAGGCCGCGGCCGGCGGTGGCGGTGCCGACGTTGAAGCGCGCCTGTGCGGTGTAGCGATGGAGCAGCGCCTGGAACGCCGCCAGGAGGGTCATGAAGAGCGTGGCGCCGGCCTTGCGGGCGAGGGCGTGCAGGGCACCCGCCACCGCGACAGGGAAGGTCACCGCCACGCTGCCGCCGCGCGAGGTGGGCAGCGGCTGGTGCGGCCGGTCGGTTGGCAGCTCCAGAGCGGGAGAGCCCTGGAGGCGCTGCCGCCAGTGGTCGATCTCCGCCGCCAG
>DASZHY010000374.1:0-10148 GCA_035949675.1 Thermoanaerobaculia bacterium
GGTCAACGACTTCCTCTACATGTCGCTCAAGCTGCTCGAAGGCCGCCAGGGGCGGCGGGTCGTGGTGCTGCTGTCCGACGGCTCGGACGTCAACAGCGTGCTGTCGATGGGCGACGTCTTGCGCAAGGCGCGCACCAGCCAATCGCTTATCTACTGGATCCAGTTAGAGGGCGGCGGCAAGCACAAGTCCTACACCAGCTCCTGGCGCGGGCATGTCGAGAACGACAAGGACTATCGGGACCTCGAGCGGGCGGTCGAGGAGAGCGGCGGCCGCATCCAGAGGGTCGACAGGACCGCCGAGATCGAGCCGGTCTTCCGCGGCATCATGCAGGAGCTGCGCGAGCAGTTCGCGATCGGCTACTACCCCAGCAACCTCAAGAGCGACGGCGCCTGGCACAGCGTCAAGGTCTCCGTCTCCGAGCCCGGCTGCAAGATCCGCACGGCCAACGGCTACGTGGACTTCTGAGGCCGCGGGACGGCCGCGAGCCGGCGTCTCGCGGTGCCTTGGAGTTAGGCCTATTACGGTGCCGTGATGAGAAAGCTGCCGGTTGGCCTGGTCGTGCTTCGGGGTCTGTTGGGGCCCATGATCCTGGTCGCCTGTCTTCAGGGCTGGTCCTCGTCCTGGACGATCGGAATGCTTGCAGTCGCCTTCGTTTCCGACGTACTGGACGGCGTGGTCGCCCGGCGTTTGGAGGTTGCAACGGCGCGCCTTCGCCTTGCCGATAGCCTAACCGACACCTTCTTTTACCTCTGCGTCGCGATCGGCTGCTTTCTTGCCTATCCAGAGGTTTGGCGGCGATACAAGGCGGGCGTGCTGCTCATCGCAGTGCTCGAAGCCGGCCGCTGGATTTTCGACCTGGTGAAATTCGGCAAAGTGGCCTCGTACCACATGTGGTCGGCAAAGCTTTGGGGAATCACTCTTTTCCTGGGCTTTGGCGAGGTGTTGGCGCGAGGTGCCGCTGGCCTGCTTTTCGCCGCCGCTGTCGGGGTTGGGGTCGTAACCGAAGTCGAGGGCCTGATGGCTTCGGTGCTGTTACCCACTTGGCGGCACGACGTGGCGAGTGTCTGGCACGCATGGACACTGCGGCGAGCAGGTGCCGCCGGGTAGGTCTACCGACCGTAGACCAGCGCGCCCGGCTCCTCGAGTCCGTGACCGCCGATCCGGTGCCTACCGAATTGCCGGCCAACGCCTACCGGAGCACGGCGCACAAGGAGGGGTCCAAGCCCGCAGCGTCGAGTCACGGTGGCGCTCGCCGAGACGGTGGCGGTCGAGCTGGAGCTCGCCCCGAACGGCACGCCGAAGCGCTGACGGTGATCTGGCAGCCGAGATCGGCGCTCGACTTATTGCCCCAGAAGTAGTATCTTAGTGGCCGTGCGGTGCTGCCATGCCCAACTGGCCCGAGATCTTGCAAGCCCAAAAGAGCGCTTCTACGGTATTGGTGCTCTTCATCCCCAGCGTCGATCGTTTTGAGTACCTCATCGACCAACAGTTCTGGGTAGCGGAGGCTCTGAGTGTCTTGGGCCATCTGTTCGGCGGCGCCACCGCCTTCCCACAGGGGCGCGGTGTCTGGAAGGATGACGAACGAGGTGGGCAGCTCATATTCGACGCACCAGTGATCGTCCAGAGTTATACAACAGAGCAAGCCCTGGAAGAGCGTGCGCAGGCGTTGCGCGCTTTCCTGGTGCGAATGGGGAAGGAGGGGCGCCAAGGTGCGGTTGGATTCGTGATTGACCGCGACTATTTGGAGATACGTTTCCCGCTGGAGGAAAAGTGATGGCTAGGAACATCGATGCCTTGGCGAAGAAGCTGGGAGCGAGCGTGGTAGGGACCATGCCCGACTACTCGGCAGGGGCTTTCGGTATGGCAGCGCTGGCGAATAATTTGAGGCGAAGGCTGGAACCGAGCACGGGAAAGAGGCCAGGACGCCCCAGCAATCCAGCGTGGAGCAAGAGACCGAAAGTGCCGATGGCGCCGGAAACCGAGCAGCGCCTCAAGGACCTGGCTGGCTTGCTGAGCGACAGCGAGCGTCAGGTAAGTCCGATGCAGGTTGCAGCGATGATCCTCGAGAGCGCCACCGCGGCCTATTTCCCCTCGACCACGACCGGCGGATACACGCCTCCAGAAAAGTGATCCTTCGATGCCCGGTCAGCTCTAAGCTGCCTGCTCGGCCTTACGGACGTCTCCCCACCAGGCTTTCCAAATCTCGTCGAGCCGGTTATGTGTTGTTATAGCCGACCTGGTGAGTTCAACGAGGAAGACAAGCGCCACCACCTCGACCACGATGAGAATCAAGTTATGTGTATCGCTGATCAGCGCCCCAATGTTTGTTGTGACGATATCGTGTATGGTTACGGAAAGGTGGACGGTCAGGGGCAAGGCGCAAATGAGCTTCGGTCCCCAGACGACGAGCCTCCTGGGCGCGCTCGCATCCGACGGTGGGATCGTAAAGACCTGTCGCATCGCTAGAACGTAGTAGAACTCGCATATTTGATCAAAGTGCTCAGCCTGTTTCCTTGCGATCTTGAGGTTCTGTTCCTCTCGGCGAAGGGAGTAACTGTACATGATCAGGATCACGATGAATGCGGCGCCGCCGAGGATACCAAGATCGTTCGCGTCGACGCTAATGCCAAGGAGCGGAGCCCTCGTAAAGAGAGCGTTCTCGACGTATGTTTTGGCCACAGCCCCGTAGAATAGTTTATAGCGCTCGTAAAAGTTTTCTTTGGCGGCCTGGAGGGCTGCCGGCGTCTTGAATTTCGAGGGCTCAGGATAGGGTCCGATCTTCTTTGCAACGTAGGGGTTTTGTGGATCTGAAAGTGCCTGCAGGCGTTCGAGCATCCATTGATGCTGCAGCGAGTTGATGAGGGCGGCGAACACGATGACGCTGGCCACCGCCAGGACGATGGCCACTGATCGACTCCTGGTTGAGGCGTCGCCTGCGGCGCTCAGATAATCCTGGACTTCGATCTCCTTCATCCCGTCGCCCGTGGCCTGTTTCGCGGCTTGACTCGTTGGTTCCATGATCGTCCTCCCGATCTCACTGCTCGTACAGCATGCCAACCTCACTGTTGATTCCAAGGAAGAGAATCATTGCCGCGTAGGATTACTCCCTTGCCCGCGTTTGTAAGAAACCCGGACGGCGGGCTCCTGATAGCCTCTTCACGAAGCTTGAGCCTACCTAACCTCATTCACCTGTCAAGCTTTGAGGCTAATTGCCATATGCAAAACTAAAGAGCCTCGGCTGGGAAGGCTGCTTCACAACCGCTGCCGTCCACTCTCGGAGGGTTCCGTAACGAGAGCCTGGGCGGGGAGCTGCTTCACGGACACGGCAGGGCGCTGGTGTCCTGTATTGGCTGGAAGGGCGTTTTCTGGGGGTTGGTGTAGGTCTTGACCCCGCCGGTCTGGGTGTCCGTCACCTTGATCACGGTCTTGACGTTGGTGAGGCCGCCGGCGAAGACCCAGAAGTGCTGGTTTAGCGCGCAGCCGGCGAGGACCTTGACGATGGCTTCGACGTTGGATGCGGCGAAAAACCAGAGATAGCCGGAGTCAGAGGTCAGCTGCACGGTCTGGGCCGAGCCGGCGGTGCTGTCGGGCGCCTGGAACGTGGCCTCGACCTTGAACCGGCTGCCTTGCAGGCACAAGGCGGTGGTGGTGGGTACGCAGTTTGTCTGGGCAAGGAGCGGATCGACGCGGATGCCGAAGGCGTGGTAGGGGTTCATGGGGTTGGTGTCGACGCTCGACTCGGCCCGCCAGGTGAGGCCGCCGTCCGTGCTGACGTACGCGGGGCGCACGGGGGTGGCGGGGCTGGCGTCGATGCCGACGAAGAATCCCAGGGTGCCGAACTCGAGACCGGCATAGATGGTCCTCGCCGCCGGCAGGGTCAGCGCCGAGCCGATGCTGACCGCGTAGAACTGGGTGTTGACCGTCGTGGTGTTGGTGACCGGGACGGCCGTCGCCGTGGCCGGAACGCTGGCGAGCCTCGTGCCGGGGAGCCCCGACGGGCCGTCCGCCGTGTAGAAAACGACGTTGAACGCCAGGTCCGGCGAAGCGGAGTTGGACAGCCGCGTCAACGCAACGCAGACCTGCTGCACGCCCGCGGCGTTGGATGGCAGGTCGAAGCTCATGACCTGAATGCCGTTGGCTACCGGGGCGTCAAATTTCCAGCCGCTACCAGCCGAAGCTAGGCCCTCGGCCCGCTAGAACCTAAATTTCCTCCGCTTGAAGGAGAAGGTGCCCTCTCTTTCCGTCATGCTCTGGACGAAATCTCGAAACAGTGACCAATAGATGCTCTCCCTGCTCACGTCGACCCAAAAGTGGTTGCTCTCAGAGCAACGGATCGCGTAATATCCGAACATATAGTGCGCAACCTGAGGGCGAATCAGGCCGGAGTTCATTAGAAGGGCAATCTCCTCGAAGAACCCGAGCAGATCGCGCTTTTCCTTAAAGGGCACGTCACGGAGCTGAGGGGCGTCGGTTTCGAGTAGAGCGCAGATGTCGCGGAATACGCTATTTTCCACAAACCTCTTGCGCATTTCTAGAAAGTGTTCAGCGCGTTTCTGGGCTCCTTGGTGACTGTATTCGATGACGCCTCTAACCAGTGCAGCAAGAGCGACTAAAGCTCCGCCGATCGCCGCAAGGTCCTTCGCATTTGAGAGTGTCGCAAGAGTTTCCAAGGTAAGAACCTCCTCGCGATTAGTCCTCTGCCCGATCCCTTTATGTGAATTGTTCATGAGCGCGAAAAATATAACTGTAAGCGCCGGTTTCGGTCTCTTTTTTGTCTCGTAAACTAAGTATTGCACCGCCGACGCCAAGCGCAGCCCCAACCAGATTGCCGGTGTGGATACCCCAGGCGGCACCAGCAATGCCAAGTGCAAACTTTGCGTCGGGACGCCGCCAAGCGTGCTTACTATAGAGGCGCGAAGTATCTCCTGTTTGAGCGACGTAAGCTCTTCCTTTCGATCTGTCATTAGCTGCCGCCGCTGGCTTCCCGATGGCATCAAACTCAGGTCCCGAACGAATCGTCTGACATCGCGAGCGTATTTGCGGTGAAGTGCGAGATTCTCAGTCCGAAACGATAGGACTTCGTCGATTGGTATGTCAGACAGGTCAACGCCGACGATATCGAGATCCCATGAGACTACGTGGCCCCTCGATGGGGAGGTTTCTAGCGACAACATCTCTGTGAGTGCTTCTACCAGCTCCGGCCGATCAGTTGCAGGCGAGAGTTCAAATCCGTATTTAGCACCTTGAGGTCTAAGGATCTGAGCGAGGAGGACGAGGACTAACGAACGAACTGCCGAATACATTGGGATCGAATATCCGTCTTCAGTGTCCCTGGCGAGTCCCCGAGCCTTCAGGTCCTGAAGGATCGTCCTAGCGATGGCTTCGTCACCGTACCCTCCAAGCCGCGACCACGATAGCTCTTGAAAGGTCGGATTTTTCTCTATGAGGGGATCGAGTGCGCCCGAAGTAAGAACCGCGGTGAGCGCCGTTGCTAGCTGTCCGGTGGCGGTTTTGTCGACGAGCGTCTCGGGCTTAAGAACATGTAACAACCCGGCGTCCCGGAGAGGGATAGCCATCTCGGGTTCCAAAATCTCCGGCCTGTCGGTCATGTACTCCGGAACGAGCAGAGCGATGCCGTCGAAGAACAGCAGAAGGTTCTTTACCCATGCGGCGGAGTACCAGAAAGGACCTGGGTAGTAGAAGGCTACGTCTTTCTCACCAGCGCCACCGCCACCCTGGTCTTGAGTCATTTCTTGTCTCTGAGGTGTAAGTCGTTAGCAGTGCCTCACATATACTGCGATGCAGCTTAAAGGTCAAGCTTTCCGCGTCGAAGCCGCCGGCGAAGGCCGAGATGGTGCTCTGCTGCCGAGGACGAGCTGGAGAATGCTGATAGGCCCGGGTCCCTTACCGCACCATCTCGGTTCAAGCATAATGCTGCCCGAGCCATGCCTCACGGACACGGTAAGGCGCTGGTGTCTTGCAGGGGCTGGAAGGGCGTCTTCTGGGGGTTGGTGTAGGTCTTGACGGCGCCGGTCTGGGTGTCCGTCACTTTGATCACGGTCTTGACGTTGGTGAGGCCGCCGGCGAAGACCCAGAAGTGCTGATTCAGCGCGCAGCCGGCGAGGACCTTGACGATGGCTTCGACGTTGGATGCGGCGAAAAACCAGAGATAGCCGGAGTCGGAGGTCAGCTGTACCGTCTGCGCCGAGCCGGCGGTGCCGTCGGGCGCCTGAAAGGTGGCCTCGACCTTGAAGCGGCTGCCTTGCAGGCACAACGCGGTGGTCGTGGGCACGCAGTTAGTCTGGGCAAGGAGTGGATCGACGCGGATGCCGAAGGCGTGGTAGGGGTTGGTCGGGTTGGTGTCGACGCTCGTCTCGGCCAGCCAGCTGAGGCCGCCGTCCTTGCTGACGTAGGCGGGGCGCACCGGGGTGGTGGGGCTGGCGTCGATGCCGACGAAGAACCCCTGGGTGCCGTCGAACTGGATGCCGGCGTAGATCGTCCTCGCTGCGGGCAGGGTCAGCGCCGAGCCGATGCTGACCGCGTAGAACTGGGTGTTGACCGTCGTGGTGTCGGTGACCGGGACTGACGTCGCCGTTGCCGGCACGCTGGCGAGCAGAGTGCCGGGGAGCCCCGACGGACCGTCCGCGGCGTAGAACACGACGTTGAAGGCAAGGTCCGGCGAAGAGGAGTGCGTAATCCTCGTCAGTGCCACGCAGACCTGCTGCACGCCGGCGGCATTGGACGGCAGATCGAAGCTCATGACCTGGATGCCGTTGGCCACCGGCACCGCGGTCGCATCCTCGAAGCTACCGTCGTCGTAGATGATCCCGCCCGTGCAGTCAGGCCCCGACTGCGGGACCATCGACTCCAACCCGAGACTCTCGCTGAGCCGAGTCTGAGCCACGCCCGCCGTCAACTGCGGCGCCGCGCTCAGGCACAGCGCCAGGATGAAACCAGCCGCCAACCAACCGCTGCCACGCCGCATCATCGCCTTCATCGCCGATCTCCTTCGTAAGCCGCATGTAATCTACCATGCTGGCAAAGCATATAGCCCAACAAGAGGGGCGAGTAGGGAGGACCGCGGTCCATTCCTCAGAGGCTCCCCGCTTCAAACCACGGGAGCGCCGCGGCTACGAGCGCGCTACGCCGAGAGGAAATCGACGAAATGGAGGCCTGGATCACCGGCAGTGCGCGATGGAGGGCCGCGGGCGGCAGCCCCCTGGACTGCGACTCAAAAGGGGCGAGGCACGATTCCTCGATCTCGGGAAGATCCCCTCGGCGCCCCTTGCGTCGCAGTCCAGGGGGCTGCCGCCCGCGGCCCGGCCCTCTGGCGTCTCCCCTGACGTCTCCGGGAAGTTTCCGCCGCCACGGCCGGTTCTGAGCCAAGGTGCCCCGGCGTTCCCGCGCCTTCCCAGGAAACGTAGTTTGGCTCTGGTAGAGTGAGCGACTTCATGGACGTCATCTCTGTCCGCGGCGCACGCGAGCACAACCTCAAGAACCTCAACCTGGAGATCCCCAGGAACCGCCTGGTGGTCATCACCGGGGTCTCGGGGTCCGGCAAGTCCTCGCTCGCCTTCGACACCCTGTTCGCCGAAGGCCAGCGGCGCTACGTCGAGTCGCTGTCGTCGTATGCCCGGCAGTTCCTGCAGCAGATGGAGAAGCCGGACGTGGACTCGATCGAGGGCCTGTCGCCGGCCATCTCGATCGAGCAGAAGTCGGTCTCCAAGAACCCCCGCTCGACGGTCGGGACGGTCACCGAGATCCACGACTACATGCGGCTGCTCTACGCCAGCATCGGCATCCCCCACTGCCCGAGCTGCGGCCAGCGCATCCGCCCGCAGACCGTGCAGCAGATGGTCGACCGGGTAATGGAGCTGCCCCCCGAAAGCCGGCTCGTGCTCTATGCGCCCTACGTGCGCGGCAAGAAGGGCGAGTACCGCAAGCAGCTGGCGCAGATGGCCCGCGAGGGCTTCATGCGCGCCCGCGTCGACGGCGTGCTGACCGAGCTCTCGGGCGAGCTGCCCAATCTCGACAAGCAGAAGAAGCACAACATCGACGTCGTCATCGACCGCCTGGTGGTCAAGCCCGGCATCGAGAAACGGCTCGCCGACTCCATCGAGACCGCCCTGCGGGTGGCGGGCGGCCTGGTGGTGCTCGCCCCCGAAGGCGCCGCCGAGGAGACGCTGTCGCAGAACTACTCCTGCGCCGAGTGCGGCACCGGGCTGACCGAGATCACCCCGCGCCTGTTCTCCTTCAACAGCCCCTACGGCGCCTGCCCGACGTGCTCCGGCCTCGGCACCCTGATGGGCGTCGACCCGGAGAAGATCGTCCCCGATCCCGACCGCTCGATCGAGGCCGGCGCCATCGCGCCCTGGCCCGAGGGCTCCAAGTCCTGGCGAATGAAGATGGTGGCGACTCTCGCCAAGTCGATGGACTTCGCCCTGACCACGCCCTGGCGGCGCCTGCCGGCCGCCGCCCGCGACGTCATCCTGTACGGCAGCGGCGACCGCGAGATCACCTTCAGCCTGGACGGCAAGAAGTCGAGCTACAAATGGACCGGTTCCTTCGAGGGCGTCGTGCCGATGCTCGACCGCCGCTACAAGGAGACCGATTCGACGGCCATCCGCACCGAGATCGAGAAGTACATGTCGGTGCGCATCTGCCCGGCCTGCGGCGGGCGCCGCCTGCGCCCCGAGGCGCTCGCGGTCAAGCTGGCCGGCTACTCGATCGACCAGCTGTCGCGCCTGTCGGTCGAAGCCCTGCGCGCCTGGATGAGCCGCCTCGACCTCGACCGGCGCGAGCGGGTGATCGCCGACAAGGTGGTGCAGGAGATCGGCGACCGCCTGAGCTTCCTCGACGACGTGGGGGTCGGCTACCTCACCCTCGACCGCTCCTCGGCCACCCTGTCGGGCGGCGAGAGCCAGCGCATCCGGCTCGCCACCCAGATCGGCAGCAAGCTGATGGGCGTGCTCTACGTGCTCGACGAGCCCTCGATCGGGCTGCACCAGCGCGACAACGCCCGCCTGCTCGCGACCCTCAAGGGCATGCGCGACCTCGGCAACTCGGTGCTGGTCGTCGAGCACGACGAGGAGACCATCCGCGCCGCCGACTGGGTGATCGATCTCGGGCCGGGCGCCGGCGTGCACGGCGGCGAGCTGGTGGCGCAGGGCACCGCCTCGGAGGTCACCGCCGCCCCCGCCTCGCTCACCGGCAAGTACCTGCGGCGCGAGCTGCAGGTGCCGGTGCCGGCGGCGCGCCGGAAGGGCCGCGGCAAGCCGCTGGTGATCGAAGGGGCGCGGCAGAACAACCTCAAGAACCTCGAGGTCGAGTTCCCGCTCGGCGTCCTCACCGTGGTCACCGGCGTCTCCGGCTCGGGCAAGAGCACCCTGGTCAACGACATCCTGTACAAGGCCCTGGCGCGTCACTTCTACCGCGCCGGCGACCGCCCGGGCGAGCACACCCGCATCCTCGGCCTCGAGCAGCTCGACAAGGTGATCGCCATCGACCAGAGCCCGATCGGCCGCACGCCGCGCTCGAACCCGGCGACCTACACCAACGTCTTCAATCCGATCCGCAACCTGATGGCGATGACGCCCGAGGCGCGCATGCGCGGCTATCAGCCCGGGCGCTTCAGCTTCAACGTGGCGGGCGGGCGGTGCGAGGCCTGCAAGGGCGACGGGCAGATCAAGATCGAGATGCACTTCCTGCCCGACATCTACGTCACCTGCGAGGTGTGCGGCGGCAAGCGCTACGACCGCGAGACCCTGGCGGTGCGCTACAAGGGGCTCAACATCGCCGAGATCCTGGACCTGCCGGTCGAGCAGGCGCACGAGATGTTCCGCAACATCCCGGCCATCGAGCGCATCCTCGCCACCCTGTGCGAGGTGGGCCTCGGCTACATCCGGCTGGGACAGTCGGCGACCACGCTCTCGGGCGGCGAGGCGCAGCGGGTCAAGCTGGCGCGCGAGCTGTGCAAGCGCTCGACCGGCCGCACCCTCTACCTGCTCGACGAGCCCACCACCGGGTTGCACTTCGACGACGTCGGCAAGCTGCTGGCGCTGCTCCACCGGCTGGTCGAGCTGGGCAACACGGTGATCGTCATCGAGCACAACCTCGACGTCATCAAGACCGCCGACTGGGTGATCGA
>DASZHY010000375.1:0-2164 GCA_035949675.1 Thermoanaerobaculia bacterium
CTTGCCGATCGGCGAGAGCAGGTCCACGATGCGCGCCGTCAGGTTGTCCTTGTCGCCCGGCATCTCGAGGTTCAACCGCGAGTCGGGGAACAGTGGCGTCAGGTCCTCGAACTTGGGACGGTTCTTCGCCGCCTCGGGATCGAGGCCCGACACCGAGTCGATGCGCAGCAGCGCGGGGTACTTCTCGTTGTTGCCCGCCGGCCGGCACGCGCCCTCGATGTAGTCACCGCGCCGCAGAGCGAAACGCCGTGCCTGGCTGATGGAGACGTACACGTCCTTGGACGAAGGCAGGTACCCCTCGCAACGGAGGAAGCCGTAGCCCTCGTCGCGCAGGTCCAACATCCCCTTCACCTCGACCAGCTCGCCGGTGTAGGGCTGATCCTGGCCGCCGCCCTGCAGCTCGCCGCCCTGGCCGCCGCGTTCACGACCACGACGCCGCCGGCTGCGGCGGTTGCCGACCTCGCCGTCGCCGCCGCTGCCGCCGCCCTGACGGTTCTGGTTCTGGCGGTTCCTGTTGCCGCCGCCCTGGCCGCCGCCGCCCTGGCCGCCGCTGCCACCGCTGCTCTGACCGTTCTGGCGCGGCGCGGGTTCGGTGCCCGCCGCCAGGTCGGGTGGCTCGACGAAGATCGCAGGGCCCGAGTCGGCGCTCGTTCCCGTCACATCCCTGCCGGCGCCCGGCACTGTCCCAGCCGCCGAGTCGGATCCCTCCGGGGCAGCGCCTTGGGAGGCGGCAGGTGCCGTGGTCGGCGTGGCGTCGCCGGCACCTGCCGAAGCGGACCCGGCGCCAGCGCCGGCGCCGGCGCCGGCCACACTGTCTGGAGCCTCGTCCGAGCCAGCGCTCGCCGAGGCCGAAACCGAGCGGGACCGGCGAGATGGCTTCGCACCGTTGGCGTCGCCACCTTCGCCGTCCCCGTTTGACGCAACGGCGCCGGACCCTGAGGTCACGCCTGTCGCGTCGAGAATTTGATCAATGATGTCGGCCTTCTTCGTCCGGCTGTTCGTCTTGAGCGACATGGCCTGGGCGATGGCACTGAGCTCGTCGCGCTCCTTGCCTTCGAGAACCGATCGTTCGAGCTGCTGTTCCGCAGTCATCGGGCTCCTCACCTATGAGGGTTATCGCCGGCCCGGAGTCCGCGCGCGGCGAGGGAATTTCAGGTTGGAGAAGGGCCTCGCGTGTGAATGCCCTCCCCCCAGGGTCACCGCTGCTGCGTCTGGCTCTCCCGGGACCGCTTGTACCCGCGGAGAGCGCCTCGAAGCGCAGTGGGGATATCCACACTTTAGCGGGGCCAGCGGGCGGTGCCAACACACCCCCGGTTCAGGCCGCCCGAGGCACGTCGCGCCCGCCCGGCAGCCACACCCGGTCCGACCAGGCGAAACCTGCCGTCCCGCCTCAGAGCGAGATCTCGGCCAGGACGGTGTCGAGATCGAGGTCGATCACCGAGGGCACCGAGATCGCCTGGATGGCCAGGTCCGGGTCCTTCAGGCCGTGGCCCGTCAAGACGCACACCACCTTCGAGCCTGCCGGCACGCCCTGCTTCAGCAGGCCCGCCACCGAGGCTGAGGAGGCGGCTTCGCAGAATAGCGACTCCTCCTTGGCCAAGAACGTGTACGCGTCCATGATCTCCTCGTCGGTGACGGCCGAGATCGATCCACCGGACTCGGACGCGGCGGCCGTGGCCGAGTACCAACTGGCCGGGTTCCCGATGCGGATCGCCGTGGCAATCGTCTCAGGATGTTCGACCGGATGACCGAGCACGATCGGCGCCGCGCCAGCAGCCTGGAAGCCGCACATCTTCGGCAGCTTCGTTGACCTTCCCGCTTCCTTGTACTGGATATAACCCTTCCAATAGGCCGAGATATTCCCGGCGTTGCCGACAGGGATGCAGTGCACATCGGGCGCGTCGCCGAGGACGTCCACGATCTCGAAGGCGCCGGTCTTCTGTCCTTCGATCCGATGCGGGTTCACGGAGTTGACCACCGTGATCGGCGCGTGGTTAGGCAGGTCGCGCACGATCGTCAGCAACTGATCGAAGTTGCCCCGCACCTGCAGGACGCGCGCCCCGTGCATCAGTGCCTGCGCGAGCTTGCCGAGCGCGATGTGACCGTCCGGAATCAGCACGACGCAGGCGATGCCGGCGCGCGACGCATAGGCGGCGGCCGAGGC
>DASZHY010000376.1:0-13182 GCA_035949675.1 Thermoanaerobaculia bacterium
GAGGGCTCAGCTGCAGCCGCTGGTCGAGCCGCAGTTGACGCACTTGTAGCAGCTGCCGTTGCGGACCATGATGGCGCCGCACTCGTGGCAGCTGGGAGCGTCCTGCTGGTAGAGGTAGACCGGCCTGGCCTGGCCAGCATAGGCCGCCGGGGTCGGGTGCGCCGCCGCCGTTGAAGACATTGCCTGGCCATGAGGCTCCAGGCGGCCGCCGCCGGCAAGGGGCATCGTGGTCTGCAACGGCGTGTATCCGGCCGCGCCGCCCGCGGTGGTGGTCTCCGGCAGCGGCGCCGGCTCGCGCAGGATCACCCCTGCCGCCTCCTTGCCTTCCCGCGACAGGAACTTCGACGCCAGCCAGCGGAAAATGTAGTCGGTGATCGACTTGGCAATCGGGATCTCCGGGTTCTTGGTGAAGCCGGAGGGCTCGAAGCGGGTGTGGCTGAACTTGTCCACCAGGGTCTGCAGCGGCACTCCGTACTGCAGAGCGATCGAGATCGAGGTGGCGAAGGAATCCATCAGCCCGGAGATGGTCGAGCCTTCCTTGGCCATGACCAGGAAGATCTCCCCCGGCTGCCCGTCCTCGTAGAGACCGACCGTGATGTAGCCCTCGTGCTCGTTGATCGAGAACTTGTGGGTGATTGCCCGCCGCTCGTCGGACAGCTTGCGGCGCACCGCCCGCCGCTCCTGCAGGGGCGACGCGTGGGCGGACTGGGACGCCGGCGCTGGCTGAGCCGGAGGCGCCGCTTGCGGCGCGGACACCACCGCAGGCTGGGGCACCGCCGCCGCCTGCAGCAAGGGGGCCACCGCCTGAGCGGCGCCTGGATGAGCGGGGCCCCCGCCAGCGAGCGGGGTGCTCAGGGCAGGGGCCGAGTCCTTGCGCGTCGACAGCGGCTGGCTGCGCTTGCAGCCGTCGCGGTAGATGGCCACGGCCTTGAGCCCGAGCTGCCAGCCTTCGAGGTAGGCCTGCAGGATGTCGTCCGGCGTCGAGTCCTCGGGCATGTTGATGGTCTTGCTGATGGCGCCCGAGATGAAGGGCTGCACCGCGGCCAGCATCTTGAGGTGACCGGAGTAGTGGATCGACCGCGAACCCTTGGCAGGCTTGAACGCACAGTCGAAGACCGGCAGGTGCTCGGGCTTGAGGTGCGGCGCGCCCTCGATGGTGTCTTGCTCGTCGATGAACTCCACCACCTCGCGCACCTGCTCGCGGTCGTAGCCCAGGCGCTTCAGGGCGCGCGGCACCGTGTTGTTGACGATCTTGATCATGCCGCCGCCCACCAGCTTCTTGTACTTGACCAGCGCGATGTCGGGCTCCACGCCGGTGGTGTCGCAATCCATCATGAAGGCGATGGTGCCGGTCGGGGCGAGCACCGAGATCTGGCTGTTGCGCAGGCCGTGGAGCTCGCCCAGCTCCACCACCTCGTCCCAGGCGCGCTTGCCTGCCTGCAGCAGGTCGAGCGGAGCATGGGCAGCGTCGATGTGCTTCATCGCGTCACGATGCTTGCGCATGACCCGGAGCATGGGCTCGGCGTTGACCTCGAACTCGGAGAAGGGTCCCAGCGCCGCGGCGATGCGCGCCGACTGCGCATAGGCCGACCCCGACATCAGGGCGGTGATGGCGGCCGCGTAGTCGCGTCCAACCTCGGAATCGTAGGGCATGCCGCGCGCCATCAGCAGCGCGCCCAGGTTGGCATAGCCGAGGCCCAGCGGCCGGAACTTGTGCGAGTTCAAGTCGATCTTCTCGGTCGGATAGCTGGCGTAGTCGACCAGGATCTCCTGGGCCGAGATCACCACCTCGCAGGTGTGGCGGAAGCTGGCCACGTCGAAGCCGCTTTCCGGCTCGTAGAAGCGCATCAGGTTGATCGACGCCAGGTTGCAGGCGGTGTCGTCCAGGAACATGTACTCGCTGCACGGATTGCTGGCATTGATGCGGCCGGTGCCGGCGCAGGTGTGCCACTCGTTGATGGTGGTGTCGTACTGCATGCCGGGGTCGCCGCAAACCCAGGTCGACTCGGCCATCATCCGCATCAACTCGCGCGCCTTGTAGGTGCCCATCGGCTTGCCGGTGGTGCGCGCGGTGGTCGTCCAGTCGCCGTCGGCGAGCACGGCGCGCATGAAGTCGTCGGACACCCGCACCGAGTGGTTGGCGTTCTGGTAGGCGATCGAATCGTAGGCGCCGCCGACGACGTTGAAGCCGCCGTTGAAGCCGGCCTCGATCAGCGCCCAGGCCTTGCGCTCCTCCACCTCCTTGCAGCGGATGAAGTCGACGATGTCGGGATGGTCGACGTCGAGCATCACCATCTTGGCGGCGCGCCGGGTCTTGCCGCCGCTCTTGATCACTCCGGCGAAGGCGTCGAAACCCTTCATGAAGGACACCGGCCCGGAGGCGGTGCCGCCGCCGGCCAGCAGCTCGTGCGAGGAGCGCAGCTTGGACAGGTTGCTGCCGGTGCCGGACCCGTACTTGAACAGCATGCCCTCGGTCTTCGCCAGGGTGAGGATCGACTGCATGGTGTCCTCGACCGCGTTGATGAAGCAGGCCGAGCACTGCGGCTTCTCCTCGATGCCGACGTTGAACCACACCGGCGAGTTGAAGCAGGCGTGCTGGTTGAGCAGGATGTGGGCGAGCTCGGCGCGGAAGGTGGCTTCGTTGTCCTCGGGCGTCAGCGGCGTCGCCGACGCTATCGGCGTCAGGGGCGGGAGGGTCGCGAAGTAGCCGCCCTTCCTCCCCCAGGCGGTGATCGTATCGACCACCCGGCCGATCAGCTGGCGGACGCTGTGCTCGCGCTGCGGCGCGCCCAGCTGGCCGCGGAAGTACTTCGACACCACCACGTTGGTGGCGGTCTGGGACCAGGCCTTGGGAACCTCGACGCCGCGCTGTTCGAAGACCGTCTCGCCTTTCTCGTTGGTGATCAAGGCATCGCGGGTCTCCCAGTCGATGGCGTCGAAGGGGTCGGTTTCCGGAGAGGTGAAGAAGCGCGCGAAGCGCAGACCCTTGCCCGTGCCCGTTGCCGTTGCCGTTGCCATGGGGGGGGCGGCGGCGGCCGCGGCGGGAGCCCCGGCGGATGTCGGCGCCGAGGGCGCCGCCCCCTCCCCCGAACCGCCTCCCGAGCCCACGGCATCCCTTCCTTCCCGGCCCTCCCGAGCCTCCCGGCGCTGCGCGGTGAGCTGGTTGCGGTTCGCGTGGCCTCTGCCGGTGTCGGAAAGGGGGGGAAGGGGGGTCTGCGGCTCCATGCTGTCTCTCCTCGCGGTCAAAATGGTGGAACGAAAACCAGCCTGAAGACACCCGCCGCGCATGCTCGGCGACCCCCGGATCCAGGTCCGGCCAGGGAACCTGCCCGCCCCTCCTTTTCGTCCCGTGCCGGCCCGTCTCCGGATGCCATCCGGATGCCAGTGGCTGCGCCCCTTCCAGGTCGGCGGAGCGCTCTGCCCGAGGCACGCGAGGCCTTTGTACCACCGTTCAAGGTACCCGAGCGTGATCCGGATGTCAAGGGGTTGACCACAAGATATGGTGGTGGGCACCAGCGCCACCCCAAGACGTCGGCGCGGCTGCCTCGATCGCCGGCTCCTGCCGGAGACGCCTGCCGTGGATTCTTGTCCCCGGAGCCTCGGCGGCGCGCACGCATTCAACTGTGGGTCCAGAGAGGAGCCGGCCGGCATGGAACGAGGCAGCGTCGTGGTCATCGGCGGAGAGCAGGTCCGCGAGCTGCTCGCGGGACGGGACGAGGAGGTGCTGGCGGTGGTGCGCCAGGGGTACCTGGCCCACGCCATGGCGGGACAGAGCTCCCTGCCGCATTCGACCTTCCTGCGCTTCCCCGGCGACGGTCTGAACCGCATCATCGCCTTGCCCGCGTACCTGGGCGACGCCTTTCAGGTCGCCGGGGTCAAGTGGATCTCCTCTTTTCCCGGCAACGTCCAGATGGGCCTGCCGCGCGCCTCGGCGGTCCTGATCCTCAACTCGACCACGACCGGCCTGCCCGAGGCGATCCTCGAGGGGTCGCTGATCAGTGCCGCCCGCACCGCGGCGAGCGCCGCCGGCGCGGCTGCGGTGCTGCTCGGCGGCCAGCCGCCGGCGCGCGTCGGCCTGATCGGGACCGGGCCCATCAACAGCGCGGTGGCCCGCTTCCTCCGCACCTCGCTGCCCGGCACCGCGAGATACCTGCTCTATGACCTCGACGCGGGCCGCGCCGCCGGCGCCGCGGCCGCCCTGGCCGCCGCGGCGCCCGGCGTCGAGGCCGAGGTGGCGCCCGGGATCGACGAGGTGCTGCGGCGCTGTCCGCTGGTCTCGTTCGCCACCACCGCGGTCGAGCCGCACGTCGGCGACCTCTCGCTCTGCCCGCCCGGCGCGGTGATCCTGCACGTCTCGCTGCGCGACCTGACGCCGCAGGCGATCCTGGCCGGCGACAATGTCGTCGACGATCCCGACCACGTCTGCCGGGCGCAGACCTCGATCCACCTGGCCGAGCAGCTCACCGGCTCGCGGGCCCACATCCGCTGCACCCTCGCCGACATCTACCAGGGCAAGGCGGCGCCGCGGCGCGACGCGCGGTCGATCGCCATCTTCAGCCCCTTCGGCCTCGGCGTCCTCGACCTGGCGGTGGGCAAGATGGTCCGCGACCTCGCCCTGGCCCAGGGCAAGAGCACCCTGGTTCAGGCCTTCCAGCCTCCCCCCGAGCCGCCCGCGGATCATTAGGCCCGCCTGGAAACCGCGGGCGATCTGGCAGGCAGCTTGCTCTTGTCAAGGGCAGGGCGTGCGACACGCACGCCAGCAACCCGGGAGGCGTGCGGAATCTGGCACGTCTCCTCGAAAGGAGGACCTGCATGAACTTCCGACGCATGCTCGCCCGCCCCCTGCTGCTCGGGGCGTTGGTGCTTGGTTTCGTGGCAGCGACGCCGGCGGCCGCGGCGGTGTACATCGATGGCTACGTGTCCGCCCGCAATGCTGACTGCGTGATGTTGAGGGGCCACGAGGGCAGGATCTACGTGCTCGAGGGCACCGGCTGGCGCGGCGTGATCGGCAACGACCACGTCCGCCTCGCTGGGCGCTTCGTCCCCGAGAACCGTTGTGGCGTCCGCGATGGCTTCGAGGTCACCGAGGTCTCGACGATCTGGACCGACGACGCTCACCGGGTGATCTCCTACGACCGCGACCGGGACGGCCGCTTCTCCGAATGGGTGCAGCGCCACCGCCAGCGCGAGTCGGAGCGGTGGGACCGTGACCATCGCCGTGAGCATCGAGAGCAGGGCGAGCGCGGCGAGCGCCACGAGCCGCCGCCGCCTCAGCGGTAGACGACGCCAGGCGGCGCCTCCCGCTTGCCAGAAGCTCGAGGAGGCGCCGCTCGACGCCGGGGTGCACCCGCTCGTCCGTATAATGCCTCGCATGGCTGAAGACGACCGTGGCGCGCCTCCGGCCGCCATCCATGGGAGCCTGGCGGCGGCTACAGACTCCACTGCGGCGCCGGCCGCCACCGCGCCCGCCGCCACCGTGCCCGCCGCCGGAGACGGCCAGCATGACGCCGGCGCCTCGCCCGAGACCTCCTCCGGCATTCCCATCGCCACCAGCTATGGACCCGCCGACATGGCGGACATCGACTACCGGCGGAAGGTGGGCGATCCCGGCAAGGACCCCTATGCCCGCGGCATCCACCCGGAGATGTACCGGCGCCGCCTCTGGACGATGCGCCAGTACGCCGGCTACTCCAGCGCCGAGGAGTCCAACCGGCGCTATCGGTACCTCCTTGCCCACGGCACCACCGGCCTGTCGGTGGCTTTCGACCTGCCGACCCAAATCGGTTACGACTCGGATCACCCGCTGGCGCGCGGCGAGGTCGGACGCGTCGGCGTCGCCATCGACTCCATCGAGGACATGCGGCGCCTGTTCGAGGGCATCCCCTTGGACCGCGTCACCACCTCGATGACCATCAACTCGACCGCTGCCATCCTGCTCGCTTTGTACCTCGCAGTGGCCGAGGAGCACGGCGTGCCCTGGGAGAAGGTCGGGGGCACGGTCCAGAACGACATCCTCAAGGAATATGCGGCGCGGGGCACTTACATCTACCCTCCCCGCCACTCGCTCAAGCTGGTCACCGACGTCATTGCCTTTTGCGCCAACCGGGTGCCGCGCTGGAACCCCATCTCCATCTCCGGGTACCACATGCGCGAGGCAGGATCGACCGCGGTACAGGAAGTCGCCTTCACCCTGGCGCATGGCCTGGCCTATGTCCAGGCCGCTCTCGCCCACGGCATGGCGATCGACGACTTCGCCCCGCGGCTGTCGTTCTTCTTCAACGCTCACAACAACTTCCTCGAGGAGGTGGCGAAGTTCAGGGCGGCCCGCCGGCTGTGGGCCGAGCTGGTGCGGGAGCGCTTCGCGCCGCACGACGAGCGCTCCCTGTGGCTCCGCTTCCACACCCAGACCGCCGGCTCGACGCTGACCGCCCAGCAACCCGCGAACAACGTCGTACGGGTGGCTCTGCAGGCGCTCGCCGCCGTCTGCGGCGGCACCCAGTCGCTGCACACCAACGCCCTCGACGAGGCGCTCGGACTGCCCACCGAGGAGGCGGCCCGCCTGGCCCTGCGCACGCAGCAGGTGATCGCCCATGAAAGCGGCATCGCCAACGTCGCCGATCCACTCGGCGGGAGCTACGTCGTCGAGGCCTGGACCGACGAGATCGTCCGCCGGGCGCGCGACTACATCCGGCGCATCGACGAGATGGGCGGCGCGCTCGCCGCTCTCGAGGCGGGCTTCCAGCAGCGCGAGATCGCCGACGCCGCCTACCGCTACCAGATCGCGGTCGAGGAGGGCCGCGAGAAGGTCGTGGGCGTCAACGTCTTCGCCGCAGCCGGCGGCGAGGCCGAGGCGCCGACCACGGTGCTCGCCATCGATCCGGCGGCCGAGCGGGAGCAGGTCGAGCGCCTGCACGCCTGGCGCGAACGGCGTGACGCCGCACGCGCCGCCGCGGCGCTGGCGG
The DNA here is from genome assembly GCA_035949675.1 of Thermoanaerobaculia bacterium. Taxonomy (GTDB): domain Bacteria; phylum Acidobacteriota; class Thermoanaerobaculia; order Multivoradales; family UBA5704; genus JASLEW01. The sequence continues at coordinate 6,963 of DASZHY010000376.1, forward strand.
CGCTGGCCGCGGCGGCCGCCGAGGAGCGCAACGTCATGCCCCCCATCCTCGACGCGGTCCGCGCCGGGTGCACCCTGGGCGAGGTCGCCGACGCCCTGCGCGCCGTCTTCGGCGAGTACCGCGACACCGCCGCCGGCTAGAAGAAATCGGTGGTCGAAGCGAAGGGGAGGGGGCGTCCCCTTCCCCCCCGGAGGGGAGGGAAGGGGATCGAGGGGTTGCGGGGGGAGACCCGATAGACGCTTCGAGTAGTCCTCGAACGCTCGCTACTGGCACCGGTTTCATGGCACGGGATCGCCGGAGGCGTTGGAACTGGCGGCGCCGATGACAAGAGGACCGGTGAGCGGGTAGTATTTCGGCACTTTTGGCGGGCCAGGATTCGGGAGCGGGTAAAGGCTGCTGACCACGAACTCTTGCCGAGGTTCATCGCTCATGGCCTCGCAGGGAGGTAGCGGATGTCCTTGATGCGAACCAAGCCGATCGATCAACTGCTGACCGATGGAGAGCTGGGCGGCGAGAAGAGGCTGAAGCCGACGCTCGGAGCCTGGTCCCTCGTCGCGCTGGGTATCGGCGGCATCATCGGCGCCGGCCTCTTCGTGCGGACGGCGGCCGCCATCGCCGACCGCGCCGGCCCATCGGTGGTGATTGCCTTCATCCTCGCCGGGGTCGGCTGCGCCTTCGCCGGGCTCTGCTACGCGGAGTTTGCGTCGATGATCCCTATCGCCGGCAGCGCCTACACCTACTCCTATGCCACCATGGGCGAGCTGGTGGCCTGGATCATCGGCTGGGACCTCGTCCTCGAGTATGCCGTCGGCGCCGCCACCGTGGCCATCGCCTGGAGCGAGTACTTCAATCGCGTGCTCGGCTTCGTCGGCCTGCACATTCCCTATCAGTGGTGCCATTCGCCGCTCGAGCGCTCGGCGATGTCTCCCGAGCACGGGATCGCCAATCTTCCGGCGGTGGGTATCCTGCTGGTCCTCTCCGCCCTCCTCGTCCGCGGCACCCGGGAGTCCGCATTCGTCAATGGTTTGATCGTCGTCACCAAGGTGACCATCGTCCTGATGGTCATCGTCCTCGGCTGGCGATTCATCAATCCCGTCAACCACACCCCGTTCATTCCCACCCCCACCATCTACACGACGCCGCAGGGGATCGTGCACCACTATGGCGGCATCCTGGGAATCCTCGGCGCCGCCGGCGTCGTTTTCTTCGCCTTCATCGGCTTCGACGCCGTGTCGACCGCCGCCCAGGAGGCCAAGGACCCGAAGCGGGACATGCCGATCGGGATCCTGGGTTCGCTGGCGGTCTGCACCATCCTCTACGTCCTCTTCTCCTACGTCCTCAGCGGCATCGCCACGGTCGGGGATTTCCGTAGCAGCGGCCGCGAGGCCTCGGTGGCGTACGCCATCACCAAGTACATGCCGGGCTTCGCCTGGCTCTCCAACTTCGTCACCATCGCCATCCTCGCCGGCTTCTCGTCGGTCATCCTGGTGATGCTCTTCGGGCAGTCGCGCGTCTTCTTCTCGATGAGCCGTGACGGGTTGGTTCCCGGGATGTTCTCGGACGTCCATCCGGACTACAAGACGCCTTACAAGTCGCAATGGCTGTTCTTCCTCTTTACCTCCCTGTTCGGCGCCTTCATACCCGAGGACATCGTCGGCGAGATGACCAGCATCGGCACGCTCTTCGCGTTCATCCTGGTGTGCGCCGGGGTGTGGATCATGCGCCGGCGGCGGCCCGACATCCCGCGTGGCTTTACCGCGCCGGCGCTGCCGGTGGTCTCGATCCTCGGCATCCTGGTGTGCGGCTCGATGATCTACGGCTTGGGCTGGACCAACTGGCTGCGGCTCTTGATCTGGCTGGTGATCGGACTGGTGATCTACTTCAGCTACGGGCGGAAGCACAGCCGGCTGGCAGAAGGGACGACCTTGCAGCCTGCAACCGGCCAGGCGCCCCTGCCGGCGAGCAAGTAGCGAACGAACGCTTCTCGTGCCGGCCCTCCGGCGGGCAGTGTGGGCTCGATCGGCGCCGCCGGCGCCAGCCCTACTTCTTCGCCGGCTTCTCGGGCGGCAGGGGCTTGGCGGCGCGCACCGCGTCGAGGCGGTCGCGGATGTCCTTGAGTTTCGACTCGGGCAGCAACAGCACCGTGTCGCGGCCGCCGCCCCGCGCCGGCACGCCCTTGGTGGCGCCGGCGAGCGGCGGATAGAGGGAGAGCGTCTCGCTGCCGGCCTGCCCCCCCTTGAGCTCGAAGCTGAGCGCGGGCTGGCCGGCGCCGGCGCCCAGCGCCGCGGCCTCGGCCGGGGTCAGCAAGCGGTCAGCCTTGGCCTCGGTGACCGCGAACAGCAGGTCCGAGACCGGCAGGTAGGAGATCGTCGCCGTTCCCCTTTTCCAGTCGGTGCCGCTGCGGGTCAGGGACAGCGCCCCCTGGGCGTCGTGCACCACGGCCGAGTCGACCTGGTGCACCTCGAGGCCCGAGAGCAGCGGCGAGCGCCAGTCGGCAAGCGGCCGCGCCAGCGTTGCGGGGAGCGCCGAGCGGGTCTCGAACCACGTCGCGCCGGCCCGCGCGGCGGTCAGGGTGCCGGCCGCCTCCGGGGCTCCCGGCTGCGGCGCGCCGGAGCTGGCCGGATGGCTGGCCCCCAGCTCGACGCGGAAGGGCTGGGACTGGCCGGCGACGACCACCTCGAGCACGGCGCGCGGCGGCGCGGCGGGAGCGGGAGGAGCATCCAGGAAGGTGTCCGCGTTGAGGCCCATCAGATCGCTGAGCAGCTTTTCCACCTGGTCGCGGTCGGCGCGGTCGGCGAGCGGGCTTTCGAGCCAGAAGCGGTCGCCGCGCTTGGCCAGCACGACCCGCGGCCCGCTGCCCATCGTCCATGCCAGGCGCTCGATGGCGTCGCGGTCGCCGTGGAACATCTGCCGGTCACGCCATTCGCCCGGCTTCTTGGCCACGTCGGACAGCAGCGTGTCGCCGACCACGTAGGCTTGCGGCCGGCCGGCGACCGCGACGATCGCCTGGCCGGTGGTGGGAACGGTGGCGCCGATCTGCAGCACGGTCTCGCCGCGCGCCCCGGCGATGGTCAACGCCACCACCCCGCGCGGCTTGTCGAGCCCCATCTCGGCGGGCGCCACCCGGTCGAGGGTGCGGGTCTTCTCGAGGTTCACCAGGCTGTCGAGCAGACGGTCGACCGCGGCGGCATCGGCGCGCGCCTGAAGTGGCTGGGCGATCCGCCACTCGCCTGGAGCGTCGGGACCCTTGGCGGTATTGGCGGCAAGGGCGGCAAGGGCATCGGGGAGCTTCGTCGCGGCCGGCTTCGCCGCTCCCGTGCCTTTCGCACCAGGTGCGCCGGGCGCCGGCTGGCGTTCGAGCACCACCGTGGTGCCCGCGGCGGTCAGGCGCACCCGGTTGACCTGGTCCTTCTTGAAGTCGAGCACCTTCTTTGCGCGCTGGGCCCGCTCGTCGCTCGACGGCAGGTCGCGCTCGTAGAAGCGGATGAAGGCGGCGAGCCCCGCCACCACGATCAGCAACACCAGCAGGGTGCGCGGGCGCACGGCGGCTCTATCGCCTCCTGCGGAAATAGACGTAGATGCCGGCGGCGGCGGCCAGGCCGGGCAGCACCAGCAGCGACAGCACGTAGACCGTGCGCAGCTCGCCGGCCGTGAGGCTCAGCCGCACCTGCTCGGTCTTCTTCGGCGGGATGCCGAGCAGGGTCTCGCGCTCCACCAGCCAGTTGAGCGAGTTGGCGAGCAGCATCGCGTTGGTCGCGTTGGCCCGCACCAGCTGGTTGGTGGCGAAGTCGGAGTCGCCGTAAACCACCAGGCGAGCGGGGTGCGCGCCGGCGGCGCCCTTGACCTCGACCGCCGCTCCCAGGGACACCGGCCCTGGCACGTCCTTGTCGTCCTTGGTCACCTGGTCGAGGTGGGCGAGGTCGGTCTCGCCCCAGCCCTGGCTGGACGTGCGCAGCAGCTCGGTCACCTGGAGGTCGCCGCCGGCAGGCACCTCGCCCTTGCCCGCCGACCGCGCCAGGCTGACCAGCACCGGCAGGCTGCCGGTGCGCATCGCCTTGGTGATCGGGTGGTCGCCGTAGTCCTTGACGAACAGGGTCTCGGAGCCGAAGAACGGCATCGGGTTGGCCGGATCGACGACGATGTCGCGCCCGACCTTGACGCCGTAGGCGGCCAGCCACCCCTCGACGCCGGTCACCGCCAGAGAAGAGCCCTGCAAGGTCGGGTCGAGCATGATCAGCATGCGGCCGCCGGCGCGCACGTAGGCCGTGAGCGCGTTGAGCTCGGGCGGCAGGAACGAGCCGGTGGGGCCGGCGATGACCACCAGGTCGGTCTTCGGCGGCACCGCCGGCTTGCCGAGCGAGGCCCATTCCTCCATCTCGAAGTTGTCGCGTCCCAGGATCTCGCGGGAGCTCGACAGGCCGCGCGCGCCCGTGTCGTCCAGGGAGTGCTCGCCATGGCCGGTCACGAACAGGATCTTCGGCTTGCGCCCCTCGGAGAGCTGCAGCAGGGCGCTGGTGAACGCCTGCTCGCCCTTGTAGCCGGTCATCTCCGGCCCCTGGCCGAGCTGCACGCCGGAGAAGTCGAAGTCGGCGAGGTCGGCCGTGTCCACCACCCGGCGGTCGTTGCCGGAGGCGAACACCACGCTGGCGGCGGTGACGTTGTAGCGGCGGGCCAGCTGCTCGGCCAGCGCGCGGTTCTTCTCCGGATCGATCATCCGCAGGTGGAGGCGCGGCGAGGCGGCGGCGTAGCGGGCCAGCAGCTCGCGGGTCGGCTCGTAGATGGCGTGGCTGGTCTGGTCGTCAGGGACCAGCATCACCACGTCGACGTCGCGGTGCAGCTGCTTCAGTACCTCGCGGCTCTTTTGCGACAGGGTGTACTTGTGGCTGCCGGTCCAATCGAACCGCTTGTAGTACTTCGCGCTGAAGTAGTTGACGATGGCGAGCAGCGCCAGGATCAGCAGGATGCCCGCCGAGAGCATGCCCGTCTTGACCAGCCGCCGGCTCCTCAGGTTCTCCATCCGGTCACCTCCACTTGCGGTCTTCGAGCGCCCGGCTGGCGAGGAAGAGGAAGAAGAAAATCGCCGACGCGTAATAGATCAGATGGCGGCTGTCGACGATGCCCTTGTGAAACTCCTCCATGTGGCCGAAGAGATTGACGTAGCCGACGGCTTGCTTGGCGATCTCGCCGTTGAACAGGTTGTCCAGCAGGCCGATCAGGAAGAGCACGGCGACCAGCACCACGAAGGTCATGATCGCGGCGAGCAGCTGGCTCTTGGAGAGCGCCGAGAACAGCACGCCGACCGAAAGGAACAGCGCGCCCAGGCAGAAGATCCCGAAGTAGCCGCCGGCGATCGGACCCCAGTCGACCCGGCTGTAGCGCCCGATGATCACGGCGTAGGCCACCGTCGGCACCCACAGCGCGCTGTAGAAGGTGAGCGCCGCCAGGTATTTCCCGACCACCACCTGGGCCTCGGTGATCGGCGCGGTCATCAGCACCTCGATCGAGCCGCTGCGCAGCTCCTCCGAGATCAGGCGCATGGTCAGGACGGTGGTGATGAAGCACAGGATGATCCAGAAGAAAAAGCCTTGGAAGAGCTGATCCATCGGCCGCTCGGTGCCGCCGCTGCGCGGGTCGTTGAGGACGCTGACGACGGCGGCGAAGATGGCGCCGTTGTAGACCAGGAAGAAGCACATCACCAGGTAGGCGAGCGGCGACACGAAGTAGGCGCGCAGCTCGCGCAAGAAGGTGGCGTGCAGGGCCCTCACGACGGCACCTCTTCGGTGCCGGTCTCCGTCGGCTCCGCCGTCTCGCCGGCCCCGCCGGCGGCACCCGCCTCGCCGGGCCCGCTCGGCTGCTCGTGCGTGGTCAGCCTCACGAAGACCTCCTCGAGCGATGGCCGGTCGAGCGCCAGCTCGAGCAGCACCCAGCCGCGCTCGACGGCGGCGCGGAAGACGCGCTCGCGAGGGTCGGCGCCGCGGTCGCACTCCAGCACGAAGCTGCCCGCGCCGCCGCCGCCGGGGCGGACGGCGACGACGCCTTCGATCTGTTCCAGGGCGGCCGGCGCCGCCGCCGGCGCGTCCTTGAGCATCACCCGCAGGCCGGGGTTGCGGACGAACGACTGGCGCAGGTTGTCCGGCGTGCCTTCGGCGGCGATGCGGCCGCGGTCGATGATGATCACCCGGTCGCAGAGCAGCTCGACCTCGGGCAGGATGTGGGTGGA
>DASZHY010000377.1:0-5401 GCA_035949675.1 Thermoanaerobaculia bacterium
GTGGTGGCGGCGCCGGTGGCGCGGTCGAAGCGGTAGAGGCGCGCGAGCCACCAGTTGTCGTCGCCCGAGCCGCTTGCCGCCACGGCCGCGAACGCGGTGCCGTCCGGCGACCAGTCGAACTCGTAGACATGGAGATCGGGCGGCGACACCTCGCGCACCTTGCCGGTCGCCGGCTCCACCGTGATCAGCCGCTGCTCCTCGGGCGTCTCGCCCACCACGCCGTTGTCGCGCGGCACGGCGTGCAGCGGCCCGGCCGCCGCCGTGCGGCCGGCGATGTAGAGCAAGGCGAGCGAGCTGCCGTCGGGGGACCATGCCGGCTCGCTGAGCTGGCCTGCCAGATGGGTGATCTCGGTGATCTCCGCCAGCTGGCCGCGGTCCAGGTCGGCGACCCAGAGCTGCAGCTGCGCGCAGCCCTCTCGCGCTGCGGCGCCCGCGCCGTCAGGCGTCGTGCCGGCCCCGGGAGACGAGTGGTGGGCAGGTTGCGCCCGCCGCGCGGCATCGTGGCTGGAGCGGCGGGCCGAGCGATCGGAGAGAAAAGCCAGGCGCCGGCCGTCCGGCGACCAGGCAGGCTCCGTGGCGCAGGTCTCGGCGCTCCCGGCGCTGACTCGGCGCGGCCCGGCGGGCCCCCCGGCAAGGTCGACGGCGAAGACCTCCGTCTGCTCGGATGGACGGCCGTCCGCGCCGCGCCGGCCTTCCACCCAGGCGATCCGCTTCCCATCCGGCGCCATGGCGACCGAGCGGAAGCTGTCCAGGGCCGCGGCGAGGGTCAAGACGTCGTCGATGCGCGGAGCCGTCCGCGCCGCTGCCGGAACGGTCGCCGTCGTGGCCGCGGCTGGGGCCGTGGCCGTCGCCGTCGCGGCGGTCGTCGCCTGGGCCGCGAGAGCGGCGGTCCCCAGGGCCACAGCCAGGGCAACGCTGGCCGCCATGCGAAGCGGGTGTGTCTTCCATTTCTTCCTGGCGCTGGCGCTCATGGCGTCTCCTGACCCTGGCGTGGATCCTGGGTTCCGGCCGGTTGCGGCCGTTGCAGATAAAGGTCCGGCTTGACGATCTCCATGTGGCGGTCGGGGTCGGCGAGCGGCGAGAAGCCGAACCGGCTGTAGAGGCCATGGGCGTCGCGGGTGACCAGCGAGAAGCGACGCAGGCCGGCGAGCCGCGGGTGCTCCATGACGCACTCCATCAGCCACCGCCCCAGCCCCTGGCCGCGCCGCTCGGGCAGGACGTAGACGTCCATGAGGTAAGCGAAAGTCGCGGAGTCGGTGCACACGCGCGCGAAGCCGACCTGGCGCCCGTCCTCGCCGAGCAGGCTGAAGCAGAGCGAATTGGCGATCGCCCGCGCCAGCAGCTGGCGCGGGATGCCCTCGCACCAGTAAGCGGTGACCAGAAAGGCGTGCACCGCGTCGAGGTCGATGCGGGCCGGATCGGCGGTGATCACGTAGGGTCCGCGGGTGCGTTCGAAGCTCATGTCTCGGCTGGCGCCGCTCGTTTGGCGGGACCGTCGATCATTCTCGCCGCCGCCGCGGCCGCGAGCAATGCCAGCGCCGCGCCGATCGACATGGCGAGCCGGAAGCCGTCGACGAAGGACTCGGCGACTGCACGCTGCACCCGCGCGCGCGCCGCGCCGTCGAGGTCTTGCGGCACCTCGAGCGCAGCGAGCCTGTGGCTCTGGGCGGCGATTGCCTGGCTGGCGCCCGGCGGCAGCTCGAGCTGCGCCAGGCGCCGCTCGAGACCGTGCTCGAAGGCGCCGAGGACGGCGAGGCCGAAGGCCGCCACCGCCAGCAGCGAGGCGACGCGGGCGACGGCGTTGTTGATGCCCGACGCCAGCCCGGCATGGCGGGTGTCGACGGCTCCCATCACCGTCGTGGTGAGCGGCGCGACGGCGACCGCCATGCCCAGGCCAAGCACCGTCACCGCGGGGAAGATCGAGGTCCAGTAACCGGCGCCGACGCCCGGGAGGGCGAAGAGGGCAAGACCGACGGCGGCCACCGCCGGTCCCACCACCAGCGGCAGCCGCGAGCCGTAGCGGTCCACCAGGCCGCCGGCCCAGCGCGACAGCAGGAACATCAGCACCACGAACGGCAGCAGCGCCGCGCCGGCGGCGGCGGCGGAGTAGCGCTGGACCTGGATCAGGTTGAAAGGCAGGAAGAACAGGGCGCCGCCCAGGGCGCTGTAGAGACAGAAGGTCAGCAGGTTGGCGCCGGCGAAGGTGCGCGAGCGGAACAGGCCGAGCGGCATCATCGGCGCCGGCGACCGCGCCTCGACGAGGACGAAGCCGACCAGCGCGGCGGTCCCGGCGGCGAGAGCCAGCAGCGCCGAGGCGCCCAGGGCGCCGCGCTCCGGGAGCTCGATCAGGCCGTAGGTCAAGCCCCCCAGTCCCAGGGTGGCAAGCGCGGCCCCCGCCCAGTCGAGCCCCGAGGCCGCATCGGGGTCGCGGCTCTCCGGCACCTGCCAGGCCGACAATCCCAGCACCGCGACGGCGAACGGCAGGTTGAGGAAGAACACCCAGCGCCAGGAGGCATGGTCGACCAGCCAGCCGCCCACCAGCGGACCGACCGCGGCGGTGACGCCGGTGAAGGCGGACCAGGTGCCGATGGCGCGGCCCCGGCTCGCCGGCGGGAAGGCCGCGCTCAGGATGGCGAGGCTGCCGGGAACCAGCAGCGCGGCGCTCGCCCCCTGCACCACCCGCGCGGCAATCAGCCAGCCGATGCCAGGCGCCAGCCCGCAAGCCGCCGACGCCAGCGCAAAGAGGACCACGCCGGTGGAGAACAGCGCTCGCCGGCCGTAGCGGTCGCCGAGCGCGCCCCCCACCAGGATGAGGGCCGCCAGCAGCAACGCGTAGCCCTCCACCACCCACTGCACGTCGCCCACCGTCGCGCCGAGATCGCGCTGCAGCGCCGGCAGCGCCACGTTGACCGCGGTCCCGTCGATGAAGGCCATGCTCGAGCCGAGAATGGTGGCCGCCAGCACCCAGGCACCCTGCCGTGGAGGACAGGGGCGAGCGCCCAGCACGACTCCCTCGTCGCAGGGGGGGCGCAGCGCGGTCACGCCGGCTCTCCCGAATCGGCTGTGCCCACGGCCGCCCGGGCGGCGGCGAGGGCGGCTCCGACCAGCAGGGCGGTGCCGCTGAGCGAGCCGAGAGTGGCGGCGGTGTTGCCCCAGGGAGTCGCCGCCGCCGCAGGCTGGCGCACGAAGCCGAGCGCCGCGCAGCCGGCGGCCGCCAGGAGCAGGCCGAGCGCCCACTCGAACGCCAGCGCCGCGGCCTGGTTGTGGCGGCGCAGTGCGGACGCCGCCTGCAGCACCAGCAGCAGCGCCGCCGCCGTCGCCGCGCCATAGACGCCGAAGAAGCGCAGTGACGGCGTCGCGGCCATCTCCGGCAGCGCCGTCAGCGCCGGCATCGCCGACAGGCCGGGGAGGCCGGGGAGGCCGGCCAGCCAGCCGCGCCAGGGCTCGGCGGACAGCGCCAGGAGCGCGACGGCGACAGCCGCCACGGCAACGCGGTCGCGCGTCCTCCATCCCTGCCGGCAGAGGGCCACGACCAGCAGCGCCGCGGCGGCTGCGAGCTTGAGCGCGGTCAACCAGGCGGGGAGGCCGGCGGCAAGCGACGGCGCCAGCCAGGAGGGACGGCGGGCTGCCGGCATCAGCCAGGCGACGGCGAGAACGCCCGCGTCGACCGCCAGCGCGCCGCGCAGGGGCACGAGCCGCCACCCTTCGCGCCAGGGCAGCGTCAGCTGCAGAGACCCCCGCTGGCGGGTAGCCCAGGCGAGAGCCAGAGCCTGCAGGGCCGGGATGGCGAGCAGCTCGACGAGTGCCGGATAGCCCAGATCGACGCGCCCGAGCAGCAGCGACGATCCTGCCGCGCGCATTAGCCAGTAGGCCGCCAGGAGCGCCAACCAGAGGTTGACCACGCGTCTCATCCCACCCCCACTCGCCGTTGGCGCATTATACCTGGCGATCACGGGCGACCCCGAGAGTGTAACGGGTTGCGTCCGGCCCCCCGGCCGCGAGATCTTTAGCCCGCCATGGCGATCTATGCGATCGGCGACGTCCATGGGTGCTACGAGACGCTGCGCTCCTTGCTGGCGAGCAGCGGGTTCTCGCCCCGGCAGGACCGCCTATGGATGGTGGGGGACCTGGTCAACCGCGGACCGCGCTCGCTCGAGGTGCTGCGCTGGGCGGCGGACATGGGGGAGCGGCTGGTGGTGGTGCTCGGCAACCATGACCTGTACCTGCTGGCCCGCGCCGCCGGGGTCGCCGAGCGCAAGCGCCGCGACACCTTGGACGGCGTGCTCGCGGCCCCGGATTGCGACGAGCTGGCGGTCTGGCTCCGCAGCCGGCCGCTGCTCCACCGGGAAGGGGAGCGCGTGCTGGTCCATGCCGGTCTGTTTCCGCGGTGGACCGCCGAGCGCGCCGAAGAGCTGGCGCGGGAGACCGAAGAGCGGCTGCGCGGCGCGAGCGGCGAACGGCTGCTGCGCTGGTCGACGACCAAGCGCCCCGACCGCTGGCGCGAGGGGCTCAGCGCCGGCGCCCGCGCCCGTCTCGTGCTCGCGGGCATGGCCCGGCTGCGCGCGCTGACCCCCGACGGCAGCATGTGCGCCGATTTCAGCGGTCCGCCGGCGGAGCTGCCGGCCGGCTGCCTGCCCTGGTTCGAGGTGCCCGGACGGCGCAGTGCCGGCGCGCAGGTGATCTTCGGTCACTGGGCGGCGCTCGGCCTGCGCCTCGCTCCCGGCATCGCCGCGCTCGACACCGGCTGCGTATGGGGCCAGTACCTGACGGCGCTGCGTCTCGACGACGGCGCGGTCTTCCAGGTGCGCAACCGCGACTTCTGAGGTTGCCCGGCGGCGCCGCCGCGGTGAACCGTTTCCACGGGCCTGACGTAGACTCAAACGACAGCGTGGCCGATCGCAACGAGCGAGGAGGCAAGAGCGCCATGAGCAGCACCGGCCCAGAGAAGCCGCCGGACGAGACGCAGGATCGCCCCGAGGGCGCCCCGGCCGCAGCGGTCGCTGGCGCCGACCATCCGGGCGACGTCGCCGCCAGCGGCGGCAGCGCGGGCGCTTCCGCATTGGCCGCCACGGCCGTGACCGGCGAGCCCGCCGCTATACCAGCTGGTGTCGGCGCGGCGCACTCCGCCGGTGCCACCGATGCCGAGCGTTCCGCTGCCGCGGCCGCCCCCGAGCGGCCCGCCGCCACGGTCGCAGCGCGGCCCGTCGCGCCCGCCCTTGCCGAGGTCCCCGTCGCCGCGGCGCCGGCTCCTGGCAAGCGGCCGCTGGTCCATCGCCACCACTGGCTGGTGCGCGTCACCCACTGGGCCAACGCCGTGCTGCTGGCGGGCATGATCGCGAGCGGGCTGCAGATCTACAACGCCTTCGGCCACTTCGGTAAGCGCGGCGGTCCGTTTTATCCC
>DASZHY010000378.1:0-12684 GCA_035949675.1 Thermoanaerobaculia bacterium
CGCGGCGGCGCTCGCGGCGGCGGCACCGCTCCCCGAAGCGGCGCCGCCTTCCAGGTAGGCCTGGGCCGTCTCGAGATAGAGCCGGCCGATGCTGTCGTCGAGCCGGCTCGCGGCGAGGCGGGCGTCGAGCTCGCGCAGCCGCGCGGAGAGAGCGCGTGCGTCGGGTGGCGGCGCCGCCGGGCGCAGCGGCCGCATGGCGAACGCCGCCTGCAGGTAGCGCAGCAGCGCGCCGTAGCGCAGGCCCGCGGCGTCGAGCTCCCGGGCCTCCTTGAGCAGCGAGCCGACGTAGATGAATTCGCCGTGCCGGCTGAGCGCCGCCGGCGGCCGGTATGCGGCTACCACCTCGGCGTCGAGCCCGTCGAGCTCCGCGCCGAGGGTACGGAGCTCAGGCTGACGGCGAGCGGGGAAACTCGGCGCGAGCGTGCGGCAGAAGGCCACGAGCTGCTGCAAGGCCTCGGCGGTGCCAAGGTAGGAATAGCCGTTCTGCGGCATGGTGCTGCGCGCGTACTCGAGGCTTGCCCGGTAGTAGGCGCGCCCATTCCGCCTCGAAGGCGCCGGCGGTCCGGCGCCGCGCTGCCGCGCCCCGGACGTAGGCCTCGACCCCGAGGCCGACCCGCACCTCGACGAGGCGCGTCAGGGCCAGCAGGCGGCGGCGTTGGCGCAGCGCTTCCTGGACGCTTTCGAGACTCGGTCGCGCGGCTTGCTCGAGCTGGGCCCAGCCCCGATCGGTCACCGCATGGAGACGCAGCATCGTCGACAAGCGCTGGACCTCGGCAGCGAGGGGGTCGCCGGCGGCGCCCGGCCGGCAGCCGGCGGCGGCCAGTGCGGCGACCAGCAAGGGCAGGAGGCAGTGCCGGAGCCCCACCGGGGATGCGATGGCCGCCGAGGCTCGGCGCCCGGGGCGGCAGTGACGGGAGGGAGGCATATAGGAGATTACGCCCGAGGCGCGTCTTAGGTTCATGCGGCTCGAACGGCTCTCACGTTGCGAAAGCTGCACGAACTGCACGAACTGCACGAAGCTGCACGGAGCCGCGTGCCGATGGCGCCAGCGTACCACCCGGGCGGCGGGTGTGGCGGGCCGTTCTCACAGGGGTGGCCTGGATCTTGATTGTTGGGGTTGCGGGCGCAGCCGTAATGCATGGCCTCTAAGCCGGTGGCGAAGCCTTCGTCCACCGCCGGTGAAGGGGCAGGGCGGCTCCTGGGCGGCCGCGTTTGAGCGGGGAAGGTGTGCTGGCCTGCCCGCCGGCGACTGCGCTCCCACCCTTTGGGGTGTGGGCCGCGGGTGCACCCCGGGTTCCAATAGCGCCAGCAGGAGGGGACGCTTGGAGGGCTCCCGAGGCTGGCGGTGGTCGCAAGACGCCAGCCTCAAATCACCGGGCCGGCGGCGCGAAGTCGCCGGCCCATTCAACAAAGCAGCGGAGGATAGCGCGATGAGAACGTCGAGAACCAAGATCCGTTGTCTGGCTGTTTTGCTTGCCGTCGGCGGGGCGTTCGCGCTCTGCCTGCCGAGCGCGGCGGTGCCGATGTGGGCGCGGCGCTACAACGTCGCCTGCAACACCTGCCATAACTGGCCGGCCTTCCAGCTCACCGCGACGGGGCTCGACTTCCTGCGCCGCGGCCATCGCCTCAAGGGCGACGGCTTCGACAAGGATTGGACCCACCTGGTCGCCGGCCACGTCGAGTGGGAGTATGACGCCGCGTCGGGCTCGACCAACCAGTTCAACTCGCCCAACTTCCACCTCCACGCCGGCGGCGCCTTGACCGAGAACTTCTCGGGCTACCTCAATGCCAACGTCAACAACGACATCGAGGCCGCCTACCTCCAGTACACCAAGGAGTGGGGCGACGACACCTACTTCACGGCCCGCGGCGGACGGCTCGGTCCGACCCTGCTGCGCAACTATGGCAACGGCCTCGAGGCGGGAGCCAGCGACCCGCTGATCCTTACCGCCACCACGCTCAACTCCAATCCGTTCACTCCAGACCGGCTCAACAACGGCGTCGACGTCGGCGGCCGCTACCAGTGGTTCTTCGCCCAGGCGGGAGTGCTCAACGGCGACGACGTGGCGGGGCAGGCCTCGGTCGGCCACCACAAGGACTTCTACGCCACGCTCGAGGCCAACCCGGATGGCGTGAGCGGCGTAGGCCTTTATTATCACCACGGCGGCTACGACCTCGGCGACCCGGCGGCGCCGCCGCAGCTCAACGACAGCTATCACCGCGAGGGAGTGTTCGCCAACTACTCGCAGAGCCTCTTCCGGATCGCCGGCGCCTACCTGTACGGCAAGGACCACGTGGCGACCGTCACCCCGGACCGCAAGATCCACGGCTGGTACGCGCAGGTCAACGGTTACCCGAGCGGTTGGGTGGCGGTGTGGGCGCGCTACGATGACACCAAGACGCAGGACGAGACGGGGCAGGTGCACACCCGGCAGGGCACGGTGGGCGCGACCTTCAAGGTGTTCGAGATGAACACCACCTCGGCGCGCATCGCGCTCGAGGCCGGCCGCCAGCAGATGCCGGGCGTCCACACCAACCTGGGCGTGGTGAACCTGCTGTGGGCGTTCTGAGCCCGCCCTCGGGCGGCTCCGGCCCCGCCGTAGGGTAGGGCTCACCGCAACTAGACCGTCGAGACGGCATCAAGGAGACCGCACTCATGACGACAGCAACCCGCAAGACGAAGTCGGGGATTGGCGGCGCCCCCGAGCCGGCCACGGCAGCCGCACCGGCCGCCAGAGACAGGTGGACCACCGCCGCGATCGCAGCCTTGGCGTTGGTCCTCCTGGTCGCAACCGCCCTTTCCATGCCGGCGGCGGCTCGCGCCGACGCCGCGGCCGGAGCGCAGCTCTACAAGGACAAGTGCGTGGGCTGCCACGGCGCCGACGGCAGCGGCAGCACGCCGATGGGCAAGGCGCTCAAGGTGCAGGACGTCAGGAAGCCCGAGATCCAGGCCAAGACAGACGCGGAGCTGGCGGCGTCGATCACCAACGGCAAAGGCAAGATGCCCCCCCAGAAAGGCAATCTGAGCGCCGCGCAGATCGGCGAGATCGTCGCCTACATCCGCACCCTGGCGAAGAAGTAGCCGTCGCTGCGACCGCCTGCCGGCGGGTGCAAGCGCTACTCGTGCCGGAGCGCGACGGCCGGGTCGACGGCGGAGGCTCGGGCCGCCGGCAGCCAGAGCGCCGCGCCGGTGATCGCGGCGAGCACCGCGAGGATCTCCAACGCGAGGAGCGGCTGGCTCGCGGTGACGCCGAAGAGGAAGCTGGCCAGCATGCGGGTGGCCGCGAGGGACGCCAGCCCGCCGGCGGCGATCCCGGCGGCAAACAGCCGGAGCCCTTCCGCCAGGATCATCCCCTGCACCTGGCCGCGTCGCGCTCCCAGCGCCATGCGAACGCCCAGCTCATGGCGGCGCCGGACCACGGCATAGGCTGCCACGGCGTAGATGCCCAGGCCGCCGAGCGCCAGCGCGGCGACGGCGAAGGCGACCATCAGCCCGGCATTGAAGCGCCCCTGGACGAGCGTGCTGCTGGTCGTCATGCGCCGGTCCATGGTCATCAGGTCGAAGACCGGCTGGCTCGGATCGATGGCGAAGACCAGCCGGCGGAGCGGCCCGGCCAGCGCCGCGGGATCCGCCGCCGTGCGGATGGCGAGGGTCATCGCGGACTGGCTGTAGCTTGCCAGGTAGACGGTGGGCGCGGGCAGCCCGTCCAGCCACTGCCGCACGTCGTCCACCACGCCCACGACCGGCACCAGGGGCGTCGGACGATCAGGGAGCATCAAGCGCACTCGCGCTCCGAGCGGACTGCGGCCCGGCCAGAGGTCCCGCGCCATCGACCGGCTGACGACCACCGCGCCATGGTGGAGATCGCCGAGATCGCCGAGATCGGCGGCCACGAAGTCACGCCCGGCCAGGACCCGCATGCCGAGGCCGCCGAAGAGGCCTGGCGTGACCCCGCGGAGGCGGACCACGGGAAGGTGCTGCGGGTCGGCCCGCCCCTCGATCGCCACCGGCACGAACAGGTTCGCATCCATGAGCGGCGGGATGTTGATGCCGCCCGCCGCCGTGACTCCGGGCAGCGCCCGCACCTGCTCGAGCAGCGACTGGAAGAAAGCAGCGCGTCTCTCGCGCTCCGCGTACCTGGCGCGAGCCGGCGAGATGCGGGCGGTGAGGACATGGCGCGGATCGAAGCCCAGGTCGAGCCGCTGCATCGCCAGAGCGCTCTTGGCCATGACTCCGGCGCTGGTGCAGACCAGGAAGGCCAGTGCGATCTCGGCGGCGACCAGCAGCCTGCGCGCCCGGTTGCCTGAGCTGCCGGCATCGCCGCCGCGCCGCCGCAGCACGTCCTGCAGGTCAGGCCGCGCCGCCTGCAACGCGGGCATGATCCCGAAGAGAAGCACCGTCAGCAGCGCCGTCGCGAGCGCCACGCCCAGGGCGGGGCCGTCGACGCGAATCTGCTGCCACCGCGGGATGCGGCTCGGGCCGAAGAGCACGAACAGGCGGGTGCCGGTGACGGCGAACAGGAGGCCCAGCGCCGTGCCCAGCAAGCCGAGGACGCCGCTCTCGGTCAGCAGCTGGCGCAGCAGGCGGCGGCTGCCGGCCCCGAGCGCCCGCCGCACCGCCACCTCCTGCCGGCGCTCCTCGACGCGGCCAAGCAGCAGGTTGGCGATGTTGGCGCAGACGATGAGCAGCAGCATGGCGACGCCAGCGAGCAGGCTCAGGATCTTGGGACGAAGCCAGCCGCTCTCCTCCTCGCGCAGCGGGATCAGCGCCATGCTGACGTTGCGCAGGCGCTCGGGGTCCTCCTGCGCCAGGTGGCGCGCGATGGGTGCGACCGCGGCGGCGGCCTGGGTCGCGGTGACGCCGCGGCGCAGCCGCCCGAGCGCCCGCACGCCTCCCTGGTGGCGTGGCAGCTCGCCCGCCGCGGCCGCCGTCGGCGTCCAGACGTCGACGTTGGCGTAGAGCGGGAGGTCGAGGCCGGGCGGCAGCACCCCGACGACGGTGAACGCCTCGGCGGCAGCCTGTCTGGTCGCCGGGTGCGCCGCGGTGAGGCTGGTTTCCAGCAGCAGCGTCCGGCCGAGGACGCCGCGGTCTGCGCCGAAATGGCTTTGCCAGAAAGAGTAGCTGAGGAGCGCCGCGCCGCCGCGGCCGGGCCGCTCCTCCTCGGGGCGAAAGAGCCTGCCGAGCTCCGGCCGGACGCCGAGCAGCGCGAACAGGTTGACGCTGGCGCGGGCGCCGTCGACCTCCGCGGGGAGGTCGCGGCCGAGCAGCGTGAAGCTCGCCGGCTCCACCCCGGCGACGTCCTCGAAAACCGCGCTCCCGGCCTGCTGGTAGGCGCGGAGCTCGAGCGGCGACAGCGTGATGCGGTCGCGGTCGCTCGCCAGGTCCTGCTCCCAGAGCATGACCAGGCGGTCTTCCTCGGCCACCGGCAGGCCATGGAGCAGAACCGCGTTGGCGATGCTGAAGACCGCCACGGTGAAGCCGATCCCGAGGCCGGTCGCCAAGACCGCAAACGCCGTGAACAGCGGCCGCCGGCGCAGCAATCGGAAGGAGTAGCGGACGTCCTGCCAAAAATGCGACATGTCGTGCCTCCCGCTGCCGCCCGCGAGGGTTGCCCGCGGCCCGCGGTCCGCGGTCCGCAGAAGATTACGGCGGGCAGGGCCGGAAGTTCAACAGCTGGCGCAGCGCCCCTGGTGAGCCGAGAGCGCCTCGGGCGCAGCCCGAAGCCGCCGGCCGCATGTGCTAGTCTTGCACGTGGTTTGCCCATGGCCGGGGCGACCGGCGCCGCACCACGTCCCCATCGTCTAGTGGACCAGGACATCGCCCTTTCAAGGCGGGAACACGGGTTCGAATCCCGTTGGGGATATTCACGCAAGAGCGTATACGCAAAGATGCGCTTTCGATGCGCTGACGCCGGGCTGGCCCTCCCACTCAAAGGTAGGTGACTTCGAGCCGGCACCGCTCGTCGTGCTCCATTTGGCGGCCGGCCTTCAGTCACACCACGGCCGCCGCCGACACCGGCGACCCCCGAAACGCAGCAGCCCGCTAGATGCTAATTGCCTGCCACAACCGTGATCGCGCCCGAGACATCGGTTCCATTGCCTTGAACGAGGTTGTTGCCGAGAGACCGGAGCACCCCTGAGACCTGCTGGAAGCCCACGCCATTCCCCGATACGAGACACCCCGACACCTGTATCGTCACCGGCGCGGCGCCGTTGACCTGAAACCCCAGTCCGCATATTGCACCGGGAGCTCCGGCAAGGGGCAAGCCCTGCCGGCGGCAAGAGCCGCGTAGAGCGCCGCGATCTCGCGCAGCAGGTGCTGGACGCAGCGAATGCCCTCGAGGCGAGCATGGGCTGTTAGGCCTTGACGCCCGCCCCTGCGGTTCGGGGGGCGGGCGCGCGTGCAGGACCAAGACCTTGCGCGAGGCGGTCGCACAAGGCGAGGCGACGTCCGCGCTCGCCCGCGCCGCCGCGAAGAAGCTGCGTTGCCTGGAGGTGGGGCCTCTACGCTTAACGACCTGCACCATTCACTCGCGCTGCCTGGCCAGGCAACGTCCGTTTCGTGCTATTTTGTTGCTTCGTATGGACGTTACCGTAGAAAGGAAAAAGATGATGAACATGAAGGACTTGACCTTGGGGAAGCACAACACGACCGCCCGCTGGATCGGGAGCAGTCTGGTGATGGTCGTCCTCGCCCTGTGCGGCATGGCAGCGCCCGCCGCCGCCAATCAGGTGCCGTTCACCGCCACCGGCACGGCCGAGCTCACGAGCGTGACGCACCTGCCTGGCGGGCTGACGCAGCTGAACTTTAGCGTTTCGGGCACCGCGACGCATCTGGGGAGCACCACGGGGCCGTTGACGCGCATCCAGGATCATCACGGGAACTTTGGCAGCACCGCGGTCCTCGTCGGGGCCAACGGGACGGACACTGTGTTCTTGACCATCAGTGGGCACTTTGAGAGTACGGGCGGCAAGTGTGTGCTCACTTCCACGGGCACTTACACCGTGACCGGTGGCACCGGCGCGTTCGCCAATGCCACGGGGAGCGGGACCATCGCCACGGTGGTGGACCAGTGCGCCAATACCGCCACGGGGACGTTTACGGGGACGATCTCCCAGCCGAACTAGGGCAAGGGCCGACCGGAGCCGATCCTATCAGGTCACTTTATATTGCAGCCGGTCTACGCTCGCCGACGCCGGCATAGCGCCGGCCCGGATATAGTAGCCGACCATCTGGCTCACGACCGAAGGCTGGATGTGCTCCCGCGGCTCGAGCGCAGCCCGAATCTCGTCCGGACACCCGCGGTTCTCCAGCCACCACTCTAACTGATAGCGCTGGCCGAGGAATCGTAGCGGTGTGAGCGCGTAGATCACGTCCGTGAACGGGAACAATGCGTTCCGGGTATCGGCAGTGGACGCCAAGGCCAGCACCTTGCGTCGCCAGGCGGCGTACGGCACGACCCTCACGTCGAACCCGAAGCGACTCAGGGTCTCGACCATGAGCTCGGGCGACAGAAGGCTCGTGCTGTCCAGGTAGATATCGTGGTTGATGGACGCCGGGCTGAGCAGGCATGAGACGACGTCTCGCGCGACCACATCGACCGGGATGAACCGCCAGCCGAGCCCGTCCGGGAAGCACCCGAGCTGCGCCGAGCCCTTGATGAGGGCATGCAGGAATTGGCTTGGTGACAGACTGTCGATCCCTGTCCGCGAGTGGCCGGTAATGAGGCCCGGCGCATAGAGCGTCACCGGCAGACCTCGACGGCGCGCCTGCTCGATCATCCGGTGCGTGACCCATTTCGTCTCGAGGTACCCGAGGGGCAACTCGAGGATGCTCTCGGTGCCCAGGCCGCTCCGGGCAGTCACCTCGTCCACCATGCGGGTATTCTCGAAGGGGCGGATCAAGGTCGCGCCGAGGGACGAAACGTAGTGTACCGGCGCGATGCGCCCTTCGGCGGCGAATTGCAATAACCGCCGGGTACCCTCCACGTTGGACGCGAAGAGGGTGCGGTACGGCTCCAGCCACGAGATCTGCGCAGCGCCGTGGAAGACGACGTCCACCTCGTGGCTGAGCGAGGCATATCGAGCCGCCGGCATCCCCATCCGTGGGGCGCTCACGTCACCCGCCGCCGGCCTCAGGCGTCCCTCGTATTCCTCGCGCCAGAGGTCATAGCGCTCGAGGTTGCCACGGAGGCGTTGCCACGCCCGTCCGTCGTCGCTGGCCCGCACGAGACAATGGATGATTGCATCGGTGCGCTGGAGCAGAGCGTCGAGAACGAAGGCTCCGAGGAATCCGGTAGCGCCGGTCAGGAAGATGGATTGGGGGGCGCCGCTGCGCCGAGGGGCGCTCACCTCCGGTACGAGGGACAGCGGGAGCGCCGCGTCGCGCTCGAGATCGATCCCGCCCATGGCGGTATCCATGCCTGGCGCTTCCCTGTCGCACGCGGCGCCCGCGGGCGGCGGCGCCGCGGCAGGATGGGGGCGGTCGTTCGCGAGCGTCTTCGGGTCATATCCAAGGCGCTCGGCAACCGCCAAGGTTTCGTCCCGCAAGCCGTGCGGGAGCGCCTCGTCGCGCCAGGCCTCCGCCTTGTCCGCGCGGATGGAAGTGTAGCGAGTGAAGTTGGGGTCGCCCACCTGAAACCCCCCGGCCACCATTCGATGACCGGAATAAGGCGTCAGCAACGCCGGCTCGAACGAGAGGCCGAGGGATGGGCACAGCCTGCGAAGGGTTCGCTCGGGATCGCTGGCCAGATCCTCGAAGTAGAGACGGTGCATTCGCCCAGGCTCTAGCTCGGCCTCGACCTCCAAGATGCCCTCTTGCACCCGCGTCCAGACCCACTCGCCGCAATCGTAGGGGTCGATGCCGCGCGTCTCCGGGAAGATGCCGTGGAACCGCTCGCGGACGTAGGAGTTGATGCAGGCCGCCGGGTGGCGCACCAGGTGCACGAAGCGCGCGCGTGGGAAGAGGCTCGCGAGGCGCCGGATCACGGCCTGGGGAGGAAAGAAGGACGGGCTCTTGTCCACGAGGGTCCGACCCCCGAGGCGGGCGCTGAAGAAGGAATAGACCTCGGCCGTGGGGACAGCGCCCTGCGTCCACTCCACGTAGAGATTCAATGACCCGGTCCGCGACAGCAACTCGGCGATCGTGGCGATGACGCCCATGTTCAGGACTGTCCCCCCGAGGTGGCGACCGTAGGCAGCCATGTCCGAGAAGCAGCCGAGATACAGCTCTTGCGGGGAGAAGAGCCGCGAGTGGCCCGCCAGCATGACCCGAAGCAGCGTCGAGCCGGATCGGGGCGGGGACAGGATGAAGAGCATGGGATCCGCGCGCGGCGCTTCCTGCCCCACGAGGGACGCGACGTCGTAGTGGGACGTGATGCGCCGGTCGATCTCGGCCAGCGTGGGCCGCTCCGCCATGGCTCGGTAGGGTGCGGTCATGTCCGCGGCGAACCGCACGAAATCATGGAGCGTCCCGCAGCCAAGCAGCTCGCGGGGGAACACGCGCAGTCCCAGATCCCGGGCCATCCGCAGGCACAGCTCCGCGGCGAGCACGTCGTCGAGCCCGGTGGCCGAGAGCGGCTGATCGGGATCGAGTCGCTCGCGGCCGAGGGCCCAGAGGAGCTGCCGCTCGAGATGTGGAGCGAGCAGCTCGACGCGGGCCGCCGCATCCGGCGCAGCGGCCAGCGCCGCTCGGAGCGGCCGCTTGTTGTCTCCCCGTGCCACCGGCACCGGCACGGGATCGCCCGTCAGGTGGGCGACGAGCGCGCCCAGGGTCGGGTAATCGAAGAGGAGCCTCGGCGACAGCGGACGGCCAAGGGCCTCGGCGATGCGCCCGCTAAGCTCGACCGTCTCGGCTGAATCGAGCCCGAGCTCGCGAAAGGGCACGTCCCGGAGCGGCGCGTCCGGCAGGCCGAGCGATTCCGAGAGCCACCCCCAGAGCCGCCGTTCCAGGTCGGCACCGGGGAACGCCGCAGGGCGCGCTGCGGGTCGGGGCGCCGTCCAGCGGGCGAGGATCGGCAGCTCTTCCGCTGCAAGTGCCGCGCGGGTCCGGCGGCGCTGGAGCTTCCCGCTCGACGTCTTGAAGATGCTCCTCGGCTGGATCAGCGCCAGATCGTGTACCGCGACGTCGAGCTCCTCGGCGATCGCGAGGCGAAGCTTCCGGATCATCTCGTCCGGCGAATCGCCTCCGAGCCGCGCCGGATCGACCTCGGCGACCAGGGCGGCACGCTCTTCCCCCTCGACATCCAGCGAGAACGCGGCCACAGAGCCCGCTCGGACCGCCGGATGAGCACGCTCGGCGACCCGCTCCAGTTCCTGAGGGTAAAGGTTCCGGCCGCGGACGATGAGCATGTCCTTGATGCGCCCGACGACGAACAGCTCCCCTCGGGACACGAACCCGAGGTCCCCCGTGCGCAACCACAGGAGGTCTCCTTCCCCGTCGATGCGCTGGCCGAACACCTCCGCGGTGGCCTCCGGCCGGCCCCAGTACCCTAACCCGATCGGGCGACCTCGGATCCAGATCTCACCGACCTGGTCCTCGCCGAGACGACGAGACGTGCCGGCATCGACGATCGCCACGCTCAGCTCCGGGGCTGCTTGCCCGCAGCCGACCAGGACCCGCGTGTCCGCGCCGCTCTCGGCGGGCTGAATGCGGTTCTGCTCGAGCGCTTGGGCCGACACCGGGAGCAACACCGGCGGTGCGCCCCGGCGGCTCAGCGTCACTACCAACGTGGCCTCCGCCATGCCGTACGCTACGCCCATGGCCTCCGCGCGAAAGCCGGCCGGGCTGAACGTGCGGGTGAAGATCTCGATCGTCGAAGCACGGACCGGCTCGGCGCCGGTCCCGGCGAAGCGCAGGGACGAGAGGTCCAGCCGCCGGAGGACGTCGCCTCCGATCTTGGCGGCCGCCAGATCGAAGCCGAAGTTCGGCGCGGCGGTGTGCGTGCCGGCGAACCGTGTGATGGCCTCGAGCCACCGGGCGGGTCGCTGCAAGAACGCCGTGGGGAGCATGAACGTGACCGGGACACCCCCGGCGATCGGCGTCAACAGGCCCCAGACCAGCCCAAGATCGTGAAACGCGGGGACCCACGACACTTGATGGCACGCGCCGTCATAGGACAGGCGCGCGTAGTTGTCGCCGCACGACCAGGCCAGGTTGTCGCGGGTGATCATCACCCCCTTTGGGCTGCCGGTGGAGCCGGAGGTGTACTGGAGGAGCGCGATGTCCGAAGCGAGCGCCGTGTGCGGGCGAGTCAGGGCGGCGCCGTGCTCGATCGCGCCGGACCCGAGCCAGATGAGGTCCCGCAGACCATCGGCCTGCGCGCAGAGCGGCTCGGCGACATGGAGGATGTCCGCGCTCGCCAGGACCAGCCCGGCGCGGGCGTCTTCGACAATGGCGCGCAGCGGCGGCAGCGTGCGGTGCATCCGACGCGGGTCCGGCGGATATGCCGGCACGGCGACGATGCCGGCGTACAGACACCCGAGGAGGGCCGTGACGAAGTCGACGCCGCCCTCGTACAGGAGGAGGGCCCTATCCCCCGGCACGAGGCGCTGCTGGAGAGCAGCCGCCACGCCCTGCGCGCGGGCGCGCAGGGCAGCGAACGTCAGCTCCGTCGCGGCACCGTCCGCCTCCCCGTCGTGGAGAAACCGGAGCGCGAGTCTCTCGGGCCGGTCTGTGGCATGCCGGTCGAGGGCGGAGCAGATGTCGTCATGGGATGAGGTCATGTTCCTGCTGCTGCGCCACGAGGCTGTGCGCCGCGCCCGTGCAAGGCGCAGCGTGCCCTGGTGGAGTTTATCCGCTCACGAACGGCGCATCACCCCTCCAGGCGGCCGCCGGTCGCGTCGAGGTATCGCGGTGAATCGTAGGTGTTGACGGAGCCTCGTCGCGCTGGATCCCGTCCCCGGCTGCGCCCCGCGCCGGCTCGAATTACCCGCGGTCGATATCGGTCGGATGGTTCTGGCGCACGACCGTATTCCGATGAATGGACACGCGGCCAGGATCGCCATCGACAAAGATTCCGCCGCCGTGCCCCGCGGGCTGCCATTGCCCATGATGACACTTCCGCCAAGCTGGCAACCGAGAGGTGCGTGGAAGTAAATTCCGGCGCCGGCGCACGCCGTCGCGTAGAGAGCGTTGTCGGTGACGCGGCTGCGCCACATGCGCAGCGTGCTGCGCTCGCACCGGCTGGCTGGATTGGCAGCAGCACGGGCTCTCGCTCTCCGGCCTGGCCGAGCGGCTGGCCGCGGAGCACCCTGAAACGCTGGCCGTGACCGCGGTCCCCAGCCGGCGGCTCGCGGCCGAGGCGGTGACCGTGCAGCTGCTGGCGGCGGTGGACCAGGACGCCGGGACGGTGGGGGAGCTGCGGCAGGTGATCGCGGAGCGCCTGCCTCCGATCACTCCGATCACGGCGATGGCGCCGCTGCCCGCGGCGATCGACCCCGAAGAGCTGGCACGGAGCGGCGAAGCGCTCGGCTATGCGGTCGGACTGACCGTCGATCCCCTGGACCCGCACCGGTTTGCCGCGGTGCTGCGCCGGCGCCGTGCCGGCGCGGGCCCGGTGCCGTCGCCGCCGGGGTGGCGCGCAGGCCTGCCGCCGCATGCCTATGCCAACGACCCCCTGCGCCACCGGGTTGCTCGACGCCTCGTCCCCGAGCTGCGCCGCTTCCTGCAGGGCGAGCTGCCGG
>DASZHY010000379.1:0-7716 GCA_035949675.1 Thermoanaerobaculia bacterium
GCGCCGCAGGCCGGGCGAGATGGCGCGGGTGCGGCGGCCGACGTCGAGCACCCGGCCGTCCGCGGCGTGCCGCATCACCACCCGGGCCGAGTCGCAGGCCAGCCGCCGGGACGTTTCCGCGGAAACGTGGGTGCCGTCTGCGAGCCAGGACGAACCGCCCTCGCCGCCCTCGCCGTCCTCACTGCTGGCCGCCAGCACCTCGGCATCCACGTGCACCACCACCTGATAACGGTCGCCGCGACTGCCGGGATCGAGGCCCGAGGCGAGGGCGCTCTCGGCCACCAGGCCAAGGGCATCGGCGCGGCGTTGCTCCGAGGAAGTCGCCTCTGTCACCGCCTGTGCGGCGGCAGCCGGCTGGCCGCTGCGTGGCCCGTAGAGCGCCTCGACGCCGGCGTCCAGGGCGCGCAGCAGCGCCGCGCCGGTCTCCGGCGCAAGGCGTGCCGTCACCACCACCATGCCGTCCTCGTCGGTGTAGGCGCGCAGGTACCGCGCGGCGTGGCGGCACCTCTCGCGATCACCCGCAGCGAGCCGGTCGACGAGCCGCATGCCGCGTACCAGCTTCTCGACGTGAGCCGCGGTTCCCGCACGCCCGAAGCTCAGCAGGTCCTGCTCGTTGGCCGGCGTGGCGATACGAGTCAGAGCGCGAACCTTCGAGTAGGAGATCTCGCCGCGGCGCATGGCCGCGGAGAGCAGCGGCAACGTGCCGAGAGCGCGCGCCACGCGCACCTTCTCGCGTGCCGCGCCAGGGTCGAGCCCCACGCGCCAGCACAACCAGTGCGCGCAAGAGCGGAACCCGCAGTTCCACCCGCCGCGCTCGTCGAAGTCGCGCAGCATGGTCAAAAGCTCGTAGGTGGCGGCCGAGATCTGTGCCGCCAGCGCGGCGATCTGCTCGCCGAGCTCCTCGAGCTCCGCCTCTCCGCCGCTCGCCGAGATCTCGTGACCTGCCTCGTGCACCACTTCGCCGCTGGTCATCTGGGCCCCCCCTCATTGACATTGTAAGCCCATGATTTATCAGGTCATTGGCGGCCTCAGCAAGGCCGATCGGCGGTCGTCGAAGGGGGCGGGGAGGCTTGCCGCGAGAACGGCCCCGCGTGGTCCTTCCGCGGGCCAACCGATGCCCTTCGAGCGCAGACTTGAGAATCTTCGTTCAGGGGCCTGAAAAAGCCTGTCAAGAGGGAGTCGACGGCTTCGTGCTAGCCGCGGCCACCGCTGCGGGCGATGCGCGCGATGCGGGCGAAGCCCGCCTTGAGCTGCGGCATCCAGCGCCTGGGCACGGAGAAGCCGTGGCCGACCTTGTGCAGCCAGACCAGCTCGCCGTGCGGGACCTTGGCCACGTAGCTGCGGGTGTCGGCCGGCGTGCAGATCTTGTCGACGTCGCCTTGCAGCGCGATCCACGGGACGGTGAGCAGGCGGCTGGGCAGGAAGTCGACGCCCTTGTGGTGAGGATCGCGCTGCCAGGTCAGGCCGTTGCCCTTGCAGATCGGCATGTTGACGATGAGATCCGGGCAGAAACCCAGGCTCACGGCGCCTGCGAAGGCGCCCGGCGGCGCCTGCACCAGGGTCGCGTAGACCAGGGTGGCGCCCGAGGAGTATCCCACCAGGATGGGCGGCCGCTGGTCCGGGTAGCCGAACCGCTCCTCCACCGCCTTGCCGAGCGCCGCGAAGTCATCGGCCGGGTCGAAGCAGGCAGGCGCGGCGGCGGCCGGGGATGCCGCGGGGGACGCCTCGGCGGGCGGCGCCGCGGCGCCCACCACGGTCTTGACGTAGCGGGTGATGTCGATGCCCACGATCAGCGCGTCAATCGTCGCCAGCTCACGTGCCATGTCGACGACGCCGAGCTTCCAGCCGCCGTCACCGGAGACGAAGAGGACGACGTGCGTCGGCCGCGGCGTCAGGTGATAGACGGTCAAGGTGCCGAACGGTTCGAGAGTGAACGTCTCCTCGACGGCGGCGACCGCCGGGACGAGCACGAGGGCTGCGAGCAGGCAGACGGCAAGGACCTTCATCAGGGTGGAGTCTAGCGCGCCTCGACGAGCTCGGCCGCCAGGCCGGGGATCACCTCCTGGCGGAGCAGCTCCATCGAGCGCCGCACCTTGGCAAAGGGCAGGTCGCCGAAGTTCAGCCAGGCGATTACGTGGCGGACGCCGTGAGCGTGGAGCGCCGCCAGCTCCCGCAGCACCGTCCGCGGGCTGCCCGCGCAGGCGCCGGCGAGCGCGGCCGCGTCGTCGACCTCCGAGCCGTCGGCCAGCCTCGCCGCGTCTCCCGCTCCGTGGGCGTTCTGCGCAGTGCGCGCCGAGCCCGCTGCCACATGGACCCGCCGCGCCGTCGCCGCCTCCCAGCGCAGCGCCTGGCGGGCGTCGGCCAGCGCCTCCTCGTCGCCCGGCGCCACGGCGACGCGGCGCAGCACCCGGATCTCGGCCACCTCGCGATCGATCTCGGCATCCGGCTTGCCGAGCGCCGCGAGGCAGGCCCGGTAGGCGGCGATGCTCTCGGCGACCTGCGCCGCGGGCTTGAGCCCGAGCATCACGGGCATGCCGTCGTGCGCCGCCCGGCGCAGCGACTCGAGACTCGAGCAGGCGCGCAGCAAGGGGGGAGCGCAACCCCGGAAGGGGCGCGGCCTGAGGGTCACCGGCGGGATGCTCCAGAAACGCCCCGTGAAGCTGAAGGTGCCGCCCGCGAGCGCCGCGCGCAGGATCGCCGTCCCCTCCTCGAGGCGCGCGTGACGCTCCTCGAGCGGCACGCCGAAGGCGCCCAGCTCGTAGGGGCTGAACCCGGGACCGACGCCCACCAGCAGCCGCCCCTGGCTGAGGTGGCTCACCCAGGAGATCTCCTCGGCCAGGCGCAGCGGATGGTGCAGCGGCAGCACCGCGACCGCATAGCCGATGCGGAGGCGCCGGGTGCGCTGGGCCACGGCCGCCGCATACACCGAGGGCGAACCGACGAGCCCGAACGGCGACAGGTGGTGCTCGGCGATCCAGACGCTGCCGAAGCCGCCGGCCTCGGCGCAATCCACCTCCCACAGCGCCTGCTCGATCACCTCCCGATCGGTAACCGTCTCGGGTGCCGGGAGCAGCTGAAAGATCCCGATCTCCACGGTGTCCTCTCCTCCCTCTTTCCTCTCGCCACTACCAATGTACCAAGATACCACAGTCCCGTCAACAAATTTCTCAAGCCAAGATGCCTCGCTAATCTGGTACATTGGTACAGTGGAAAACAAGACGGAGGTCCAGGGAATGGGCAGCTCGAAGGGGCGCGGCAGCGGCGGTTCCGCTCTCGACGTGGAGCGCGTTCAGACCGGCGTCCGCATGGAGAAGCGGATCCTCAAGGTGCTCAAGGCGCTGGCCGAGCTCCACGACATGTCGCTCGGAGACCTGCTCGAGGGGATCGTGCTGCACGCCTTCGAAGGCAAGTCCCCGTTCAGCGCCAAGACCCTCGGCCAGGTCGCCGAGCTCAAGCGCATCTACGGCCTGGACCTCGACGCCGCCGCCAGCCACAAGCTGCGGGAAGCCGGCCGCCGCGCCCGCGGCCGGTGAGCATGGCCTACGCTGGTTGCCAGCTCACCTTGCTTGTCGGCACTCCGAGGACGGCGCCGGCGCGACCGGCGAGCTCTGAGCCGGCGGCCGGCGGCCCCTCACTCGGACCTGAGCGCGGCAAGCGGATCCAGCCGCGCCGCCCGGCGCGCCGGGAGGTAGCTGGCCAGCAACGCCACTGCCGCGAGCAGGGCCACGGCAGCGGCCAGGATCACCCAGTCGTTGGGATCGACCGCGACCAGGACGCTCGCCATCGCTCGGGTCAGGGTGAGCGCGCCGGCCAGGCCGATCGCCAGTCCGGTCAGCGCCAGCCGCGCGCCCTGGCGGACGATCAGGCCCAGGACGTCGGCGCGCCGGGCTCCCAGCGCCACCCGGATGCCGATCTCCTGGGTGCGCCGCGCCACCCCATAGGAGATCACGCCGTAGATGCCGAGCCCGGCGAGGAGCAGGGCAAGCAGCGCGAACGCCACCAGCAGGCCCGTGGTGACGCGGAAGGGCGTGTTGGCACGCAGCAGCAGCCGCTCGCCCACCTGGACGTTGCCGCCCGCGAGGGCCGGGTCGAGCGCGGCGATCTGGCGCTGGACCGCGCCGGTCAGGGCGGCGGGATCGGTCGCCGTGCGGACGGCGAGGGCCATGCTCGGCGCCGCCGCCTGGTCGAGCGGCACGTAGACCTCCGGCCGCGGCTGGCGCAGATCGCGGCCGCGCACGCTGCGCACCACGCCGACGATCGCCCTCTCCCGCCGCCCCGGCTCGCCGGCGATGCGGAGGCGCTGAGCCAGCGGATCGGCGCCAGGCCAGAGCGCCCTGGCCATCGCCTCGTCGACGATCGCGGCGCCGGCGGCCGCGGCGTGCGCCTGGTCATGATCCTGGCCGCCGAAGCTCCGGCCGCGCACGAGCGGGATGCCCATCGTCGCGAAGTAGTCGTCGGAGATCACCCGCACCGACACGGTCGGCCTCGAGGCCACGCTTGCCGGCCGGCCGGCGACCTCCACCTGCGCTTCAGGGTCCCAGCCTGACATCGGCAGCCCGGTGATCCACGCCGCGGCGCGCACCCCGGGGAGCGCTCTCACCCTGGCGGAGAGGGCGGAGTAGAAAGCGGCCATCGTCGGGACGCCGGGGTAGCGGGCCGCGGGCAGCGTCACCATCATGGTCAGCAGGTGATCGGTGCGGAATCCCGGGTCCGACCCGAGAATGCCGGCGAAGCTCTTGACCATCAGGCCGGTGCTCGCGAGGAGCATCAGGGCGAGCGCCGTCTCGCCGACGACCAGCAGCCGCCGCAGACGGCCGCCGCGCTCGCCGCTCGAGCTGCCCCACCCTCCCTGCTTGAGCGCCTCCTGCAGGCTGACGCGCGAGGCGTCGAGCGCCGGCGTGGCGCCGAAGACGAGCCCCGCCAGCAACGCGACTAGCGCCGTGTAGGCCAGGACCTTGCCGTCGACCGCCAGCGAGTGCCAGGCCGGCAGGAACGCGGTGAGCTCGCCAGGGATGGCGCCGCGGATCAGCGCGATCTCCACGCGCGCGACCAGTGCGCCGAGAGCGCCGCCGAGCAGCGCCAGCACCAGGCTCTCGGTGATGCGCTGGCGGAAGACGCGCAGGCGGCCGGCGCCGAGCGCGCTGCGCAGGGCGAACTCGCGCTGCCGCGCGCTGGAGCGGGCGAGCAGCAGGCTCGCCACATTGGCGCAGACGATCAGCAGCACCAGGCCTGCCGCCACGGTGAGCAGCAGGATGAAGGGGCGGACGCCGCGCGCCTGATACTCCTCGAGCGGCCACAAGCGCGCTCCCCAGCCGGCATTGGTCAGCGGCTGCGCGCGCGCCACGCCGGCCGCGACGCTCGCCAGCCGGGCCTGGGCGCCGGCCAGGGGCATGCCGGGCCGCAGGCGGCCGAAGACGACGAGGGAGCGGTCGGCGAAGTCGGCGGCGGCCGGCGGCCCGAGCGCCAGCGGCACCCAAACCTGCCCCGACTCCGGGAAGCCGACGTCGGGCGGCATGACGCCGACGATCTCGACGCTCCGGCCGTCGAGCGAGAGCGTCCGCCCGAGGACCCGGCGGTCGCCGCCGAACCGGCGCTGCCAGAAGCCGTGGGCGAGGACCGCGACCGCGTCGCGGCCAGGCTGGTCCTCGCCGGCCAGGAAGCCGCGGCCAAGGGCGGGCGCGAGCCCGAGCACCCGGAAGTAATCAGCGGTGCCGCGGATGCCGACGATCTGTTCCGGCTGCGCCGTGCCGGTGACGTTCAGCAGCGTCTCGTCGCAGGCCGCGACGTCGGCGAGGGTGCCGCTCTGGCGCCAGGCGAAGTAGTTGCCGGGCGACGCGTCGCCGGAGTCGTCCCGGCGCTGCGGCGGCACCTCGGTCAGCCGCACCAGCCGATCCGGCTCCCGCAGGCCGGGAAACGGCGCCAGCATGAAAACCCGGGCGGCGCTGTAGACGGCGGCGTTCGAGCCGATGCCCAGGGCCAGGGTCACGACGACGACGGCGGTCGCGCCGAGGTTCTTCCGCATCATGCGGAAGCCGAAGTGGACGTCCTGAACGATGGTCACGGCAGCCTCCGTCCGCAACGGTGAGAATCGAGCATAACGCCCTCTCCACCACTTGTATAGCTGCGCAAACCGCTGTACGGTTTCGCCTGAAAAGCCCATGACTCACCTGTTCGATCCGCTTTCAATCCGCGATCTCCAATTTGCGAACCGCGTCTTCGTCTCGCCGATGTGCGAGTACTCGAGTACGGACGGCTTTGCCAACGACTGGCACCTGGTCCACCTGGGCAGCCGGGCGGTGGGCGCCGCCGGCTTGGTGCTCACCGAGGCGACCGCCGTCTTGCCCGAGGGGCGCATCAGCCCGCACGACCTTGGCATCTGGAACGACCATCACGTCGAGCCGCTTGCCCGCATCGTGCGCTTCATCCACCAGCAAGGCAGCCTGGCGGGGATGCAGCTGGCGCACGCGGGGCGCAAGGCCAGCACCCACCGGCCGTGGGAGGGAGCCGGGACGGTGCCCGAGAGTGCGGGCGGTTGGCGGCACGTCGTGGCCCCGAGCGCCCTGGCCTTCGCCGAGCACTATCCAATGCCGCGAGCGCTCACCGCGGACGGCATCCGCGAGATCGTCGCCGCCTTCGCGGCGGCCGCGCGCCGCGCCTGCGCTGCCGGTTTCCGGGTGATCGAGATCCATGCCGCCCACGGCTACCTGATCCATGAGTTCCTGTCGCCGCTCAGCAACCGGCGCCAGGACGAGTACGGCGGCTCGTTCGACAACCGCACCAGGTTGTTGCGCGAGATCGTGGCGGCGGTCCGCGCCGCGTGGCCGGAGGGCGCGGCGCTGTTCGTGCGCATCTCCGCGACCGACTGGATGGACGGCGGCTGGGATCTCGAGCAGTCGGTCGAGCTGGCCCGTGGCTTACGGGAGCTCGGCGTGGACCTGATCGACTGCTCCTCGGGCGGCCTCGTGCCGCAGGCCAAGGTGCCGGTCGGCGCGGGCTATCAAACGCCGTTTGCCGAGCAGATCCGGCAGCGAGCGCAGGTCATGACCGCCGCGGTCGGGATGATCACCTCGCCGGTGCAGGCCGAGCACGTGATCGGCACCGGACAGGCGGACGCGGTCATGATCGCCCGCGAGCTCCTGCGCGACCCACACTGGCCCTTGCGGGCTGCCCGCGAGCTGGGGCAGCCGGTCACCTGGCCCGTCCAGTACCTCAGGGCCGCGCCCGAGGGCGCGCAGGCGCGGGTGCCGGTCGATCTCGCGAAGCTCGAGTCTTGCTTTGCGGAGCAACACGCGGTTCCCGAACGGTGACCACCGCTCGCGGGCGCCGCGGCGCCGTCGCCCGGACGAGCTGGTAAGATCCGCCCCCGGAGGTGACCATGGCCGCGATCGATCCGATCCTCGAAGAGCTGAGCCGCGAAGCCGTCACGACGCGCCGCGTGCTCGAGCGCATACCGCCGGACCAGCTGTCCTGGAAGCCGCACCCGAGGTCAAAGTCCGTCGGGGAGCTCGCCTGGCACATCGCGGCGATTCCTCGGCGAATGGCGACGATGGTCCAGCACGACGACGTGGACGTCACCACGGTCAAGGGCCCGCCCATGCCGGAGACGGCCGCGGAGATCGTCGCGGGTTTCGAGCGCCAGCTCGCCGAGGCCAAGGACCTGCTGTCGCAGCTCGACGACTCGGCGCTGGCGCGGACGACGACCATGCGGCGGGGCGA
>DASZHY010000380.1:0-5672 GCA_035949675.1 Thermoanaerobaculia bacterium
AGCGCGCCGGCAGGCCCTGCCGCGATCTCCTCGGCCGACCGCGCGCGGTCGGGCCCGTAGTGGCGGACGACGGGCAGCGTCGGGGCGAAGCGGGCGGCCTCGCGCTCCCAGTTGCCGACCACCGAAGTGGGGCAGACGAGCAAGCAGCGGTGTGAGAGGCCGCGCCCTTGTGCGCGGTGGTGGAGCAGCAGCGCCAGCAGCTGGATGGTCTTGCCGAGTCCCATGTCATCCGCGAGGCAGGCGCCGAGCCCGAGGGTGGACATCTGGTCGAGCCACGACAGGCCGCGTTCCTGGTAGGGACGCAAGGTGCCGTGAAACTCCGGCGGCGGCCGGGTGGCGCCGGCCTGATCCCTGCTCTCGCCCAGCCGGGCCAGCACGGCCGCCAGCCGGCCCTCCGCGACGACCTCGACGGGCAGCTCGACGGCGGCGCGCAAGGGCGGCGTTGCGCCGAGGGCGGCGGCCAGGGCCTCGTGCCCGGCCAGAGAGCCGCCGCCGGCGGCGAGGAGGCGTTGTGCCTCGGCGAGCTCGGCAGGGTCTACCGCCACCCATTGGCCGCGGAAGCGCACCAGGGGCGCCTTGAGCCCGGCCAGCGAGAGGAGATCCTGACGCGAGATCGCATCACCGGCGAGGGCCACCTCCCACTGGAACGACAGGACCTCCTCGAGCGTGAAGACGCCGCCGCCGCCAACCACGCCCGCCGTGCCTTTGCTGCGGGCGGTGCCGGCGCCCACCCGCATGCGCAGCTTGAGCCGGCGCTGCCCCGAGCGCGTGAGCTCTGCCGGCAGGATGACTCCCAGTCCCAGGTCGGCAAGCATCGGCGCGGCTTCGGTGAGGAAGCGCCACGCTTCCGCGGCATCGAGCGCGACGCCTTCCGGGCGGGCGGCGCGCAGGCCGCGCTCGATGGGAGCGTAGAGGCGTGAGGCACGGGCGAGGGCGCGCAGCAGGTGCTCCTCGGCGCTCTCCAAGGACTGCCCGAGGCGGCGAAGAGCCTGACCCCGGCCGCGGAAGACCTGGCCGGCCGGGACCAGCAGGCTCGGATCTTCGGCCGCCTGGAGGAAGAACCGGAGCTGGAAGACGCCGGCGGCCGGCGCGTCGCCGGGTGCCGCCTCCTGGCCGGCCGCGGGCAGATCCAGGCGGAAGCAGGCGCGCGGCGCGCCCGGCTCGGCGCCGAGCGCCGGGCGCACCCATTCCTCCAGCTCGGAGAGCAAGGTGCGCTCCTGGAAGCCCGTGGCGGCGAAGCCGGGGTCGGTCCCGGTCAAGGCAACGGCTAGTCGCTTTTCCCAGGGAGCGCCGGCAACGCCGGCGCGAGTCTTCACGGAGACCGCGCGGGTCGCGCGAGCCGTGCGGGCCTGAGCGGTCCGGCCCTCCACGTCCCGGGCGGGAGCGGCTGCGGCGGCACGGACGAGCCGATCGGCTGCGGCGTCGAGGAATGCCCGCAGGAGAGCTTCGGGTGCGAGCACCTCGATCCTTGCGGTGCGGCCGGGGCCGCGGCCGGGCCTGCGTGCGCGGGCTCCTGCCGGCGAGAGAGGGGCGGCGATGCCGGGCACCGCATGGGCAGCCGGCGGGAACGCCCGGGCCAGGGCCGCGACGCGCTCGGCATCTTCGGGCAAGGAGAGGGCGACGGCTGACCGGGCCTCGGTGCCCTGCCGGGTCCGCTCGATGCGCGGGACCAACCGCTCCCGCCCCACCAGGTCGAGCGCCAGCTTGGCCGCCAAGCTCCACACGGCAACAGATGCGGGCGCGCGCTCCGTCTCCGCGGTGGTCATCGCCCCGAGCAGCGGCAGCGCGTCGAGCAGCGGTATGGAGGTGCCCTCCACCTCGCGCAGTGCGAGCGCCTCGTCCACGAGCAGCGCCTTGCCGCGCAGTCCCCGTGCCGCCAGCGGCGATGCGGCGGACGCGGCGCCCCAGAGAAAGAAACGCGGCTGCTCGCGCTCGGGAAGAAAGACGAGGTGATGCCCGGCCGAGGTGCCGGGTGCCGCCACGGCGTCGTGGCCGCGGGGCGCCGTCCGGTCAAGAGGCCGGGGGCTCGCCATCGCTCTAGCTTGGACGCCTGGCTTCGAGGCGGGTCAGCAGGTCCGGCCGCCAGCCCAGGGTGCCCATGACGTCGCGGATGAGGAACTCCCAGGTGACCACTCGCTCTCCGGACGGCAGCGTCGTCGATGGGGGAGGAACGTCCGTGAGATGCGCAATGAGCATGGGGGGGCGATGGTAAAGCGGGTCGATGCTGAGACCGCCGGTCAGCGGGGTGCCGATCAGGCCCTGCTTCGCGGCACCTTCGAAAGCCGCTTCCGTGAGGTAGCCGGTGAGATCGGGGGAGACCACGAAACCCTGTCCGGTGAGGAGGCGCGCCGCGGTATCGAGGGTCCAGATCGCTTCGCCGCGCAGCGCGAGCCGAACGGCCTCGGGTGGCCGCTCGAGGGCGGCCATGCGCGCTCGGCCGGGGAGCAGGAAGAGGTGAGGCACCACGGCAAGGTCGCGACGGAAGCGGGGATGCATTCTCCGTTCGAGGCTGATGCGGCGGTGGACCTCCTGGTCGCGCAGGAAGCGCGCGTAACGCTCGGCGGTGGTCCTCGGCCGCGCGCTCACGGACGTGCCTCGGCCCGGCCGGCCAGCCGTTGCAGGATTGCGAAGCCCTGCTCGAGCTTGGCATGCATTCCAGCGTAGCCCGCTGCCTGCGGTCCGGCGGCGACCACGTCGGCCGAGACCGCCAGGACGGCGGCGTGCGCGTCGGCAATGGCATCTTCGACGCGGTCTACCGGAAAAGCGCCCAACAGGTCGTGGAGGTGTCGGAGAAAAACATCGTCGCCGGCATTCTCGGCGATGACCAGGAGGGCCTGCAGCTTATCCTTGCTCCCTTTCTCGAGGCGGATCGTCAGCAGCTTTGCCGCAGCGAGGGTTGCGGGTGAGAGCACTCTGCCGCCGCCAGGAAGGTCGCGTGTAGGACCAGGGAGCGACAGGAGCCGGCTCAGGTCGGCGAAAACCATCACCGGCAGCTCCTTGCCGCCGCCGATCCGGTCGGCAATGTCTCGGCGAGAGTAGCCAACCAGATCCAGCGACAATCCGGACGCCGAGGTGAACGTGGGGGTCCCGGATTGGTGGTCGAAGCCCAGCTGGCGCATGTGCTCGAGGACCGTGTCTTCCTGGGCGGCAAGCCAGTCGGCATCGACCATGACGTCGATGTCCTCGGTCAGGGCGGGGATCGTCTCGCTGACGCCGTACATGCCGGACGATCCGCCCAGGATGAACCGAGTCCCGAGCGGGCTCTCGTTGATCCGCCGCAGCATCTCCAAGGTCTCGACGCGACTGGGCCAGCTCACCGCTGCATGGTATCCAGCTCTCGGCAGCCGGGCAACCGAGGTTGCGACGGGCTCGGTAGCGGTGTCGGTCAGCCGTTGGGCGACGCCTATCCGGGACTCTCGTCCGCGAGAGTTAGAACGCTGCGCCGTGTGGCTCCATCGATCCTGCTCCCAGACTGACGGCTAAGCACCTTCAAAGAAGGCTCGCCTCGATCGCGGAGTTCGCCAGAGGACAACGGTGGCGCTTGGGACGGGGGCAAGTCCGCCGACCCTACGAGCGCATCTGGGCGGTAATCCCGCATCAACCGGGCAGCGTCCTACGCTATCATTTCGCGACCGTGCAGCATCAAGAACGCGACACGCTCGGCCAGCGCAGTAATCGTGTACGAAGGGTTTATGGCCAGCGCCGTGGGAATGATCGAGCCATCGGCCACATACAGGTCTGGCACGCCGTGAACTTCGCCGCGTGGATTGACGACGCCGGTTTCGGCAGTGTCCGACATCACCGCGCCCCCCAGCGGGTGGGCCGTGACCAGTCCCGTGCCGATGATCGGATTGTAATGTTTGGGCTTTTTGTAGTCTCCGGCCAGTTGCTGGCTCAATTCCTTGAAACACGCGGTCAATTCATTGTATAGAGGCAAGCTGCTGGTGGGATCCCAATACAGACGGATGCGCCCGCCATGCAGACGCAGCACGCCGTCGCCTGCATCAAAACCCATGCCCAGGTATCCTATCGAGTGCG
Organism: Thermoanaerobaculia bacterium; assembly: GCA_035949675.1. Classification (GTDB taxonomy): domain Bacteria; phylum Acidobacteriota; class Thermoanaerobaculia; order Multivoradales; family UBA5704; genus JASLEW01. Next base: position 4,039 of record DASZHY010000380.1, read on the forward strand.
TATCGAGCGTGGTTGCGGTGAGCTCGCGCGTGCCGATCGCGGCTTCTACAAAAGGAAGGAGTCCGAGATCTTCGATGAAGATCTTGAGGTCTTTCGTGCTGAAGTCTGCGCCGACGGTAATCGTTGGACCGGATTTGGTTGCAAGTCTTGCGGTGTGTGAACGGTCTTGGGAATCAAGAAGTCGCCGTTGCCGGAAAAGTGCCTGCCGAGCATAGGGCTTAGAGGTGGCAGCGTACCGGCAACCTGGGATCTCAGCAGAATCTCCACCGACCCCATGGTGCCTGCACCGAGCACCACTTGCTTCGCACGCAGTGCGCCTATCTGGCCGATTTCGTCGTCGGCGTTGGTGCTTGGTTCGAGCACGACCACGTCCACCTCGAACCCTTGCTTCACCTTGCGTATCACGCGCACGCGATGCAGCGGATAGATCGCTGCACCGGCTTGCCGCGCGACCGCCAGGTAATTCAGCGACAGCAGCGCGCGGGCGTTCACGTTACCGACAAAGCTTTCCGACGGCGGACAGCCGATGAGGCACTCGCCGCAATAGACGCAGCGCGTTTGTAGGACGCCCGCGGCGGTCATCACTGAGTCCTCGGCTGTGTTGACGGCAATGGGGATGTGGTGTGGGTCGCCGACGCAACGACGGCAGTTCTTGGCGGCAGCGATAAACGCAGCACTCCGCGCAGGTGGGCCGACCACGGGATTCGGCAATATTGGCGAGGCTGGCAGCATTTCGGCGGCGAGATCGTAGTACGGATCGAGAACTTTGCGATTAATCGATCGCGGCCAGCGTGGATGCTCGAAGATCTCGGGATGGGTCCGTAATCGCACCCCGAAATAGTGCAGCGAGCCACCGCCTACGCCAATGCCGCGGATCACGTCCATCCCCGCGCCGATGTCCACCCAGAAGTGGCCGTGGCGGATCGTTGCCGTGCCCTGTCCGGTTGCTTCGTATTCGTTACGTCCCGTGGGATACTCCTTGCCCTGTTCCAGAATCGCGACCTTCTTGCCAGCCTTGGCTAGGCGGCACGCCACTGCCGCTCCGCCGAAGCCGGAACCAATCACAGCAACATCTACATCTGCACCAGCTGCTGATAGGGAAGGGGACATGCTGGTCTCCTGTAATCTCGTTTTTGACTGTTGGTTGCCCTGAGCGCTCGCTGGGGCGCGAGCACCATCTGCAACTCGCCGCCGGGGAACTCGGCGAGCGCTCGAGGCACTGGGCATGCTCCTCCCAGCAGGTACTCGGCATAGCCGTCCACCGTTTTGCCGGTGATCTGCCAACCGTTTGTGCGAGTGTATGCGAGTGTAGGTGACTTAGAGATACCAGGCAACCGAGTTATAGCAATAGGCGAATCTGTGGCCAAGTAGCGCTCGAAGACAGCTCGGATGCGCGGGCGGGGCCGCAGCCGAGGAAGCGGAGGATCAGGGGTTCGTGTACCTTTTGTCAGTCACCTTGCGAGGGCGGATCTCGCCCACCTTGAGCCTGGCAGCTGATCAGTGGAAACCCAACGCGAATAGAAGCGCTGTACGGACCTCCTCCATGCGGTGGGAGGGAAGGATCGTGATCAACCCCGCCAGACGCTCGCGGGAGATGGTCTGAAGGTGGTCGAGATTGACCGCGGAGGAACGGG
>DASZHY010000381.1:0-14953 GCA_035949675.1 Thermoanaerobaculia bacterium
CGATGGCCACTCGTGCGTCGTTGCTGCCTCGGCGATCCTCGCCTGGCTTGCTGCAGAATGGCCTCGACTTCGTACTCATCGACTCCGTGGTTCCAGATGTGTGGCTCCTCGGTCTCGGGATCGACAAAGAACCGTAGTTGCACTCGTGGATTTTAGCTCATTCTGGCCTTAGTCGATTGCCTTGACCGCCTGCTCGCTGAAAGTGACCTGGGGAAAGTTGGTTTTAAGATAGTCGATGACCTCAGTGATCTTTTCATTGTGCCCGGCGGCCCAGTTGGTATCGCGGAAGGCGTAGTTGAGGCCGGTCACGGTGCCGAGTCGGAGCTCGAGGCAGACATTCTGCCCGGGGCGCGATGCGCACTGGAGGGTGGCGGTCTGGAGCACGGCCGCCTGGATACTGAAGTCGCGCTTGGGGCGCTCGCTGCGCCACTCGATGTCGCGCGCGCCCAGCGTCAGCTGGCCACTCCCCTGGGAGTGATAACGGTGCGGGAACGAGTAGCCATACTCCACCAGGCCGTCGACCGAGAGCCCCTGCGCGCTCCTGTTGATCTGCGAGCCTCCAAAGGTGGTGGTCGCCGCCGGCTTGTCGTAGCGCCGGGACGAGCTGCAGCCAGACCCCCCGGCCGCGACCCCTAAAGCGAGCAAGGAAACTAGCGCGGCCAGGACGGCTGATTGAATCGGACGGCAGGTGGGACTCTTTCGGACCATTGGCTCTCCTTCCAGAGAGCCTACTTGCAAGCTTCGAGCCGCGCGGCCCGGGCCGCGCTCCTCGCGGTGGTGCCGCTCGGCCTGGCGGTGGCCCACGCCCAGAATCTCGCGGCGCTGGTGCACCCTGCACGCGGGCTGGCAGCCGGCGCCTGGGGGCACAGCCTCTCCGGGGCGGGGCCGGCGGTATTCGCGCCGTCGCCGAGGCCGGCGGCGCGCCGGGCGGTGGCGAGGCTCTGCGGCGGGCATGGCTGGATGCGGGGGTCGCCTGCGAGATCAAGATCTGCGTCCTCGACCGCCGCGGAGAACTCCCCCGGGCGGTGTCGCTCTCCAGTTCCGTCGCCGCGGCCTTACGCGCCGCCAGCACCGGACGGTGTCGCCTGTGACCGTTCGCCGCGTCTTTGGTTGCAAAACGTCGGCCGCAACCCCAAGGCCAGGGGTGAGTCTGCGGATCGGAGGAGAGGGTGAGCGTTGGGCTGACCCTTCCCTGCACCGGGTGAGGCAGGATGGACAGGGGGTTGCTGTCTCGCTGCCGCACCGGATGCCCCACCGGGTCGGCAGCCGAGCGCCGCGCGTCCGCCAGCATGGCGCCCGAGGTGGTGCCTCCTCCTGAGGGGTCGCCAGCGTCAGTCCGCAAGTCCAGCGCTCGCGAGCCGGCGGGGGGCCCCCGGTGACGCTACCAGGATCCGGCCGTAAGGCGGCCCTGCCGATTCTCGCAAGACGTTGCTCGGGCTGCACGCGCGCCCGCCCCCCGAACCGCAAGGGGGCGGGCACCGAGTCCTAACAGCCCATGCTCGCCTTGAGGGCATTCACTGCGTCCAGCAGCGGCGATTCAAGCAATTGGAATCGCCGCTAATTCGAGCTGTAACGTATACTCAGGCGGCAGCAGCCCAGTGTCTAGGCGCGCGCCTGGTTCACCCGCTACTGAAGTGAGGAAGGCAATTATGAAGCAGCAACTTGGACCGATCCTGATTCTCTCGGTACTCGTAACCAGCTCGCCCGGATTCGCCGCGACCCCTGAGCCACACACCGTCTTGCGTGGCCACGTGCACGAGGTCGACGTGTTCCCGAATCCACCGAGTCAGTTAGTCGACGCAGATTTCGTCTTCGCATATGGCACGCAGCCGAGGCCGAAAAGGACATTTGGAGTGATCTTCGGATACCTAAATGAGTCCTTACACGGCGAACCAGTGAGCACTATCTTCTTTCGCCTTGTGCCGCTTGTAAGAGACCTTGCTAGCCTCGAGACGCGGATTGCTGCGCTCAACCCGGCTGAGATGCCATCAGCCTGCGTTCTCGACAAAGGCCCATACACTACCGGCACCTACGAACTCACCCTTTACAATGGCGCCGGCCCGGATCAGATCATTACTGTCACGTTTGCTCAAAACGCGCCCGCAGCTGCACAGTGCCCGGCTAGCGTCGAGACGCTCGTCGCATCAGTAGACGGCTTCCTTCGCTTCGAAGGAGAGTCTCCAGAGTGGTAGTGGATTAAATTAGGTCAGTACCGCATTCTGGGGAGCGTAGGCGCCGCGAGCGACGCAAGATCGCACCCTACACGCGGCTGAAGGGCGAAACAGAGGCGTACGTGATGCTGGCGTGGCAGTCGCCGGCGGCACCGGCGGCGCCTGCCGTGCTGGCGGCCGGCTCGACATTCATCGACTAAACGGCGGCTCACCGTCCGAGTCCGAGGCCGTCGTCGCCGGGGCCGAAGCCGCGATCGTGACGATGCCCGAGGGCGCGTCCGACCAGATGGGTAGCCGTCTCGAAAGCGCGAACGGCCGCTGCCGAGAGCGCGTTGACGGTGGAGGTCCCGAGGGCGACTCGGCTCGCCTAGGAAAGGCGGAATAGTTCGGGCGCTACTCTGCCTTGCTGGCGGCTCGCGGCCTGTTCGCTGGGCTAGTCCTTCCCATGCTGCCCAGACGCTGCCCAGGTCGGACATGGCAAGGGTTAGGGCGATCGGGTCACGACGTTAAGTCATTTGTTGGCAATGAGTTATATGGTGCCCAGGGGCGGAATCGAACCGTCGACCCCACGACTTTCAGTCTTGATGACCGCCCTGCTGCGATGGTCTTCGTCGAGCTATGGCCCGATCCGGTGCAACCGGACCAGCGGGCCTTCCAGCGAGTGCGGGTCGCGCAGGTCGATCGCGCCCAGGATCGCCCAGAGGTTGTCGCCCTGCGGGTCGAGGAGCGTCTGGCGCACCTCCCACGTGCGGTCGCCGGTGCGCTCGAGCTGCGTGAACTGGTGGCGGCGGGCCTCGGGCGTAAAGAGCAGCTCGCCGTACTCGGCGAAGAACGGCGCCATCTCGCGCTCGAACCGCTCGGCGTCCCACACGTCTTCGCTGCTGCCGCCGCCGGCGGTAATCGCTTCGCCCTCGACTTCCCCCGCCGCCGCCCGCCCGGCCACCGACTCGGCCGCGGCCTCCCAGTCGCGCGCCGCCAGCGTCCGCACCAGCAGGTGCATCTCGGCCCGCACCCGCGCCCCGAAGGCCTTGGGATCGGCGATCAGCTCGCGGATCCATAGCGCCTCCGCGGCCTCGTGCTCCCGCGCGCGCTCGCGCCGCAGCTCGGGGTGCAGCAGTTCCTCCCACTCCTCGAGCAGGCTGGTGTCGGTGCGCTCGATCAGGGCGCGGAAAAAGCCTAGGGCGTCGTAGACCGCCTCGCTGCGCGCCGCCTCGGGAACGCTCTGCTTGAGCGTCTTGTAGAGCTGGGAGAGATAGCGCAGCAGCACCCCCTCGCTGCGCTCGAGGTGATAGCGCTTGACGAAGTCGCCGAAGCTCGCGTAGTCCAGCAGCATCTCGCGGCCGATCAGCTTGGGACGGATGTCGCGCCCGCCGACCCAGGGGTGGTCGCCGCGGAAGCGGTGGAAGGCACCGTGCAGGAAGTCGACCAGCGGCTGCGGCGGCCGCGGCGGGCCGATCTCCTCGAGCCGTTCCATCCGCTCCTCGTACTGCACCCCGTCGGCCTTGAGCCGCGCGACCAGCTCCTGCTTCAGCTTGTCCACCTGCCGCCGTAGCACCACCTCGGGATCCTCGAGCACGGCCTCGACCAGGCTGACCACGTCGGCGGCGTAGCTGTCCGACTGCTGGTCGAGCTGCCCCAGAGCCTCGATCAGGAACAGCGACAGCGCCTGGTGGAGCGAGAAATCCCATTGCAGCTCGGCGTCCACCACCACCCAGAGGTAGCGCCCGACCGCATCGTGCACCATGTGGATGACGCCGGCGCGATACAGCGAGCGCACCAGCACCACCGCCTGCTGCAGCAGCCGCCGCTTGCTCGCCTCGTCCTCGTGGGAGCGCGCGATCAGCTCGCGCAGGCTGTCGAAGTTGCGCCGCGACGGATCGTCGCGCTCGGCGTCGCGCTGCAGCAGGTTGAGCACCATGCCGTGAGTGACGCGGAAGCGCGACTTCAAGGTCTCGGGCGGGCGCGAGATCAGCTTGTCGAAGGTCTCGCGGCTCCACGACACCTCGCCTTTGGCCGCCGCCGCCCCCGGCGGCTTGCGCCGCTTCTTACCTTCTTCGGCGCGCCGCTCGGCCTGCCGCTTCTCGATGATGTGCTCGGGCGCTTGCGCCACCACGCTCCCTTGCTCATCGAACCCCTTGCGCCCGGCGCGTCCGGCGATCTGCTGGAAGTCGCGCACCGAGAGCATGGCGACCTTCTTGCCGTCGAACTTGGCGAGGCGGGAAAAGAGCACGGTGCGGATCGGGATGTTGACGCCGACGCCCAGGGTGTCGGTGCCGCAGATGACCCGCAGCAGCCCCTGCTGCGACAGCTGCTCGACCAGCAGCCGGTATTTCGGCAGCAAGCCGGCGTGGTGGACGCCGATGCCGAACGACAGGAAGCGCCGGAACTCCTTGCCGTAGGGGGTGTCGAGGCGGGCGCCGCCGATCGCCTCCCGGATGCGGTCGCGCTCCTCGCGCCCGGCGATCTTCAGGCTGGTCAGCGACTGCGCCAGCTCGGCGCACTCGCGCTGGGTGAAGTTGACGACGTAGATCGGCGCCTTGCCCGCCGCCAGCAGGTCGTCGATAGTCAGGTGCAGCGGCGTCTCGCGGTACTCGAAGTCGAGCGGCACCGGGCGCTCGGCGGAGGTCACCAGCGCCACCTCGACGCCGGTCTGGACCCGCAGCCGCTCGGCGATGGCGCTCATGTCGCCGAGCGTCGCCGACATCAGCAGGAAGCGCGTCCGCGGCAGGGTGAGGAGCGGGATCTGCCACGCGACGCCGCGCTCCGGATCGGAGTAGTAGTGGAACTCGTCCATCACCACGTACGGGGCGTCGAGCTCCTCGCCCCGGCGCAGCGCCATGTTGGCGAGCACCTCGGCGGTGCAGCAGACGATCGGCGCCCGCGGGTTGATCGCGGCGTCGCCGGTCAGCATGCCGACGTTGGCGGCGCCGAAATCGTCGCACAGCGAGAAGAACTTCTCGCTCGCCAGCGCCTTGATCGGGCTGGTGTAGAAAGAAGTCCGCCCCTCGCACAGCGCCTTGAAGTGCAGGCCCAGGGCGACCAGCGACTTGCCCGAGCCGGTCGGGGTATTGAGGATGACGTGCCGCCCGGCCGCGAGCTCGAGCAGCGCTTCCTCCTGGGCACGGTAAAGCGTGAAGCCGGCGTCCGCGGTCCACTCGACGAAGCGGTCCAGGATCTCCTCCGGCTCCACCGCGCGCCGGCCGCCCGCGGCCGCTGGCTGCGGCACCCGCGCGGCGAGCGACGGGCGAGCCGCCCGCCCGGAGGGCGTTGCCGCGGCCGGGTCGAGGGCAGCCACGGCCACGGGCGCGGGAGGGCTGGCGGCAGACCCGAGGGCGGCGGACCGCCCGGAGGTGGTCAAGGTGGTGGACGGCGGCGGCTCGGCCATGGCGAAGGCATTGTCGCACGGCGCCTTGCCGGCACCGCCCGGCGCCGATCCGGCCCGCACCCAGCACCCGTCAGGCCCGTCCTCCGCCGCCTCGTCGCCTCGTTGTCCCGGCGCCCGCCTGCCCGGTCCCTAGCCGCCGATGCTTCCGCGGCCGCCGGCAGCGCCGCCGGCGCCGCCAGTGCCGCCCGCGCGGCCCGCGCCGCGGCTACTCTCGGCGCCGAGCGCCGCCGTTCGCGGGCGCATCGCCGCCTGCTCCTCGGGGATCGGCGAGCGATTCCCGCAGATCAGCCGATCCAGGAGCGAGCCGCTGTTCATCACCAGCTCATGGAGCGCCGGATCGATCGCCATCTCCCCCGTCGCCCGGCGCCGGTATGGTCGCGCGTCCATCTGGACTCCTCTCTCGCAGGACCTCGATGTGCGCCACTCCGCGGCGCGCCGTCCCTGCGATGAGACGAGTGTGACGCGCCCGGCCGCCCCGCTCCATCGGCGCCCGCCCCGGATCGACGCAGTCCCCGGGAGCGGAATGGTGTAGGCCGAGACCCGATAGGCGTCGGCTCTGACCCGGTGCCACCCAGAGCTACCCCTGTGCCGCCCGAGCGCCATCCGACGTCCCGAGGGCTCGACAACCCGACGTAAGGACGTAAGGGATAGAATCTCCTCCAGGACTCGACGAGCTCGACGACTCGACGACTGGACCAGGGGCAAGCCGGCGCGGCCGGCGGAGGCGCGATTGCTGACGTTGGTCTACATGGCGTTCGCTGGACTGGGCTGCCTGTACGTGGTGCTGGCGGCGTTCCTCGGGCATGCCACGGACCTCGGCGGCCATGACCCCGTCGCCGGCGGCCACGACGCGGGCGGCGGTGGGGTCGCCGCGGGCCATGCGGCGCACGCGCCCGAGGGCACGGCTTACGGGGTGGGCGGCGGCGGCCACGGCGAGGTGCATGCGACGGCGGCCGCGGCCGCGGGCTTCCACTTCCCTTTCTTCTCGCCGCTGGCGCTGGCGACGCTGATCGCCGCCATCGGCGGCTACGGCCTGATCGCCAAGGTCGCGCTCAGCGCCGGCGACGGCGCCAGCCTGGCGATCGCCGTGCCGGCCGCCCTGCTCACCGCCTACGGCATCACCTACGTCGGCTGGCGCCTGGCCAGCGGCTCGCGCGCGTCGAGCGTGATCCACCTCGAGAGGCTCGCCGGCAGCATTGCCGAGGTCACCGTGCCCATCCCGGCCGGAGGGGTCGGCGAGGCGATGGCGATCACCGGCGGCGAGCGCTATGCCGCGCCGGCGCGCGAGGTGGACGGCGCCGCGGTGGCGCGCGGCGCCATGGTCACGATCGTGGCGGCGGGAACGACCCTGCTGGTCAGGGCCGGCCCGGACCACAACAGGGACGCCCAGCCGGCGAACGCGGCCGGCCCGGCCAACCCCCTGGCGGACACCAAGACGTAGCCGGCGCAAGACGCGACGGATTGCAGGGAGAACCTCATGGGCAGCTTCGGTTTGAGCTCGGTGCTGGTGCTGGGGGCGATAGCGGTGCTGGCGGCGGTGGGGATCGGCTACGTGATCACCTACCTCGCTTTCCTCAAGAAGGCCGGCGCCAACGAGGTGATCGTCGTCTCCGGGCGCGGCGGGGTGACCTTCATCACCGGCGGCGCCGGCATGGTGGTGCCGCTGTTCCACACCTGGAACCGGCTGTCGCTCGAGGTGATGACCCTGGAGGTCACGACGCCCGAGGTCTACACCGCGCAAGGGGTGCCGATCGCGGTCGACGGCGTTGCCCAGATCAAGATCAAGAAGGACGACGCCTCGCTGCACGCCGCCGCCGAGCGCTTCCTCGGCAAGCGGCCGGAAGAGATCGCCAAGATCGCCTTGGAGACGGTGCAGGGGCACCTGCGGGGCATCCTCGGCACCCTGACGGTCGAGAACATCTACATGAGCCGCGACCAGTTCGCGCAGAAGGTGCAGGAGATCTCGGCCGGCGACCTCGGCAACATGGGTCTCGGCATCGACTCGTTCACCATCCGCGACATCCGCGACAAGCACGGCTACCTCGAGGCGCTGGGCAAGCCGCGCATCGCCGAGGTCAAGCGCACCGCCTCGGTGGCCGAAGCGGTGGCCGCCAAGGAATCCGCCATCGCCCAGGCCGACGCCGAGCGCGAGACCCGCGAGCGCCAGGCGCAGGCGCAGCGCCTGGCCCAGGAAGCCGAGGCCAAGCGCGACGCCGCCGTCGCCGAGGCCAACGCCGACCGCAGCCGCCGCCAGCAGGAGGCCGATGCGACGGCGCGGCAGGCGGCGGAGATCGCCAACTCCCAGGCGGCGCAGGCCATCGCCGATCAGCAGGCGATCGCCAACCGCAAGCGCGCCGACGCCGAGATGGCCTACGACCTGCAGAAGAAGACGATGGAGATCCAGATCCAGGAGCAGGAGATCAAGCGCCGCGAGCGCGAGCTCGACGCCACCGTCAAGCGCCAGGCCGACGCCAAGCGCTACGAGATCGAGACCCTGGCTTCAGCCGAGCGCCAGCGCATCGAGACCGCGGCCGAGGCCGAGCGCTCCCGCCTCGCCATCGTGGCCGAGGGCGAGAAGGCAAAGGGCATGGCGGCGGCGGAGGTGACCCGGGCGACGGGCCTGGCGCAGGCCGAGGCCGAGCGCGCGCGCGGCATCGCCGAAGCCCAGATCCGCCAGGCGCAGGGTCTCGCCGAGGCGCTCGCCATGGAGAAGAAAGCCGAGGCCTGGCGCAAGTACGGCGAGGCCGCGGTGCTGCAGATCCTCGCCCCGGTCCTGCCCGAGATCGCGCGCGCAGTTGCCGAGCCGCTGTCGCGGATCGACCGCATCACCATGGTCTCGACCGGCGGCAACGGCGATCTCGGCGCCTCCAGGGTCACCAGCGAGGTCGCCCGCGTCCTCTCTCAACTGCCGCCGGTCGTCGAGTCGCTCACCGGCGTCAGCCTCGACAACCTCTTCGCCCGCCTGCGGGCCGCGCGCCCAGACCCTGCGGACCCCGCGCCGGCCGCCGGCGCCGACTCCCCGCGGGCCGCCGAAACGCCGCCGCTGCCTGCCGTGCCGGAGCCTCCGCCCGCGCCGGCCCAGCCCCCGGCACCCCCGTCGCCGCCCCCGGCCGCGGGTCCCGGCCAGCCGCCGCCGAAACGCTGAGCGCTCGCCAGCGAGGGGCCGAGGCTACTCATCGACTGCCGCGGTGAGGTAGATTCCCCGGCCAGTGATCATCGCCCTGATCAGTCGTAAGGGGGGCGTCGGCAAGACGACCACCGCGGTCAACCTGTCGGCTGCCCTCGCCCAGCGGGGCAAGCGCGTGCTGCTGATCGACCTCGACAGCCAGGCCTCCGCCTCGCTGTCGCTGGGCGTCGAGCGGGCCGCGCTGGCGCCCTCGGTGGCCGACGTGCTGGCCAGGGGCCTGGCGGTCGAGCAGGCGGTCCGCCATACCGCGATCGCCGGCCTGCACCTGGTCACGGCCTCCGTCGATCTGGTGCAGGCAGATGCGGAGCTGGCCCATCTCCGCAGCCGGGAGGGGCGACTGCGCGCGACACTGGCGCCGATCGCCTCGGCTTACGACTTCATCTTCCTCGACTGCCCGTCGTCGCTGTCGCTGCTGCCGATCAATGCGGTCGTCGCCTCCGACGCCTTCATCGTGCCGGTGGTGCCGCAGTTCCTGGCTGCCGCCGGCATCCAGAACCTGGTGTCGGCGGCGCAGCGCATCGCCTGGGACGCCGCGGTGCGCACCCGCCCGCTGGGCGTGCTGCTGACCATGGTGGACTATCGCACCCGCGCCACCCGCGAGACCATCGACCAGATCCGCAGCGAGCTCGGCAGCCTGGTCTTCGCCATCGAGATCCGCATCAACACCCGGCTGGCGGAGGCGCCGCGGGCCGGCCAGACGATCTTCCAGTTCGATCCCGCGGCGACCGGCGCCTCCGCCTACCAGCTGTTCGCCGAAGAGCTGCTGCTGCGCTGCTGCCCCCAGCCTGCGTCGCCGCCATCGCCCGCGGGGGAGACTCCCTCCCCTCCGTCGTGACGAATCTCGGCCTGGCGCTAATGCCCCGGCTGCTGTGTCCGCACCACCCGGCCGAAGTCGCCCGGCAGCTCCGCCGCCGCGTAGACGACCGCCGCCCAGGCGGCGACGTTGTAGTCGAGGTCCCTGGCGTTGGCCTTGTCGAGCGTGTCGTTGGCGGTATGGTGGAAGTCGAAGTAGCTGGTGGCGTCTTGCATCAGCGTCACCGTCGGCACGCCGGCATTCTGCAGCGGTCCGAGATCCGGGCCGCCCTCGCCCTGGTTGGTGCCCGAACCGGCGCCGATCGGGAAGATCAGCCGATCGAGCTCCCGGATCCAGCCCATGGCCTCGAGCGCCACCCGCGACTCGAGCCGCCAGACGCGGCCCGAGCCCAGATCGCTCTCGAGAGCCAGCACGTGCCGTGGCAGCTCCTGCGCGTGCGCCTTGGCGTAAGCCTCGGCGCCCGACAACCCGAGCTCCTCGTTGGCGAAGAGCACCACGCGCAGGGTGCGGCGCGGCCGGGTCTTGAGCTCGCCGATCCGCCTTGCCGTCTCCATCACGATGGCGCAGCCGGCGCCGTCGTCGATGGCGCCGGTGCCGAGGTCCCAGGAGTCGAGGTGCGCGCCGAGCAGGACGATCTCCTCGGGCTTCTCCCGCCCGGGGATCTCGCCGATCACGTTCGCCGATTCGGCGGCGGGCAGGCTGCGGGCCCCCAGGCGCAGGCGGAAGCGGACCGCCTTGCCGCTCGCCACCTCGGCGGCCAGCAGGTCGGCGTCAGGGCTCGACAGCGCCGCCGCCGGGATCCGCGGGACGCCGCTCTCGTAACGCAGGGCGCCGGTGTGGGGCAGGCGGTTCGTGTCGGTGCCGATCGAGCGGATGACGACCGCGGCGGCGCCGAGCTTGGCGGCGCGGGACGGGCCGCCGGCGCGGACGGGGACCGCCTTGCCGTAGCCGGAGCCGTCGCGGGTGCGGTCGGTCGGCGTGTTGAAGAAGACGATCTTGCCCTTGACCTTGGCGGCATCGAGCTTGTCGAGCGCGGCCAGGTCGGCGACCTCGACGACCGGCGCCTCGATGCCGGCGGCCGGCGTGCCCACGCTGCCGCCCAGGGCGGCCAGCGCCACCCGCTGCGGATAGGGAGCGGTGATCTCCCCCGCCTCGGTTCCACGCTCCCAGTGCGACACCGTCACCTTCTCGGAGTGCACGTTGCTGAAGCCCAGCTCCTTCAGGGTGCGCATCGCCCAGGCCACCGCCAGGCGGTCGCCGCGCGAGCCGGCGGGACGCGGCCCGACCTCGGTGGTGAGCGAGGAGAGCAGGCTCCAGGCCTTGGTCCCCTTGAGCGCCTGGTCGCGCAACGATCCAGCCGCCTCCTGCACCTCGTCCGCCAAGACCTGCGAGGTTGGCGCCGGCACCGACCCCTGAGGCGGCGGCGCGGCCGGTGTAGCGCCGGCACCGGCGCCCTGCGCGCCGGCCGGGCCCGCGCCAAGAAGGGCTCCTGCCAGCACTGCCAACAGTGCCAACAGGCAGGCGCCGGCCGTGCCGGCGGCGCGCCGGCAAGCGGCGGTGCTGTTCGAACTGACGGCGGCGGCGTTCGCACCGAGTGCGGGCGGGCGAACCGCGTGGTGTCGCGACGCGGAAATGCTCATGGGATGTCCTCTTCGTCTCTCATTGGTTACGGGTCGAGGCAGTGGCCGGTGACCCCCCGGGCGCGGCAGCGTCATTCAGCGCCGTTCAGCGCCGTTCAGCGCCATGGCGGTCACCGGCCCTGCCGAGGCGGGCCGGTGAGATCCAGGGAGAATCAAGCGGCGGCGGCGGCGGCCGGCAGCTGCTTCATCTGCCGCAACGCCTGCTTCCAGTCCGACAATGCCTGCTCGAGAGCGTGGTGCATCGCTCCCAGCCGGCTCTCGAGCGTCTCGCCCGGCTCGCCTTGAGGAGTCGACGCGGCACCGCCCTGGCGGGCGGCGTTTTCGGCGTTTCCAGGCAGGGCACCATTTGCCACCATGGCAGCCTGCAGCGCGGCGCTCTTGCCGGCAGCCGGGCGCCGCTGGCGTTGCATCGCGACCAGCTCGCGCAGCGCCGACTGCAGCCTGGCATAGGTTTCGTGCAGCCGCTGCTCGACGCTCTCGCGAGCCTCCGCCAGCACCCGCCGGTTGCCGGTCAGGCCTTCGAGGCGCTCCTTGGCGCGCTCGAACTGCACGTCGATGCGCGCCTTGAGGATCACCGCGTCGGAGGCGCGGCGCAGATCGCGGGCGAGGCCGATGACCGACAGCCCGTAGATGGCCCACTTGGCAGGGTCGAAATGCCAGGTCTTGACGCCGTTGCGGTAGTCGAAGGGGAAGCTGTGGTGGAAGTTGTGGTAGCCCTCGCCGAAGGCGAGCACCGCCATGACCGAGCTGTCGCGGGCACTGTGCTCACGGCTGTAAGGCTGCCGGCCCACCATGTGACAGAGGCTGTTGATGAAGAAGGTGCCGTGGTGGCTCACCACCACCCGCAGCACGCCGCCGATCAACAGGCAACCGAGCACGTGGCCGGTGGCCAGGCCCACGAGCAACGGAATGCCGAAGGCAACGCCGATGCCTATCGGCGCATACCAGCGCGCCTGCCAGCGCACCAGCGGGTCGTCGAGGAGGTCGCGCACCACCGTCACCGGCGGCGTCTCGTTCTCGAAGAAGATCCAGCCCATGTGCGCCCACCAGAAGCCCTTCTGGATGTTGTAGGGATCGCGCTCCTGGTCCACCTCGGAATGATGGATGCGATGGTCGGCGGTCCAGTTGAGGACCGAGTTCTCGAGCGCGGCGGCGCCGAAGACCAGGTAGAACAGGCGCACCGGCCAGGAAGCCTGGTAGGTCTTGTGGGCGAACAGGCGATGATAGCCGCCGGTCACCGACACGCCCACCGCCAGCCACAGGGCGACGAAGGTCGCGGCCTCGGGCCAGCCGAGCCCGTGCGTCGCCAGGTACCAGGGGGTACTGACGGCGGCGATGAGCAGGGTGCCTACCAGGAACGAAACATTGAGCCAGTTGACGCGGCGCAGCTTTACGGTCGTAGCCTCGGGCACTGTCTTTTTCTCCGTGAGACGGTTCTCGTGCAGCCAGGCCCCGGATGGGCCATGCCGGCGGCGGACACACGGGGTCCGTGCCCGAGGCTGGCGGGAACGATACCTATGATAACAGGGAACGGCCAGGCTGGTATTGCCGAGAGGTCCTCAGGCGTTCGTCAGGCGTCCTCATGCAGCCAGGCCCAGGGTCTGCCGCACGAAGGCGTCGATCGCCGCGGCCGGCCGGGCGCCGCTGCTGCGCCCCAGCTCGCGGCCGCCCCGAAAGAGCGCCAGCGTCGGGATCGACGAGATGCGGAGCTCGGCGCCGACGGCGGGGTCGACGTCGGTGTTGCACTTGAGCACCAGCAGGCGGCCCGCCTGCGATGCCGCCACCTTCTCGACCTCCGGCCCCATGCTGCGGCAGGGACCGCACCACGGAGCCCAGAAGTCCACCAAGACCGGCAGCGCCGATTGGCGGACCACGGCCGACAGCTCGCCGCCGCGGTCCACGGCGAGGGGCTCGGCGGGCGGCGGCAGGGCGGTGCCGCAAGCGCCGCAACGCGCCGGGCGGCCGAGACGCGAGTAGAGGACGCGGTTGCTCTTGCCGCACGCCGGGCAGGCGCGAATCAGTCCCTCCTCCTGGCCCTTCGTACGCGGCACCTGCTGCTGGGGGTTCGGATTGCCGGTCATGTCTCTCCCTCCGATCACAGAGGTCGCTGCAAGGATGCTGCCGCCGTCTCGCCGGAGCTACAACAAGCCGCGGCGCCTCAGGCTTCCCCACCCCCACACCCGGCGGCGGCGCTATGCTACCGTCCACGTCACGCGCCTCAGGGGAGGTCAGCGCATGATCAAGCACCACCGCGTCGAGCCGGGCACCAGGTTCCGCGTCGACCAGGTCGATGCCGGCTCGACCGCCGGCTTCGCCGGCGGCAAGCGCAAGACCGCCAAGGTATTCGCCGACCTCAACCAGCGGCTCCACGGGCTCCAGAACCTGCTGTGGGCCGAGCACGACCGCAGGGTGCTGGTGGTGCTGCAGGGCATGGACACCAGCGGCAAGGACGGCACGATCTCCCACGTCTTCCAAGGCGTCAACCCGCTCGGCGTCAGGGTGGCGGCCTTCAGGGCACCGAGCCCGGAGGAGCTGGATCACGACTTCCTCTGGCGAGTCCACGCCAAGGTGCCGTGCGCCGGCGAGCTGGCGATCTTCAACCGCAGCCACTACGAGGCCGTGCTGGTCGAGCGCGTCCACAAGCTGGTGCCGGCCAAGGTCTGGAAGGCCCGCTACGGTGCGATCAACGACTTCGAGCGGCTGCTCGTCGAGAACCGCACCACCGTCCTCAAGTTCTTCCTGCACATCGACCGCGACGAGCAGCGCAAGCGCCTCGAGGAACGGCTGGCCGATCCCGAGAAGCGCTGGAAATGGAGCTCCGCGGACCTCGAGGACCGCAAGCGCTGGGACGACTTCATGGCGGCCTACGAAGAGGCGATCAGCCGCACCTCGACCGACGAGGCCCCCTGGTTCGTGGTGCCGGCCAACAAGAAGTGGTACCGCAACCTGGTCGTCGCCACCGTGCTGGTGGAGGCGCTCGAGGGCCTGCAGCTCCATTACCGGGAGCCGGAGGTCGACCTGCGGCGGGTCAAGATCGAGTAGGGGCCGACTGCCGCTCGACGGGCGGCAGCGCCGCGGCAGCCGCCCGCTGCTCGATGAGCTGCAGCGCCGCGGCGGGCACGGCGGCTCGCGGCAGCGCGACGGAGGGTTCTCGCGCGCCGACGATGTAGAGATAGATGAAGTCCCCCTCGGCGGCGACCCTGCGGACGTGTTTCAATGTTACCGAGAGCCCGCCTTCCTCACTGTCGAGGTACAGCCGGTCCTCGGTGATCCTGACCCGGACCTCCGCCGGGGAGCGCCTCCAGGCCGGTCGCCGGCCCCGCCAAAGATGCCACCAGTTGGCCAAGGCGAACCCGCATCCCACCCCGCCGATCCACACGAGCTCTTTGCCGTAGGAGAGCAGCAGCGAGCAGATCGAGACCACGCAGAGGGAGAGGACGTAAGCGATGTTGTGGTGCAGCAGGTACTGGCGGCGCAGGCGCCGCTCCAGCGCCGGCAACCAGGTATAGGAAAACTCGGAGGTCTCGAGCATGCCGGCCAGGCTACTTAGTGTCCCGCTCGCTGGCGGGGACTTTGCACCCGGAGTTATCCATGCGACAGGATTGCCTGTCCAGCACAGGGGGGAGTCCCATGAACGCTCGCACCTCTCTCATACTCTCGATTTGCGCAGTCCTGGCCCTTACGGTGACACTGCCCGCGGCTGCCGCGCCGCTCGAGGTCATCGCCGTCAAGGTCAGAGTCCAGAGCCAGAACGGC
>DASZHY010000382.1:0-8512 GCA_035949675.1 Thermoanaerobaculia bacterium
ATCCGGGCTGACTCAAGCGCGTCAGCCCGGATGCGCACGCCCCCGGCCCTCGGTACGAGCCCCTGCAGAGGGAAAAGCTCAAGGGCGCCGTCCATCCTAAAGGCGCCCCGGCGAGCTACCCAGGAGGGTGGTGCGAGCTACCTGGGAGGGTGGTGGGATTTCTCCTGCTTGTGGCGTGCCTCGAGCGCCGCCTGCTCCTTCTGATGCTGCTGTTGCTGCGCCTTCATCTCGGCGTCGTGCTTCCTCTTGAGCTCCGCCGCATTGCCGTTCGCGCTCTTGGCGGCGGCAAGCTCCTGCTGATGGGTGGCCTGCAGCTGATTGCGCTCGGCCGCGTGCTTGGCCGCCAGCTGCTCCTTCTCGGCCTGGTGCCGCCGACTCATCTCCGCCGCGTTCGCACTGCCGCCATTTGCGCCGGCTGGCTGCTGTGTGCCGCCACCGTTCTGGGTCGAGCGGTTCTGGCCCGCCGTCGCCTGGGACGTCTGGCCGCCGCTCGCGCCGGCGCCCTGCCCTTGACCGCTCTGCTGGTTGCCGCGCCTGGCCTGACCGGCGGCGCCGGTCTGCTTCGCGCGGCCGGCGCCGGCCTGCGAGGCGCCGTTCGTCTGCGCCTTGGCCGGCGCGGCAGGCTTGTAGATCGAGACCTGGTTTCCCTGGATGCTCGTGGCACCCTTGGTGCTGGCGGTGGCGACCTGGTAGCGCTGCACCCGCTGGCCGGTGACCTGCTCGACGTGCTGGACGGAGACGCTCTGGTTGACGATCTTGTTGTTCACCACCGTGTAGTTGGTGATGTTGGTGGTGTTGTTGATGATGGTCACGTTGCGCGCCGGCGCCACGATGACCGTGGCGATCTGCGGGTGCAGGAAGGCGCGCTCCTCGACGAAGCTGTAGGCGCCCGCTTCGATCGCGACGCCGCCAAGCTCGATGCCGATTCCCGCTCGGAAAGCGACGCCCGGCGGCAGCGGCGCCCAACCGATGTAGCCGCCGCCCTGCTGGAACGATACCCATGCCGGCCCCCATTCTCTATCGGGGACCCAGAGCCAGCCCACCTCGGCGTCCCGGAACCAGCGGCCGTAGTGATAAGTTGCCCAGCCGAATTCTTCCTCCGAAACCCACGTCCAGCCGTAGTCCGAGACGACCCAGCGCCCGTAGAGGTAAGGACGCCAGCCGACCCGCACCGCGGTCGGGTACCAGACGCGGCCGAAGCCGGGGCGCTCGATCCATTCGCCGTAGGCCCCCAGCCCGTCGTAGAAGACGCCGAGATCGACCTCGCCGCCGGCGGACACCTCGACGGCAGGCGGCGGCGGTGGCGGCGGCACTTCGGTGTACACGGCGCAGGCCCCGGCACCGCCGGCCACCAGCGCGAACAGCGCAAGCTGCGCAAACCGTTTCGAGCTCATGACGATATCTCCTGGGCGCGGGGCCGGCACGGGGCCGGCCGCGCGGTTGCCTAATCTGTCGTTCGAGAGGCGTGGCAGGATGCCGCTCTCAGGTTGTTGGTTTCGACATTATGCCGCCATCCCTGGCGGGTCAACGGAAAGACGCTCGCGAAACGGGCCGGTCCGGCTTGCCGGCCGCGCCCGCTCGCAGCTGGCCGAGGAACCCGCGGCGATCGGATTTCCTACGGTGCTCGCCCGCGCTCGCCAGCCAGGCCTCGCCGGAAATCCTCACCCGCCTGCTGGCACCTCAGGTGCTTTGCTGTCGTCGCGGTCCGGCGGCGGCAGCGGCCGCTCCTCGAGGCGCCAGTGGAAGCTGCCCTCGACCTCCCGCCTCTCCCCGGGATCGACGCCGCGGAAGCCGTACGGGGGCCGCCGCAGGCTGCGCGCCAGGCTGAGCAGCGGCCAGCCGAACGGCAGGTAGAACAAGGCGAGGTCCCAGTCGCGCAGCACGGCGTGCAGCCGGTTGCGGGCCGGCGGCCGCCGGCGGTTGCGCTGATGACGGTTGAAGGTCACCGGCCAGCCGGTGGGCAGGATCCTGGCGAGCTTGCGGCGGCCTTGCCAGAGCTCGCGGGCGAGCAGCCGCAGGTCGTAGGGGCGGCGGCCGTGAAAGCCGACCTGCTGTTCGAGCTCGATCTGGCAGCGCCGCCGCACCTGCTCGGCCACCTGCCGCAGCACGGCGCGGCCGCCCTCCCCGAGATCGGCCAGGCGGCCCGGGTCATCCAGGCCCGCGTCCGCGACCATCTGGCGCATGTCGATCGCCTCGCCGACCACGAAGACCATCCGCGACGGCAGCGCCAGGTACCACATCCACGGGAACAGCAGGGCGAGCGGCGCCGCCGGCAGCGGCAGGAACGGCACGCGGAAAAGCTTCTGCACCAGCCGATCGAGCGGGCGGAGGGTGACGCAGAAGGGGAGCACCCACTCGGCGTTGACGACGTAGACCGGGAAGACCGGCGCGCCGTGGCGGGCCGCGTGGATCACGAAACTGGTGCTGAAGCGCTGCAGCTGGTAGCGCCGGAAGAAACCCTTGCCAATGCCCGGCACCCCTTCCGGGTAGTAGACCACCCGCTCGCCGCGCGCCAGCAGCCGGTCGAAGTTGTCGAACGTCAAGTCGATGCCGCCGCAACGCCGCCAGAAGTTGTCGATGCCGAAAGGCCGCATCCACCAGGTGACCGCGAGCTCCTTCTCGTAGACCGTGCGGATCTTGCCTCGGCGGGGCCTGCCCTCGTGCTCCCAGAGCAGGGCGTCGAGCAGCATGCCGTCATAGGGGAAGGCGTTGCCGCTGTGGTTCGGCGCCAAGACCAGCGGCCCGCGCCGCGGCAGCCGCTCGGCGCCGAGCAGCACCGGACGGAAGTAGTGCCGGCAAAGCGGCTCGAAGGCCTCGTCGATCAGCGACGCCAGGTAGTCGGGATCGAAGGGCTCGTAGCTGCTGCCTGCCGGCGGCGCGAGCGGCGCGGGCGCCGCCGGCACCGGTGGCGCCGCCGGCGCCGCCCGCGCGTGGGGCTCGCTGGGCGGGCGGGCGCTCATCCCTTGTGCAGCGCCACCGCACCACCGAGCAGCAGCAGTCCCACCCAGACCGGCCACGGGCCGTGGGCGCCGGCGAGCACCGCCCCCGCCAGCAGGCAGAAGCCGCCGAAGATGGTGCCGCGCAGCCCGGCGAAGGGGTTCTCCGGGCGGCGGCGCAGCGTCTGCTCGAGCAGGCGCAGCCCCTCGGTGATCAGTGCCGGCGCCTTGCTCACCGCCTCGAGCAGCTCGGGCAGCGCCTGCATCCCTTCGCGGCCCAGGGTGAGCGGATTGAACTGGTCGAGGAAGATCTTCCTGGCGTGCGGCTGCGACACCGCCGCCACGTCGAGGCCCGGCTTCAAGATCTGGCCGACGCCTTCGAACGTCACCAGCGCCTTGACCATCAGCACCATCTCGACCGGAAAGTACATGGCGTGGTTGGCGCCGAGGTTGACCGAGTAAAGGATCAGTTGCGCCAGCGAGAAGTCGCGGAAATTGGCCGCGCGGTTCCAGCGCTGCAGGATCTCGATCACCTCGCGGCGGAAGCCCACCGGATCGGCCCCCGGCCCCGGCTCGGCGATGTTGCCGAGATAGCGTGCGGCGCCCTCGGAATCGCCCATCACCAGCGAGTAGTAGTAGTTGAGCAGCGTGCGCCGCAGGGCGTGGTCGAAGCGGCCGACCATGCCGAGGTCGATGAAGCCGACCTTCGGGCCGGGCAGGACGAGGAGGTTCCCGGGGTGCAGGTCGGCGTGGAAGAAGCCGTCCTTGTACAGCATGCGGATGATCGCCGCGGCGCCCAGGTCCACCAGCTTGTCGCGGTCTTCCTCGGACAGCGCCAGCGCTGCCGGCGAGTTGGGCTTGAAGCCGTCGAGGAACTCCATGCACAGCACGCCCTGACTGCTGTGCTCGCGGTAGATGCGCGGGAAGTGCACGCCTTCGAGGTCGTGGAAGTTGGCGGCGAAGGTCTCGGCGTTGTCGGCTTCCCGCCGCAGGTCGACCTCGCGCCGCGTGTAGTCGACGAACTCGGCGATGACCCGCTTCGGCTGGTAGCGCCGCACCACCTTCTGCAGCACCGCGCCCAGCATCTTGAGCAGGATGGCGTCGCGGGCGAGCGTCTCGCGAATGCCGGGCTTGACCACCTTGATGATCACCGAGTCGCCGGCGACGGTCGTGGCGCGGTGGATCTGGGCGATCGAGGCCGAGCCGGTCGGCTGCGGATCGACCCACGAGTACATCTCGGCGATCGGCCGCTTGGTGTCCTTGACGATCAGCCCGAGGTAGCGCGGGAAGGGCACCACCGGCAGGCGGTCGAGCAGGTTCTTGAGCTCGTCGGTGATCGCCTGCGGCAGCAGGTCCTGGCGCAGCGCCAGCACCTGCCCGAGCTTGATGTCGGTGGGGCCCAGCATCTCCAGGCGCCGCCGCAGCTGCACCGGGAAGGGGCGGTCGACGAGGCTCTTGTTGACGAACGGCCGGCTCAGCCAGGCGAGCAGCGCGGCGAGCCGGTAGAGCAGGCGAAAGCGTCCGGCGCCGGGCGTGCGGTGCTCGCGCACGTGGGCGTTGAGGCCGCCGAACGTCAACCCGACGAGGTGGCGCTGGATGACGAAGAAGCGCCGCACCAGCCCCTCCGGCGGCACGTCCGGGAGGATCTCGTAGCCGGGCATGGGCGACGCGACGGTGGCTGCGGTCTCGGCTCCCCGCTCGGTCGTCGCCTCGTTTGCCAGCTCGGCCGCCGTGTCGCCTGCCACCTCATCCCCTGTCTCGGCGCTTTCCGTGCCCGGTACGGTGGCTTGGCCTCCCGGCCCGGTCATTGGTCCGCGGGCCAGCCCCGTCAACGCCGGGCCTGCCCCTTCAGGGGCGGCCACAGGCGTCAGCGCGGCAGGCTCGAGGGGGTCGGGGCGCGGCAAGCTGCCACCAATCACCGGGGAGTCCCGGAGCTACCGGTTGCGGCCGTACTTCTCATGGCTCGACACCCAGTCGAGCGAGGAGATTGCGGCGGCCAGGGAGATCTCGCCGGCCAGCACCACGCCGGCGACGATCTCGGCGAGCTTCTCCACCTTGCCCTTGCCGGTGCAGCCGAGGATCGCCAGGCACTCGCGCTGGGTTGCCAGGCCGGTGCCGCCGCCGTGGGTGGCGACGATCAGCGACGGGATGGTGATCGAAAGGTACAGGTCGCCGCCCGGCGAGACCTCGGTGTAGACCACTCCGGCCGACGACTCGGCGACGTTGGCGACGTCCTGGCCGGTGGCGATGAACATGGCGGTGATGCCGTTGGGCGAGTGGCAGCCGTTGTTGTTGGCGCCGGAGAGGAAGGCGCCGACGTTGGCGATGTTGGCGTGATAGTGGACGGTCTCGGGATCGACCCGCATGTGCTGCAGCAGGACGTCGCGCGGGATGGTGCACTCGGCGGTGACGCGCTTGCCCCGGGTGCGCATGATGTTGATCTGCGACGCCTTCTTGTCGGTGGCGAAATTCGACTCGAGATAGAAATGCCGGATGTTGGGGGCGTTCTCGAGCATCCAGCTGCACGCGGCGAAGGTGGCGCGGCCCACCATGTTCTGGCCGGCGGCGTCGCCGGTCGTGTAGTTGAAACGCAGGAAGACCAGCTTGTTCGACAGGTACTTGTCGATGTAGGTCAGCTTGGCGACGCTCGAGGTGCCCTCGGCCTCGGCGCGGATGTCGGGCAGCCGCAGGTCCACCCAGTCGGCGAAGTCCCGGGCGTGGCGCGCGTCGTCGAAGACGAAGACCGGGGCGCGCTGCATGGCGTCGCCGACCACGGTGCAGGTGACGCCGCCCGACAGGTTGAGCACCTTCATGCCGCGGTTGTAGGAGGCGACGAGGGTGCCCTCGGTGGTGGCGAGCGGGATCAGGAATTCGCCCTGGGCGTGCTCGCCGTTGACGCGCAGCGGGCCGGCGAAGCCGATCGGCACCTGCGCGACGCCGGTGAAGTTTTCGATGTTGCCCTGGGTGGCGGCGGGATCGAAGGAAAATTTATCGATGTGCTGGAGACGGACGCCGGTATATTGCTCGACGAACTTCTGGCGCTCGGCGATGATCTCGGCGGTGTGATTGTTTTCCTTGTGATAAGGCACGGTGGTGCGGTGCGGCGCCTCGTCGGCGATGGCATCGGTGACCTTGAAGGAGAGCGCGCCGAACGGCTTGGCCTCGAAGGCGAGGGCGATCTCGTGCGTGCCGCGGGGCAGCGGATCCACGTGCGCGTGAACGCGCACCACCCGGCGCAGCGGGAACTCGAGGACGTTGCCGGGCCCGACGGCGGAGGCGGCGAGCTGGGGGCCGTCCTCGAAGCCCAGGGTGAGATTGTCGAGCGGCACGCGGTGACCGTTGATGCGGACCTCCGAGAGGTTGGTGAGGGTGGCGTCGGCAAGGCGGTTCTTCAAGCTGAAGTGGACGCCCGCGGCGTCGTTCTTCAGGCTGCCGAAGTTGTACATCTGCTTGAGGATGAGCGACGGGATCTTCATGGAATCGGTCCTCGGGTCTGAGACGCGGCCAGCGGCCGCCGGGGATGCCTGCCGTCTGGTGGCACTGGGCCGCGAGTGTACCGCGGAATGCCTTGCGGCTCAAAGGATTAGGCTGTCACGGTCGCCGCTGCAGTCGCCGCCGCCGCGGTCGCCGCGCTCGCCGCCGGGGCCGCGGCCCGCATCGCCTCCGGCAGGGGACGGATGTCGCCTTCCTTGGCGGGGATGTGGCTCATCGCGTGCTCCGCCATGGCGGTGATGGTCAAGCTGGGGTTGACGCCGAGGTTGCCGGGGATCATCGAGCCGTCGACGACATAGAGGTTATCGTAGCCATAGACGCGGTTGCGGGAGTCGATCACGCCGTCGGCGGGGGAGGAGGCCATGGACGCGCCGCCCAGGATGTGGGCGGTGGTGGGGACGTTGGCGACCACCTCGTTGATCGAGCTCGAAGGGAAGGCGTCGATGCGCTTGGCGACGAAGCGCGCTGCCTGGTTGGCGACCGGGATGTAGCTGGGGATCGGCGGCTGGCCAGGGTCGCGCCGGCTGGTGAGGTGCTTGGCGAAGGGCCAGCTCCAGCGCCGCCGGCGCACCAGGCGCAGGGAGTTGTCGATCGATTGCATGACTAGGATGATGGTCGAGCGCTTGGCCCAGCCGAAGGGGTTGAGCGTGCGCAGGAAGTCGAGCGGGTGTCGCAGGCAGGAGGCCGCCCAGCGCAGCGGCCGGCCGAGGCGGCCGCCGCCGTCGATGAGCAGCGTGCCGAGAAAGCTCATGGCGTCGGAGCCCCGGGGGTAGCGCACCACCTCCATGTAGGTGTCGGCAGCGGGGTGGAAGCCCGAGGCGATGGCGATGCCCTGCGAGTAGTCGCGCGCGCCGCTCCTCGCGGTGGCGCCGCACAGCGCCTCGCTGTTGGTGCGCACGTAGCTGCCGAGCGCCGGCGACAGGCGAGGCAGCGAGCCGGCTTCGCGGCAGGAGAGCAGCAGGTCGACCGTGCCGAGCGCGCCGGCCGCGAGCACCACGCCGCGGGCGCGGAGGGTGCGGGTGTCGCGCCGGCCGCGCCACCCTCCGCTGTAGGGCGCGGTCGAGCGGCGGGTGGTGACGAGATAGCCGCCGCGGCCGTCCTCGCGCAGCCCGGTGACCAGGGTTTCCGGGCGGACCTCGGCCCCCAGCTTCTCGGCGAAATACAGGTAGTTCTTGTCCAGGGTGTTCTTGGCATGATGGCGGCAGCCCACCATGCAGCCGCCGCAGTAGATGCAGGTCTTGCGCGCCGGGCCCTGGCCGCCGAAGAAGGGATCGCCGACCTCCTCGCCGGGCTGCTCCCCGGGGCGGGGGAAGAGGACCGCCACCTCGGTGGGCCGGAAGGTGTCCTCCTTGCCGAGGCTTTTCGCGAACTCCCGGAGCTGCCGGTCGCCCTCCCACAGCTGCGGCGTGGTGGTGACCCCGAGGATGCGGCGGGCGGTGGCGTAGTGCGGCGCCAGCACCCGCTTCCAGTCGACGCCGCGCGGCCAGGTGCCGCGCTGGAACGCTTCCTCCCCCGGCTCGAGCAGGGTGTTGGCGTAGACCAGCGAGCCGCCGCCGACGCCGGCGCCGGAGAGCACCAGGACGTCGCGCAGCAGGGTCAAGCGCTGGATGCCGAAGCAGAACAGGTTGGGCAGCCAGAGGAACTTGCGCAGATTCCAGTTGGTGCGCGGGAAGTCCTCCGTCCGCCAGCGCTTCCCCGCCTCGAGCACCACCACGCGGTAGCCCTTCTCGGCAAGGCGCAGCGCCGAGACGCTGCCGCCGAACCCGGAACCGACGATCACGAAGTCGTAGTCGTGCTCCGGGGCCGGCCGGCGATCCGCATCGGCCATTCGAGATCTCCCTGGGGAAGGCGGAGAGGCGGCGGCCGATCGGCGCCGGGGCGCCGGGAGGCCGCTTTGCCGCTCCGAGACGTAGTTTACGTCAAGTTGCGGCAAAAATCCGGCGGCGGCCGCCGGAAGTGCCGGCCTGGCCGTGACCCACCCCAACCGGCGAGGCAGGCCTTGCGCCCGCGGACTAGGCGCAGCTTCCGGCGGCGTTGGACCACTCGGCCTGGACGGTGTACTGGCCTACCGTCTTGAGCTGGCC
>DASZHY010000383.1:0-1586 GCA_035949675.1 Thermoanaerobaculia bacterium
AGCGCGCCGCCGGCCTCGGCCATCATCAGCGTCAGGTCGAGCTGGGCGGCGCGCCGCGGCAGGCGCACCGACTCGAGCACCAGGCCGCCGAGGTCGAGGGTCGCTCCCGGCTCGCGCAGGGCCAGGCCGCCGAGGCCGCGCTCCCCCCGGCGCTCGCGATAGAGCACGAACATCGCCTGGAAGACGGGCGAACGGCTGGGGTCGCGGCCGCCACCGGCCAGCTCGGCCAGCTCGGCCACCAGGGGGAACGGATAGCGCCGGTGGGCGAAGGCCGCGACCGCCGCCTGCTTGACGCGTGCGAGCAGCTCGGCGAAGGTGGGGCTGCCGCGGAGATCGCCGCGCACCGCCAGCGGATTGACGAGCGTGCCGACCAGTCCGGCCAGCTCGGGCCGGTCGCGCCCCGAGGCAGGAGTCCCCACCAGCAGCTCTTCCTGGCCGGTCCAGCGGTGGAGCAGCGTCAGGAACGCCGCCAGCAGGGTCATGAAGGGAGTCGCTCCGGCGGCGCGGCCCAGCGCGTAGAGACGCTCGTTCGCGCCGCCTGCGAGCCGTGCCGCCCGCGAGCCGCCCCGGAAGGTCGGCAGCGGCGGGCGGGGACGGTCGGCCGGCAGCTCGAGCGGCGGCGCTCCCGAGGCGAGCGCGCCGCGCCACCAGGCCGCCAGGCGCTCCCCTTCGGGGCCCGCCAGGAGCCGCTCCTGGGCGCCGGCGTACGCCGCGTACGACGCGGTCGCCGGCGGCAGGGCCGTGCCGCGGTAGAGCGCTCCAAGCTCGGCGAGCATCACCCCGAGCGACCAGAAGTCCGCCACCAGGTGGTGCGCCGCGAGCAGCAAGATCGGGGAATGGCAAGGGTCGCGGCTGGCGGCGGGTGGAAGGACGTCCGCCCGCGGCTCCGCGGGCCGCGAGGAGCGAAACTCGTCGCCGGCGGGAGCCGCGACAGTCGGGCGGCGATGGCGGCGATGGCCGCGATGAAAGAGCATCACCCGCAGCAGCGGGCCCCGGGTCAGATCGAAGGGACGATGCGCCTCCTCGGCCAGGCGCTCGGCCAGCTGCTCGTCGCCGACACCCGCGGCATCCTCTTCGGCCAGCGACCACTCGACGGCGCCGCGGACCGTCTGCACGGCCTCGCCGCCGCTCTCTTCGAAGCCGGTGCGCAGGGCGGCGTGGCGCGCGATCAGCGCCGCGATCGCCCGGCGCAGGCGCCCGGCGTCCAGCTCGCCGCGTACCGCCGCCGCTCCGGCGACGAGGCAGGCCGGGTTGCCGCCCGGCACCATGCGGTCGAGGAGCCAGATGGCCCGCTGCCCATGCGACAGGGGGAATCGCTCGACGACGGCGGCAGCCGTAGCGGCCGCGGCGGGCCGCGCAACGGAGGCACCGGCGTCGGGCGCGCCGGTCGTGGCGGTCGTGGCGCCCCCAGCCGGCGCCGCGCCTGCCGCTCCGGGCGCGGCGGCCGGCGGCGGCAGCTGCCGCGAGACCAGAGCGGCCAGCTCCGCCAAGGTCGGGCCTGCCAGCAGATCCGCAACCGCCAGCTCGACGCCAAGCTCGGCCTCCACCGCGCCCGCCAGCTCGGCCGCTCCCAGGGAGTCGAGCCC
>DASZHY010000384.1:0-6192 GCA_035949675.1 Thermoanaerobaculia bacterium
GGCCGTCGGACGGATGCCGATGATCTCCACCTCGTCGCCCACCTTGACGATGCCCCGCTCCACCCGCCCCGTCACCACCGTGCCCCGACCCGAGATCGAGAAGATGTCCTCGATCGGCATCAGGAAGTCCTTGTCGATCGCACGCTCCGGCACCGGGATGTAGCTGTCCACCGCCTCGATCAGTTCGATCACCTTCTTGCCCCACTCGCTCTCCGGATCGCCGCTGTCCAACGCCTTCAGCGCCGAGCCGCGGATGATCGGAATGTCGTCGCCGGGGAACTCGTACGACGACAGCAGCTCCCGCAGCTCGAGCTCCACGAGGTCCAGCAGCTCCGGGTCGTCGACCAGATCCACCTTGTTCATGAACACCACCATGTACGGCACGCCCACCTGCCGCGCCAGCAGGATGTGCTCCCGGGTCTGCGGCATCGGACCGTCGTCCGCCCCGACCACCAGGATCGCGCCGTCCATCTGCGCCGCGCCGGTGATCATGTTCTTGACGTAGTCCGCGTGCCCCGGGCAGTCCACGTGCGCGTAGTGACGCTTGGCGCTCTCGTACTCGACGTGCGCCGTCGCGATGGTGATCCCGCGCTCCCGTTCCTCGGGCGCCTTGTCGATCTGGTCGAACGCCACGAACTGCGCCCATCCCTTGGCCGCCAGAACT
Source organism: Thermoanaerobaculia bacterium (assembly GCA_035949675.1). Taxonomy (GTDB): domain Bacteria; phylum Acidobacteriota; class Thermoanaerobaculia; order Multivoradales; family UBA5704; genus JASLEW01. The sequence goes on from DASZHY010000384.1 coordinate 665, forward strand.
TTGGTGATCGCCGCCGTCAGGGTCGTCTTGCCGTGATCGACGTGACCGATCGTCCCGATGTTGACGTGCGGCTTGGTACGCTGGAACTTCTCCTTGCCCATGGCGCTTCGAGTCTCCTGAACCCTAAAGCCGCCGGTCGGCGGCTGCCTAATCAATCGCCGCCGTAGGCGGCTGCCTAATCAATCGCCGCCGGTCGGCGGCTGCCTAATCAATCGCCGCCGGTCGGCGGCTGCCTGATCAATCGCCGCCGAGGCGGCTGCCTGATCAATCGCCGCCGTAGGCGGCTGCCTGGTCAATCTGGCCGCCGGTCGGGGGCTGCCTAATCTTCTGGCCGCCGGTCTGGCGGCAGCTGTGGACTTGGCCGCCGGTCAGGCGACCTGAAGAAGGTCATCCGCGCTGGTCCCTACGGACGTTGGAGCCCACGACCGGATTTGAACCGGTGACCCCCTCCTTACCAAGGAGGTGCTCTACCCCTGAGCCACGTGGGCTTGAGACACCCGTAGACGCGCCATGGGCCTCAGGCCCAAAGCTGCGTCCGACGGTCAAACCGGTCAATCTTACTGTTTCCCCCGATCCCTGTAAAGTCCCAATCCGGAAAGGCCCAGCGGGAGGGATAAGTATTGTGCCAGAGCGGTCCCCGCTTGTCCAGAGCTTCCGTGCCAGGTAGTGTCCGCTCGCCGCCGGGCCGGCGGCAAGTTACCAGGCAGCCGCCTGGCCGGCGGCTTTGGCCAGGCAGCCGCCTGGCCGGCGGCTTGGTCAGGCAGCCGCCTGGCCGGCGGCTTTGGGGTGTGCGGAGGCGAGGTGTCACGGATGGAGGTCACGCCGGAGAATCGGGCCGTGCGCCGGGCGCTGTCCTGGCTGCTGGCGGCGCTGCTGGTGGCGGCGGTCTCGTGGGGGCTCGGCGGCTACGCGCTGCTCGACCCCGACGAGGGCCGCAACGGCGAGGTGGCCCGCGAGATGATGGCCGGCGGCGACTTCGTCCTGCCGCGCCTCGATGGGCTGCCCTACCTGGACAAGCCGGTGCTGTACTTCGCCGCCGATGCGCTCTCCCAGCGCCTGCTGGGCATCGGCGAGACCGCTGCCCGCCTCCCCTCCCTGCTCTTCGCTCTCGCCACCGCCGCCCTGACCGGCTGGTTCGCCGGCCGCCTGTACGGCCCCCGCGCGCGCCGGATCGCGGCCGTCGCCGCGATCGCCGCCCCGCTGCCCATCGCTTTCGCACGCACGGTGATCTTCGACAGCGCCCTGACCTTCTTCATGGTGCTGGCGCTCTGCGCCCTCTACCTGGCGGTCGAAGCGCGCGCCGCGGCGGCCATGGCGCCCGCCGGCTACTACCTGCGCTGGACGGCCCTGGCCTGGGCCGCCATGGGGCTCGGCGTGCTGACCAAGGGGCCCGTGGCGCTCGCCGTGCCGCTGCTCGCCGCGGTTCCCTATGCCGTCTACCGTCGCGCCTCCCGCGCGGTCTGGCATCCGCTGGGGCCGGCGCTGCTCGTCCTGTGCATCGGACCCTGGATCTGGGCGATGTCGCGCCGCGTCCCGGAGTTCCTTCACTACGCCCTGGTCACCGAGACCTGGCAGCGGGTGACCACCGCCGAGATGAACCGCGAGGGGCCCGCCTGGTTCTACGTCCCCTGCCTGCTCGCCGGCGCCCTGCCCTGGTCGGTGCTGGTCCTCGCCGGCTGGCGGCGCAGCCGGCGCCCGCGCGGCGATGAAGCCGCCGACTCTCCGGGTCTCCCGGCCGGCCAGCCGCGCAACCCCCGCCTCAACGGCGATGATGCCCCCGTCTCTCCGGGCCTCCCGGACGGCCGGCAGCCCGCGGCCCGCCGCGGCCTCCTGAACCTCCGGCTCGAGCCGCGCCGGCTCTACCTGAGGCTGTGGGTCGCCGTTCCGTTCGTGCTCTTCTCGCTGTCGCACTCCAAGCGCCCGCAGTACATCCTGCCGCTGCTGCCCGCGGTCGCCATCATGGCCGCCAAGGTCTGGGTGGACGCCGAGGACGCGGCCGAGAAGGCCGCCAGGGCCCCGGCCGAGACCGTGGTTGGGACGACCCCGGCCGTGGACGCGCCTGCCGCCGCCAGGGTCGCCGGTCGGCGCCCCGCAAATGAGGTCTCCCGAGGCTCCTTTGCTGGGCGCCGACACTTCCTACGGGTCGTTCCCGGAGCGCGCGCGGCAGGCGTCACCTGGCTGGCTCTCGCCATCCTTTGCGCCGCCGGCCCGGCGGTGCTGCCGCGCATCCATTCTCAAAGGCTGGTCCACGTCACCTTGCTGCCGCCCACCCTGCTCGCCCTGGGGGCTGCCTTCCTGCTCGGCGCCGCGGCGGTCCTGCTCGGCACCCGGCGCCGCCGCGGCTCGGCGCTGCTGCTCTTCGGGCTGGTCCTGCCGATGGCGGCGCTGCCCGCGGTGCTCCTGCCGCTGCTCGACGAGATCGGCAGCCATCGCTCGGCCCGCGGCGCCGCCGCCGCCATCGCCCCCCGCCTCGTGCCCGGCGCCGAGGTCGTGGCGGTCCACGCCTTCCCGCCGTCGCTGCCCTTCTATCTGCGCCGCACCCTCCTTCTCGCCACCCCGCGCGGCCGCGAGCTGACCAGCAACTACGTCATCGCCTACTTCTCGAAGTGGCTCGCCGCCGACCCGCGGATCACGCCCTTGCGCCCCACCGATTGGTGGCGCGGCGCTCTCGCCTCCTGCGACCACCCCCTGGTCTTCGTCACCTGGGCCGACGACGCCGCCAACCGCGCCACGCTCGCCGCCGCCGGCCTGCCGCTGATCGTCGCCAACGACCGCATGGCCGCCTACGGCCCGTGCGCCCCGCACTCCGGCTCTCCTGCCCGGTAGGATCACCCCATGGTCCCGGCTCCAAGCACCGATCCAGTCGCCGCCGGCGCGCCGGCCGGCGCCGCCTTTGGCTGGCGCGTGCATTCAGGCTGGGCGGCGCTGATCGCCGTCGCCGGACCGCTCGCCGCTCCCGCGGTGCTCGAGCGCCGGCGAATCGAGCTGGCCGACCGGACGACCCCCGGCGGCACACAGCCCTTCCATGCCGCGCGCCTCCTGCCCCTTGAAGAAGCCCGGCGGCTGGTCGGGCGCAGCCTCGAAGGCGCCACCCGGCTGGCCAGCGTCGCGCTCACGGCAGCCGCCGGCGAGCTGCGGCGCAAGGGCATCGAGGTGATCGCTTGCGGGCTCATCCAGAGCTCCGCCCGCCCCTTGCCGGAGCTCGCCGCCGTGCTCGCCTCGCACGCCCTGGTCCACACCGCCGAGGGCGAGCTGTTCCGCGACGCCCTGGCCGCTGCCGCTGCCGCCCAGGGCCTGCCGGTCCTGCGCGTCAAGGAGCGCGACCTGCTGCACCGTTGCGCCGCCATGGTCGCCGCCGCCACCGGCGCCGCAGGCGGCGTCGAGCGCCGTCTCGCCGAGATGGGCCGCGCGCTCGGACCACCCTGGCGCCAGGACGAGAAGCTGGCCACCGTCGCCGCCTGGCTCGCCCTGGCCGAGCGGGCGGCGGTCCCGACAGGAACCTGATCGCCGACGACCGCTGGCAGGATCTCTATGCCTGCGGTTTCATCTGGTCAGTCGGCGGCTGCCTTCACGATTCCAGCCAGTTCTCGAGCGGCAAGCGGGGCACGCGAGCGAACTCCTCGACGTTGTCAGTCACCAGTGTCAGATCGAGTGCCAGCGCATGTGACGCGATCAGGAGATCGTTGGGCCCCATGGGCTTCCCGGTCCGTTCGAGATGCAGGCGAATCTCCGCATAGTGGCGTTCTGATTGCCGATCCAGAGGCAGGACCTCGAGGCTCTGCAGAAGGTCTTCGACACGTGCTGAGAGCTCGGCGGAGCCCCGCTTGGCAGCTCCGTAGCGCAGCTCGCAGGCGACGACGATGCTGGTCGAGACTGCGGCCTCGCCCACGACTGCCAGTCGCCGGGCAACCTGGCCGGCCGGGCTGCGGATGAGACTCGACAGGATGTTTGTGTCCAGGAGATATCGGGCCATTTCAAAGCTTCACATCCTCGAGCGGCTCGAGGTCGTCGATCTCGGGAAAATCCTCGCCGAGAGGAGCCCACTTGGACAACAGCTCGAGCAGGGATGGCCGGGGCATCGGCTCGACGATCAGCCGATCACCCTCCTTACGGAGCAAGGCCTCGCCGCCTGGAAGCTCCAGATCCCGCGGTATGCGCACCGCCTGATTACGCCCGTTGCGGAACAGGCGTACGACTCGTCCCGTTCGCATCGCCTCTCCTCAGGCCGCCAAGGCGGCCTATGCCACGGCATATGCTATCACCGCACCGCCGGAGAGCTTGCTGCCGCTGGCAGGGTTGGCGGGCAGCGTATGGCGGTGGACGCCAAGCGGCGCGGCCCAAGACGCGCCGCCGGAACTTTCGCCTTGGTTGTGTAGAATGCAGACATACCGCCCACGGCAACGCCGTCAGTGCCGAGCGCATCGGCGACCGGCGCACAAGGAGCGCAGAATGATTGCGAGGATCGAGCTTCGAAGCTGGCTGTGCGCCGTCCTGGCTCTTGCCGCCGGCGCAGCCCTGGCGCCGCTGCCGGCGTGGGCGCAGGGATCAGGCAAGGCTCCGGAAGGGGGACCGCGCGTGGTGGTGCGCGCCTACTACCTCTTCGACAGCTTCTCGCATTCGGAGGCGGCCCTCGGCGTCGATACCTTCACCACCGAGACCTACCACGGCAAGCCCGGCGGCGGCGTGGATGCCGAATACCTGCTGACCCCCTGGCTCGGCATCGACCTGGCCGCGTCGCAGACTCACATCGAGGCCAACAGGTTGACGACCACTCCGGTCGGCCCCGCGTTCGAGACCACGGGCAAGATCCAGGTGCGTCCGTTCATGCTCGGCCTCTACGGCCACTTCTACCGGGTGGAGCACGCGGACATCTACCTCGGCCCGGTCGTCGGCGTCGTACAGACCTCAGGCAGCGGCTTCCGTGGCACCGGCACCGACCTCGGATGGGGCGCCGCTCTCGGCATCGATCTGCCTATCGGCTCGAGCGGCCTGGCGATCAGCGCCTTGGGCCGCGCCCTCGCCAGCCGTTTCCCCGACCAGCTCCGCAACGTCTCGCATTTCCGCGACAACTACCTGTTCGGCGGCGGCTTGTCGTACCGCTGGTAGGGTGGCTTGCGAGCGCGGGGGGCCCGCCACCGGGCGCCGCGCGTCCGGGGGCCTGAGATCACGGCATTCCCGACCGGGCCTCGCTCCCGGCTGCCAGGCCCAGCTCTCGCCGCTGGACGGAACCCGTTGCTCCTGCGTACGAAAGGCCATGAGACACACCCTCCGGCGGCTCGCAGGCCAGGTCAGGCGCTGCCCCTGCCACCGCCGGCCGCACTGGCCGCACCGGCCGCACCGGCTGCACGGCCGGCGCCGGCAGCAGTCAAGGCGGCACGGGTGATGCCCGCCGCGGGGGCGGCGGGAACCGCCATGGCGATGGGCGCGGCGCTCGTCGTCGGCGTTGCGGGCGAGGCGCTGGCCGCGGCCCGGCGCAGGCGCCGCCGGTGGCGCGCGTCGAATTGTCTTCCGGCCATGAACCCGCTGCC
>DASZHY010000385.1:0-1975 GCA_035949675.1 Thermoanaerobaculia bacterium
CGCAGCGGGACGCTCACACCGAGATCGTGGCCGATCCTGGCCACCACCCGGGTCGCCAGCAGCGAATGGCCTCCCAGCGCGAAGAAATCGTCCTGCACACTGACGCGCTCGAGGCCCAGGACCTCGCCCCAGATCTGCGCCAGCTTGGCTTCCAGCCGCGTAGCGGGGGCCTGGAGCTCCCCGCGCTCCGGCGACAGCGGCGTACCCAGGGCGGCGAGCGCCCGACGGTCGACCTTGCCGTTGGCAGTCAGCGGCATCGACTCGACCTGGATGAAACCCGACGGCACCATGTACTCGGGCAGCCTGCTCTTGAGGAAAGCCGCCAGCTCCGCCGCGACGATGGCTTCCTCTCGCGACGCCGCGACGTAGGCGAGCAGCCGCTTGCCGCCCATCGCGTCCGCCGGTGCGAGGACCACCGCCGCCTGCACCGCGGGGTGCAAGCCGAGCGTCGCCTCGATCTCGCCGAGCTCGATGCGGAAGCCCCGGATCTTGACTTGATGGTCGAAGCGCCCGAGAAAGTCGAGGCGACCATCCGGAGACCAGCGGGCCAGGTCGCCGGTCAGGTAGAGGCGGGCCCCCGGCCGGCAGCTGAAGGGGTGGGGTACGAACTTCTCGGCGGTCAGCTCCGGACGCCGCAGGTAGCCACGGGCCAGCCCCTCCCCGCCGGTGCAGAGCTGGCCGGCGACGCCGATGGGGACGGTCTCCAGATGACCGTCCAGGATGAACACCTGGCGATCGGCGATCGGCCGTCCGAGCGATACGGAGGCACCGACGGCGTCGCCGGCGCGCAGCGCGTCGCAGGTCGTAAACGTGGTGTTCTCGGTGGGGCCATAGCAGGCGATGAGCGTCCCCGCCGTGAGGCTGCCGAGCGCCTGGCGGATACGCGACGAAGAGAGCACCTCGCCGCCGGTGAGCAGCTGGCGCAGGCCCGCGAGGTCGGCCAGCCGCTCTTCGACCAGCTGATGGAACAGCGCCGTGGTGAGGAACAGGGTGGTCACCCGGTAGTGGCCGAGCGCCTGGCCCAACTCCTCGAGCGACGGCACCCGCACCGGCAGGAGCACCAGCTGCGCGCCGTTGAGCAGACTCCCCCAGATCTCGAACGTCGAGGCGTCGAAGGCCACCGGCGCGAGCTGTAGCACGACCTCATCGGCACCGAGGCGGACGTAGTCTGCGCCCTCGACCAGCCGCACCACACTGCGATGGGTCACCTGGATGCCTTTGGGCAGGCCCGTCGACCCGGACGTGTAGGTGGTGTACATGAGGCCGTCCGCCCAACCGCCGCCGCGCACACCGGCGGCGCTGCAACGCGCGATCGCTCCCCTTGCCGTGTCGAGGCAGAGGATCGGCGCCGCACCGGCCGGCAGCCTGCCCTGCAAGTCTTTCTCGGTCAGCAGCACCGGGAGGCGGGCATCTTCGATCATGAACGCCAGCCGCTCGGCTGGATACGACGGCTCGAGCGCCAGATAGGCCCCGCCCGCCTTGAGGATGGCCAGCAGCGCCACGACCAGCTGCGGTGTGCGCCCGAGCGCGACGCCGACGGCGACCTCGGGTCCCACGCCCAGACCCTGGAGATACCGGGCGAGCCGGTTGGAGCGTGCGTCGAGCTCGCCGTAGGTCAGGCGTGCATCGCCGCAGAGGAGGGCTACGGCGTGCGGCCTCCGCGCGGCCTGGAGCGCGAAAAGCTCCTGCACGCAGGGATCGTGCGGAGGGTCCCGCAGCTCGCCGCTCCACTCGCCGAGCAGCTGCCGGCGCTCGGCCTCCGACAGGAGGCAGAGCCGCCACAGCGGCGCCATGGGATCCGCCGCCGCCGCCGCCAGGAGATTGCGGAAATACCCCAGCCACCGCGCGATGGTGCTGCCGAAGAACAGGTCGGCCTGGTAGCTGCAATCGACCCGGATGCCGTCGGCGTGCAGCGTGACGTCGAGAAGGAGCTCGAACCTGGCGCCGTGGCTGCGGTTCGATTCGCTTTCGACCG
>DASZHY010000386.1:0-16594 GCA_035949675.1 Thermoanaerobaculia bacterium
ACCCGCTGCGTCTCAGCCGGGCACGGGGTCAACGACCCGGTCGGCGGCTGCGGCGAGAAGGGGAAGGTCTGCGGCACGACCGGATGCTCCTGCTCGTCGAAGATCACGATGCCTTCCTGACCGAGCGGGTACCAGGCCGGCCGCAGGCCGGGAGTCGCCGGGCAGGTGAACGGACCCTGGTTGACCTTCGAGTCGCGCCAGCACAGCAGGCTGGTGCCGCCCGAGAACGGTCCGCCGTTGAGGTAGCGGGCGGCGAACTCGGTCGCCAGCGGCTCGCGGTTGTCCACCGCGGTCCAGTTGTCGTAGCGGCCGTAGAAGGTGTAGCGGCCGGCCGTCGAGGTCGCCGGGTTGGTGGCGCTGGCCTCGATGTGCACCAGGTCGCCGCCCTCGGCGAAGTTCTGCACCGAGTTGACGATGAACCAGTCGCCCCACATCACGTTCTGGTTGGTCGCGTCGCCGCTGCCGCCGGACGCGAAGTAGCCGGCGTCGCCCGGGAAGCGCAGCGAGCAGTTGGTGACCGTATCCATGGTGATGTAGCCGCGGGCGATGTTGTCGCCGAGCGCCTGGCCGGCGCAGAGGCCCTTGAGGATCGCCGACGGCTTGCCGGTCAGCGCCGCCTGCAGGTGGGCGGTGAAGAATGACGGCAGCGGCGGCGGCGGCAGCGCGCCGGTGCAGCTCGCGAAGTTGATGTCCTGCGAGAACTGGCCCTTGGGGCTGATGGTGTCGTTCGGGTCCTGGCCCGCCGACGCCGTCTGCGGCATGTTGCCGTTGACGATGATGTCGCGCAGGTTCACCGACTGCACGTCGTAGCCGGTCAGGTAGATGTTGAAGTCGAGCACCGGCACCGACAGGTCGGACCACATCACGACGTGGACCAGGATGGCGGTGGCCGAAGCGTTGTTGACCGAGAACAGCGTGGTCAACCCGTTGGGATTGTTGAGGTCCACTTCGAAGTAGGGCAGCAGCAACGTCGCCGCCGGCACCGCGTCGACAGTGCAGATTACCGCCATCGCGGGTGCGGCGAGCAGCAGCAACCCCGCCAACACAAGACCGATTGCCACACGTGACATGTTCTTGACCTCCCCCTTTTTGGTTTCACGCAATTCTATGGATCCTGCTGCTCCGTAGAGCGGTTCGACGTCTGGAAGTACGCCGGATTTGGCGCCATAGGATACGACGAGAGACGCCCGGCGGCAAGGGGGGTCTTTCACGCGCCTCCTTCGGTTCTCTTCGTTTCACTGTAAAGCCGCCGACGACAGGCGGCGGCGAGGGGCCTCGGCGCCGGTCGTGGCGGCTTCGGCGCCGGCCGGTCCGGGCCGGCCGGTTGACGAGCGATGCGCTATCATCGCCCGCAATGCGGGCCGCCATCCTGGCCGTCGGCTCCGAGCTGCTGGGCACCGAGCGCCTCGACACCAACTCGCTCCGGCTGACCGAGGCGCTGCTGCGCCACGGCGTCGAGCTGCGCCGCAAGTCGGTGATCGGCGACGTCGAGGAGGAGATCGCGGCCGAGCTGCGCGACCTGCTGCCGCGCGTCGACCTGGTCCTGGTGACCGGCGGCCTCGGTCCCACCGCCGACGACGTGACGCGCGAGGCGGTGGCGGCGGCCCTGGGCCGCTCGCTGGCGGTCGATCCCGAGGTGCTCGCCGGCATCGAGCGCCGCTTCCAGCGGCTGGGTTGGAAAATGCCGGAGGTGAACCGGCGCCAGGCGGTGGTCATCGCCGGGGCGGACGTGCTGAGCAACCCGCGCGGCAGCGCGCCCGGAATGCGGCTCGCGGCCGGCGGCGCGACGATCTTCCTGTTTCCCGGCGTGCCGAGCGAGCTTGCCGGGATGGTGGACGAACACCTCGAGCCCTGGCTCGCGCCGCGCTCCGGCGGCGCCAGCCGCGAAACCGCGGTGCTCAAGGTGGCCGGCCTCCCGGAATCCATGGTCGAGGAGCGGATCGCGCCCGCCTACGAGGAGTTCGGGCGCCAGTCGATCACCATCCTGGCAAAGCCGGCGGACGTGCGGCTGCTGGCCACGGCGACGGGTCCGCCCGCCGAGCGGCAGGCCCGCCTGCGGGCGATGACCGAGCGGCTGGCGGCGCTGGTTGGCGACGCGGTCTATTCCCGGCGCGAGGAGGACACGCTCGAGAGCGTGGTCGGCGATCTGCTGCGGGCCGCCGGCGCCACCCTGACCGTGGCCGAGTCTTGCACCGGCGGGCTCCTCGGGGAGCGCCTGACCCGGGTGGCGGGAAGCAGCGGCTACTTCCTCGGCGGGGCGATCACCTACGACGACCGGTTGAAGACCGCGATGCTGGGCGTGCCGCCGGCCCTGCTCGCGGCGCACGGCGCGGTCTCCGAGGCGGTGGCCCGGGCGATGGCGGAAGGCGTGCGCTCCCGGCTCGGCAGCGACTACGGCGCCGCCGTCACCGGCATCGCCGGACCGGGCGGCGGCAGCGAGGCCAAGCCCGTCGGCACGGTGCATCTGGCGATCGCCGGCCCCTCTCCGGCCCCGGGCCGGCCCGAGGTCGATCACCGCCAGCTGCGCCTGCCGGGCGAACGCGAACGGATACGCTGGCAGGCCAGCCAGATCGCGCTCGACATGCTGCGTCGCCGCTTGCTGGCGGCCGCCGCTGCCGGCGGTCGGCGCGATCGGCGCGATCGGCGGAATCGGCATGCGGAGGGGGAACCCGCGGCCCAGCCGGACGGCATCCCCGGCAACCAGCCCGGCGGCAACGCCGGCAACCAGCCGGACGGCGGCGCCGGCGGGAAGGACGCCACGGCTGGCGCCGGGCTGCCGCGTCTCGCGCCATGAGGCTGTTCGTCGCGCTCGAGATCCCCGAGCCGGTGCGGCGGGAGGTGCGGCGGCGCATCGCCGGGCTGCGCGAACGGCTGCCGCGGGCGCGGTGGGTGAACCCCGACGTGCTGCACCTGACCCTGCTCTTCCTGGGCGAGGTGCCGGCCGATGGCGCGGTGGCGCTCGCCAGCCGGCTGCGGGACGCCTTCGCTCCCTTCCCGGCGATGTCCCTGCGCCTCGCCGGCGCCGGCACCTTCCCGGCCGGACGCCCGGCGCGGGTCGCCTGGATCGGCGTCGCGGCGCCGCCTGAGCTGGTGCCGCTGCAGGCGGCGGTGGCGCAGGCGGCGCGCGAGGCTCTCGGCCCGCCCGCAGCGCCGGCAGCGCCGGAAGAGCGCGAACGCCCCTACCGGCCGCACGTCACCCTGGCGCGCTGCCCGTCGCCGTGGCCGCGGGGCGCGGCGGAGAAGTTCGCCGCCGCCTTCCCCGGCGAGATCGGGCCGCCCTTTCTCGCCACCCACGGCGTCCTGGTCGAGAGCAAGCTGTCGCCCAAAGGCCCCCGCTATCGTGACCTGGCGGAGCTGTCGCTCGCCGGCGCGGCCGGTGCCGCCGGCGCGGCGGACCCGGCGGACCCGGCGGATGACGGGCCGGCGCTCGGCGACGTCCCGGCCCTCGCCGCGGACCGGGATTCCGGGACCGAGCCATGAGCGCCTGGGCCGGCCTGGCGATCGTCGCCTTGGCCTACGCGCTGGGCTCGGTCCCGTTCAGCTACCTGATCGTCAAGCTCGCCAAGGGGCGCGACGTGCGCACCGTCGGCAGCGGCAACGCCGGCGCCACCAACGTCATGCGCGCCGCCGGCAAGGCCGCCGGCGCCGCCGCCCTGCTGCTCGACTGCGGCAAGGGGGTGGCCGCCGTGACCGCCGCCCGCGCGCTGGGAGCGTCAGGGTTGGTGGTCGGGGGGGCGGCGGCGGCGGTGGTGGCCGGTCATATCTATCCCGTCTTCCTGGGCTTTCGCGGCGGCAAGGGCGTTGCCACGGCTTCCGGGGCGCTGGGCGCTCTCGAACCGGCCGCCCTGGCGGCCAGCCTGGCGCTGTTCGTCCTGGTGGTCGCCTGGAAGCGCACCATCTCGCTGGGTTCGATCGCCGCCGCCGCCGCTTTCCCTCTGCTGCTGCTGGCCGGCGTGTGGTTGGGGTGGCTCCGCCCGCCCGGCGCCGGGCCGATCGCCGCCGCTTTCCTGATCCCAGCGCTGGTCGTGGCCCGGCACTCGGCCAACCTCGATCGGCTGCGCCGCGGCGTCGAGCCGCGTTTAGGCGAGCGCGGACGGTGACGCGCATCGGCGTCCTGGGGGCGGGTTCCTGGGGCACGGCGCTCGCCGTCCACCTGGCGGGCGCCGGCGGCCACGCGGTCGCCCTGTGGGCGCGCCATCCCGAGCTGGCGCGCCGCCTGGCCGCCGCGCGCGAGAACCGCGACTACCTGGCGGGGGTCGAGATTCCGCCCGGGGTCGAGCCCACCGCGGACATGGCGGCCCTGGCCGGCAGCGACGTGGTGCTGCTGGTCGTGCCCTCGCACGGCTTCCGGGCGGTGCTGCGGCAGTTCCTGGCGACCCCCGTGGTCGCCGCCGGCGGCCGCCCGCTGGTCCTGGTCTCGGCCACCAAGGGGATCGAGACCGACACCCTGGCACGCATGAGCCAGGTGGCGGCCGAGGAGACGGCCGCCGCCGGACGGCCGCTGCGCTTTGCGGCCCTGGCAGGTCCCAGCTTCGCTCCCGAGCTGGCCCGCAACGTGCCCTCGGCGGTGGTCATCGCCTCCGCGGACGCCGCCCTGGCGACCGAGATCCGCCAGACACTGTCGACGCCGACCATGCGCCTCTACTCCTCGGCCGACGTGGTGGGAGTCGAGCTGGGAGGCGCCACCAAGAACGTCATCGCCATCGCCGCCGGGACGGTCAGCGGTCTCGGCCTGGGCGACAACACGCTCGCCGCCCTCATCACCCGCGGCCTGCACGAGATCACCCGCCTGGGGGTGGCCTGCGGCGGCCAGTCCCGCACCTTCGCCGGCCTGGCCGGCCTGGGCGACCTGGTGCTGACCTGCACCGGCGCCCTGTCGCGCAATCGCCGCGCCGGCATGGAGCTGGCGGCCGGCAAGAAGCTCGCCGAGATCACCGGCGAGACCCAGATGGTGGCCGAGGGCATCCGCAACTCGGTGGCGATCGCCCGCCTCGCCGCCCGGCATGGGGTGGAGATGCCGATCACCGAGCAGATGGTGGCGGTGATCTACCAGGGCAAGGACCCGCGCCGCGCGGTGGACGAGCTGATGACCCGCGGCCTCAAGGCGGAAGCCGAGCTGTAAGCTGTAGCGAACGCCGCCGGCGTCGTGACTCCCTGCCGCGGTCCGCCAGCTCCGCGCCGGTGCACCTGCCCGCCAGGTATTGCATACCGTCCCGCCGGGGCCACCATATGTTGCGGTCCGCGGGCGCGGCGCTTACAATGCCGGGCATCGCCTCTCGCCGCCTCGCCGCCGCGCCCGTCGCGGCGCCGCGCCGTAGCGCAAGACGGCGGCGAGGACCTACCAAGAGGTAACCGCGTAATGGCCCCAGCCGACCCCTCGGCCCCCGCTGCCCCCTCTACAGCGTCGCCGGACGCCGCCGTCGCCGAGGCCAAGGGCGCTGACGCCCTGGCTGACGGCGCCGCGCCGGCAAGCATCGGTCATCAGACCGTGCTGATCCTCGACTTCGGCGGCCAGTACACGCAGCTCATCGCCCGCCGCGTGCGCGAGAACCGGGTCTACTGCGAGATCCACCCCTTCGACCTGCCGCTTGCCGAGATCCGCCGCCGCCGGCCGATCGGGTTGATCCTGTCGGGCGGCCCGCAATGCGTCCTCGACCCCGGCGCTCCGAGCGCACCGCGGGAGCTCTTCGCGCTGGGCATCCCGGTGCTCGGGATCTGCTACGGCATGCAGGTGATCGCCCACGTCCTGGGCGGCGTGGTGGAGCCCGCGGACCGCCGCCGCGAGTACGGCCGGGCCGAGGTCTCGCTGGTCTCGCCGGCCGAGCCGGGGTGCCTGTTCTCAGGGCTTCTCGGCACCGAAACGGTGTGGATGAACCACGGCGACCAGGTGCGCCGGCTGCCTCCCGGGTTCCGTGCCACGGCGAGCAGCGAGAGCGTCCCGATCGTCGCTTTCGAGGACCGCGAACGCGCCATCTTCGCCGTCCAGTTCCATCCCGAGGTCTCGCACACCGTCTCCGGCGGCGAGATGCTGCGCAGCTTCCTCTTCGCGGCCTGCGGCGCGCGCGGCGACTGGCGCCTCTCGTCGTTCCTCGAGGAGGCGGTGGCACAGGTCCGCGCGCAAGTGGGGGAGGGGCGGGTGATCTGCGCGCTCTCCGGCGGCGTCGACTCGTCGGTGATGGCGGTGCTGCTCAACCGCGCGGTCGGCGGCAGGGCGACGGCGATCTTCGTCGACAACGGGGTGCTGCGGCAGGATGAAGGCGCGCAGGTGGTGCGCGCGCTCGAGCAAGGCCTGGGGGTGGCGGTGCACGCGGTGGACGCCCGCGAGCGCTTCCTCGCGGCGCTCTCGGGGCTCGTGGACCCGGAGCAAAAACGCAAGGCGATCGGCCGCGTCTTCATCGAGGTGTTCCGCGCCGAGGCCGCCAAGCTCCGCGACGTCCACTTCCTCGCCCAGGGCACGCTCTACCCTGACGTGATCGAGTCGGTCTCGGTCAAGGGCCCCTCGGCGCTGATCAAGACCCACCACAACGTCGGCGGCCTGCCGGCAGAGCTGGGCTTTACGCTGGTCGAGCCGTTGCGCTTCCTGTTCAAGGACGAGGTGCGCCAGCTCGGCCGCGAGCTGGGGCTGCCCGAGGAGCTGATCAGCCGCCATCCCTTCCCGGGGCCGGGCCTGGCGGTGCGCATCCTCGGCGAGGTGACCGCCGAGCGCGTCGAGCTGCTGCAGCAGGCCGACGCCATCTTCCTGCACGAGCTGCGCGAGAGCGGCTGGTACGGCAAGGTCAGCCAGGCCTTCGCGGTGCTGCTGCCGGTCAAGAGCGTCGGCGTGATGGGCGACTTCCGCACCTACGAGAACGTCGTCGCGCTGCGTGCCGTCGACACCCAGGACTTCATGACCGCCGACTGGAGCCCGCTGCCCTACGAGCTGCTGGGCCGCGTCGCCAACCGCATCGTCAACGAGGTCCAGGGCGTCAACCGCGTGGTCTACGACGTCACCAGCAAGCCTCCCGCCACCATCGAGTGGGAGTAGCCCGCCGCCCGATCGAGGCCCATCGGCTTCGCGATCAACTGGCCGCCGAGGCCGCATTCGCCGGTGCAGGCACCGGCTCGGCCGCTGCCGCCGGCTCGGTCGCCGGCGCCGGTTCGGCCGCTGCCGCCGGCCCGGCCGCCGGTGGAGCGCTCCCGGCAGGGCCCCCTAAGGCGGCCTCGCCAGCCAGGTCCTTGCCGGCGGGCTGCAGCACCAGGCGGGTCAGCTTGTCCGGCTTCTTGCCCAGCTCGAGCGCGAGCCTCTCGCCGATGGCGGTTTGCAGCCGGCCGCGCTCGCCGTCGGCCAGTCGGGAGGCGTCGATCCAGCCGCCGGCGGTGCGGCCGTGGCCGCCGCCCTTGCCGCGGCGGCCGATGAGGCGGCGCATCAGCGACCCGGCTTCGGCGCGCGGATTGGTGGTGCGGATGGACAGGTAGAGGCGGTCGCCATAGAAGCCGGTGCACAGCGCCCAGGTCTTGCCTGCCATGCGCAGCAGCAGGTCGGCGATCTCGGGCACGATGTCGGGCTGCCCGACCTCGCCGAGGTGCGAGAGGATCAGCGAGTCCACCGCCGCGAGCCGCTCGAGCGCGGCGTGCAGGTCGCTGAAGTAGCTGAGCGGCAGGCGCGGGTTCTGGATGCGCGCCAGCAGGCGGTGGTTGGCGAGCGGAAAGAAGTGGTCGTAGATCGCCTTGTCGGGGCCGGTGAACTCGCGCGAGAAGTCCTGGGTCTCGGAGCGGATGGCATAGATCAGGGCTGTCGCCAGGGCGTGGGTGGGCCGGATGCCGGCCGCCAGCAGGTACTCGCCGAGCACGGTGGCGGTGGCGCCGTAGGCCGGGCGGATGTCCAGGAACGACGCCGTGAGCGTGGCCTTGCGCACCGGATGGTGGTCGATCACCAGGTCGGGCTGGATCTCGGGCGGCAGCTGGTTGTTGCCGGTGCGCGGCTGGGTGTCGACGAGAGCGAAGCGCTGGTAGCGCTTGAGGCTGAGATGGCGGATGTGGCTGACCTTGAGGTGCAGGCTGCGCACCATTTCGCGGTTCTCGGCCCGCCCGACGATGCCCCCGTAGGCGGCGGTGGCGCGCTGCTTGAAGGCCCGGCGCAGCACGGTGCACAGCAGGATCGCCGAGGCCAGGGCATCGGGATCGGGGTTGTCGTGGGTGAGCACCAGCCAGCGCCCGCCGCGCCCGCCGGCATGATCCTCGCCCGCGAGCCGTGCGGCCAGAGCGGCGAACCGCTCCTTGGTCGCCTCGGTGATCATCGCGGGATTGTACTGCACGCCCCCTCGCCGCCAGACCGGAAGTCATTGACGCGAAG
Organism: Thermoanaerobaculia bacterium; assembly: GCA_035949675.1. Classification (GTDB taxonomy): domain Bacteria; phylum Acidobacteriota; class Thermoanaerobaculia; order Multivoradales; family UBA5704; genus JASLEW01. The sequence continues at coordinate 8,333 of DASZHY010000386.1, forward strand.
GGGCGGGGGCGTCCACTGGGCGTCCCTGAGACCGGGCGAGAGTGGCAACTCTGTTACCATTGGCGCCGCCCCGGGCGGGGTAGAGAGCGGTTCATGATCCAGGAGCTTTTCCACATCGGCAGTTTCTCGGTCAGCCCGTTCGGGCTGATGCTGGTTTGCGCCTTCCTGGCCAGCTACGTGCAGCTGCGCTGGGGGATGCGCTGGTTCGCCGCGGGCGACGAGGAGGACGCCAGCGCCCTGGTGTTCGCGGCGGGGCTGGGCGGGATCGTCGGGGCCAAGGTCTACTACGCGCTGCTCAACCGTGACTGGCACGTGCTGCTCGACCGCTCGGGCCTGGTCTGGTACGGCGGCTTCGTGGTCGGCGCCGCGGCCGTGTTGCTGGTCATCCGGCGGCGGCGGCTGCCGGTCTGGCCGCTGATCGACGCGTCCGCGCCGGCGCTCGCGCTGGGCTATGCGGTCGGGCGCATCGGCTGCTTCCTGGTGGGCGACGACTACGGCCGTCCGAGCGATCTGCCCTGGGCGGTCGCCTTTCCGGTGGGCCTGCCCCGGACCACCGCCGGCGACCTGCGCCAGGTCTTCCACCTCAACATCCCTTCCTCGGTGCCGGATGACGCGTTGCTGCGGGTGCATCCGACGCAGCTCTACGAGACGGCGATCTGCCTGCTCATCTGGGGCGCCGCCCTCTGGCTGATGCGGCGGCGCCCGTACCCGGCATGGGCGCCGGGCGTCCTCGGCTTGACGGTGCTGTGCCTGCTCGCCCTCGAGCGCTTCCTGGTGGAGTTCCTGCGCGCCAAGGACGACCGCTTCCTGGGCGACTTCACCCTGGCGCAGGCGATCAGCGTGCTGGTCCTGCTGGTCGCCGCCGCGCTCGCCCGGACGCGTTGGCGCCAGTGGCAGCAGCTGCGCGCGACGGAGCAGCCGCAGCCGAGCACGGCGGCGCTTTGACGGCCGCCGGCGGCCCCGGCGGACATACGCGGCGGGTGCTGACCATCGCCGGCTCCGATTCCGGCGGCGGGGCCGGCATCCAGGCCGACCTCAAGACCTTCGCCGCCCACGGGGTCTATGGCCTCTCGGCCGTCACCGCGGTCACCGCCCAGAACACCCGGGAAGTGCGGGCCGTGGCGGCGGTGGCGCCGGCGATGGTGGCGGCGCAGATCGACGCCGTCCTGGACGACTTCGGCGCCGACGCCGTGAAGATCGGCATGCTGTGGAGCGCCGGCACCGTGCGGGCGGTGGCGGCGCGGCTGCGGGCCCACCTCGGAACGGCCCCTGCTCGCTCGCGACCGCCGGGCGAGGCGCTAGCCGCGGGCGCCAGGCCGGCGGGCCGGACGCCGATCGTCCTCGACCCGGTGATGGCCGCCGGGAGCGGGGCGCCGCTGCTGGACGCCGCCGCCGGCGCCGAGCGATCCGAGGCGATCGCGGCCATGATCGAGGAGCTGCTGCCGCTGGCCACCCTGGTGACGCCGAATCTCCCCGAGCTCGAGCGGTTGGCTCGAGCCCTGCGGCCGGCGCAGCCCGGGCCGGCGAGCCGCGGCGCCGCCGGCGGCGAGCCGGTGGGCGAAATCGCGCGGCTCGCCATGGCGCGCCTGCTCGCCGAACGCGGCCCCGCGGTGCTGGCCAAGGGCGGGCACGACCTGGAACCGGAATCCAACGAGGTGGTCGACCTGTTGGTCTTTGGCAAGGCCGCCGGAACTGGCGCGAGCGCCAGCGGCGGCCCAGGGGAGGCCGCCGTCGAGCGGGTGATCCGTTTCGCCGCGCCCCGTCTCAGGACTCGCGCCGGCCACGGCACCGGCTGTACGCTATCGGCGGCGGTGGCCGCCCGGCTGGCGGCCGGCGAGGAGCTGGCGGCGGCGGTGGGCGGTGCCATCGAGTACGTGCGCCGGGCGATGGCGGTGGCGCCGCCGCTCGGCGGCGGTCCCAGCCCGCTGGCGCACTTCATCCGACCTCTTGGAGACCTGCCTTGAACGATCCCGAGCTGCTCGATCTGCTGGTGGTGGGAGCCGGTCCGACCGGCATCGCCATCGGCGCCGAGGCCCGGCAGGCCGGCCTCACGGTGCTGCTGGTCGACCGCGGGCCGCTGACCGCCGCCATCCAGGCGTATCCGACCTTTCTCGAGTTCTTCACCACCCGCGATCGGCTGGAGATCGCCGGCGTGCCGTTCGCGATCCCGGAGGCCAAGCCCACCCGGCGCCAGGCGCTGGTCTACTACCGCTCGGTGGTCGAGCGCTACGCCATCCCTCTCGCCCTGCACGAGAACGTGCAGGCCATCGAGCGGCGCGGCGACGAGTTCCTGGTGCGTTCCATGCCTTGCGTGCCGTCCGGTGGCGCCGGCGGGCCCGGCGGCCCCGGAGACCCTGGCGAGCATAGGCTGCGCCGGGCGCGGGCCGTGGCCCTTGCCACCGGGTACTTCGACGGCTGGAAGCGCCTGGGCGTACCCGGCGAGAGTCACCCCTGGGTGCACCACCGCTACGTCGAGCCCTACCCGTTCTTCGATCGCGACGTGGTCATCGTCGGCGCCGGCAACACCGCCGCAGAGGCGGCGGTCGACCTGTGGCGCAACGGCGCCCGGGTCACCCTGGTGCACCGGCGCGACCAGGTCAAGTCAGGGGTCAAATACTGGCTGAAGCCGGACGTCGAGAACCGCATTGCGGAGGGCTCGATCCGGGCTCGCTTCCGCTCGGCGGTGCGGGCCTTCGGCCGGGAAGCGGTCGAGATCGTGACGCCGGAAGGCGAGGAATCGCTTCCCGCGCAGGCCGCTTTCGTGCTCATCGGCTACCTGCCCGACGCCGACCTGCAGCGCCGCTCGGGGATCGACGTGGACGCGGAGACGCTGGTGCCGGCCTTCGATCCGGAGACCTGCGAGACCAACGTGCCGGGGCTCTACGTTGCCGGCACCATCCAGGCGGGGCGCAACATCGACCGCATCTTCATCGAGAACTCGCGGGAGCATGGCCCGAAGATCGTGCGCCATCTGCGGCTCCGGCTCGGCGCCGGCGCGCCCACCACGGCCCCCGCCTTGAGCGCCGCGCGGTGACGTAGGAGAAGGGCCGGCCGCCGGCGAGCATCACGCCGGTTTAGTATAGAGGACCGAGACGCTGGGGAACCCTCCCGGAGAAGCCCATGAGATTCCGCAACCAGATCCAATCGCAGCGTTCGTGGACCCTGGCGGTCCTACTTTCGGCGACGGCTGTCATCGCCGTCCTCGCACTGCGCCCGGCCGCCGGTCAGGAGCCGGAGCAAGCCCACGTCGTGCCCTCGACGCCGCCGCAGCAGCCGGCACCGGCGCCGCCGGCCCCGCAGCCGCAGGAGCCGCAGCAGCCGGCGCCAGCCCAGCCGGCCCCGCAGCCGCAGCAGCCGGCGCCCCCGCAGCAGGAGCCGCAACCGGCGCCGCCGCCGCAACAGGCCCCGGCGCCGCCACCGCCGCAGCAAAAGCCGGCGCCGCCAGCCGCGCAGCCGGCCGCGCCGGCGCCATCGCAGCCGGGGCCGGCAGCCGCTGCCGCCCCCGCCGGTTCGCCTGCGCAGGCCCCGGCTTCCGCGGCTTCCCCGGCTGCCAAAGGCGCTCCCTCCGCCAAGGCGGTCACCTCGGGCAAGCCGGCCGCCGCTCCTGCCGGCGTCGCAACTACCGGCAGGCCGGCCGCCGCTCCTGGCGCCACCGCCTCTCCCGGCAGACCGGAGCCCGCGGGACCTTTGTTCGGCGAGACCATCGAGGTGCGGGTCGTCAACGTCGAGGCGGTCGTCACCGACAAGAAGGGCAACCGCGTGCCCGACCTCAAGCCGGAGGACTTCCGGCTCAAGGTGGACGGCAAGCCGGTCAAGATCGACTTCTTCAACGAGGTGCGCGGCGGCCAGGCGATCGCTCCCGAGCCGGGCACCACGCCGACCGTCCCCGGTCTGCCCGACCTGGCGCCGGGCAGCCCGGTCGGCACCAGCTACCTGGTGTTCGTCGACGACTACTTCTCGGTCGGACCGCTCCGTGACCAGGTGCTGCGCTCGCTGCGCGACGACCTGTCGCGGCTCGGCCCCGAGGACCGCATGGCGCTGGTCGCCTTCGACGGCAGGCATCTCCACCTGCTCTCCAGCTGGTCGAGGTCGAGCCGCGAGCTGGCGCGCGCCATCGAGCGCGAGATCGACAGCCCGGCCCATGGCCTCGAGCGCCAGGCCGAGCTGCGGAACTTCCGCGCCAGCGAGCCGCCGAGGTCCGTCGTCGATCCCGCGCGCCCCTTCCGCAACGGCTTCGCCAACAGCCAGCTGAACATCGAGGAGCGGACCTACGTCGCGGAGCTCGGCGCGCAGCTCGAGCGCGCCGTCTCGGCTGCCACCAGCACGCTGCGCGGCTTCGCCTCGCCGCCCGGGCGCAAGGTGATGCTGCTGCTGGTCGGCGGCTGGCCGTACTCGCCGGCCGAGTATGCGGTCGACGACCTCAACCGTCCGATCACCGAGCATGACGTGGCGAACGGCGACGTCATCCTGCGGCCGCTGGTCGAAACCGCCAACCGCCTGGGCTACACCCTGTATCCGGTCGACGTGCCCGGCATCGAGACCAACGCGGTCAGCGCCCAGACTACCGCGCCGCGGCTGCCGAGCGCCAACTTCGGCCTGCGGGAGCAGGAGCACGAGGGCACGCTCACCTACCTGGCCAAGGAGACCGGCGGCCAGGCGCTGCTCAACTCGCTGCGCATCGCCTCGCTCGAGCACGTCGAGGCCGACACGCGCTCCTACTACTGGCTCGGCTTCACTCCCAGCTGGCAGGGCAACGACAAGCGGCACAGCGTCCAGCTCGAGGTGCTGCGCCCCGGCCTCAGCGTGCGCACCCGCGACAGCTTCCTGGACCGCTCGCGCAAGGCCGAGGTTTCGATGATGGTCGAGAGCGCCATGCTGTTCGGCAACCCGCCGGGCTCGAGGCCGATGCCGGTGCAGCTGGGCAAGCCGGTGCGCAAGGGCCGCCACGAGATGGAGGTCCCGTTCACCCTGGCGATCCCCACCGACGCCTTCACCAGCGTGCCGCTCAACGGCAAATATGCCTCGGAGGTCGAGCTCCGGCTCGCCGCCCAGGACGAGCGCGGCAACCGCTCCGACATCCCGGTGGTGCCGCTGCAGCTGTCGAGCGACAAAGAGCCCGAGAAGGGCCACTTCGTGCGCTTCCAAAACAAGGTCACCTTGCGGCGGACGAACCAGCACCTGATCTTCGCCCTGTTCGACCCGTTGAGCAACAAGATCACCACCGCCGAGGTGGACGTCAAGCCCGATTGATCCACCCCGTGCGGTCCGGGCGCAACGCCGCGTGTTGCCGGCGGATCGTGCATAATGCCGGTGCCGCTAGACGGATTTCAGGGGGAGAGCCACGAGATCATGAGCAGATTCGATCGTAACTGGTGGGGCGCCGCGGTGCTCGCCATTCTGGCTGGGGCCGCCGCGCCGGCGGGCTCCCTGGCGGCCGCCGCGCCGACCAAGCCTGCCGCAGCGACCTCCCAGCCGGCGGCGGCTGCCGGCGGCAAGGCGGCCACCGACGACAACTTCGTCGAGACCGTCACCGTCAACGTGGTCAACGTCGACGTCTACGTCAACGACAAGAAGGGCCGGGTCACCGGGCTGACCAAGAGCGATTTCGAGCTCCTCGAGGACGGCCACCCGATGGCGATCACCAATTTCCTGGCGGTCGAAGGCGGCAGGTCCGCCGGCGCCGCCGCCGTCGAAGAGGCCGACGCCGACGCCGCCAATCGCCGGCCGAAGCTCCCGCCCGGCTACGAGCAGGCGCCGATCCCCGACGACCAGAGACTGCGCCTGATCGTCTACATCGACAACTTCAACTTGAAGCCTTTCGACCGCAACCGGGTGATGCGTGACCTGCGCATCTTCCTGGACCAGAAGCTGCGCCGCGGCGACCAGGTGATGCTGGTGACCTACGACCGCGAGCTGCACGTGCGCCAGCCGTTCACCGCCGACACCGGCCTGGTCAACGCGCAGCTGCTGGCGCTCGAAAAGATCTCGGCGCAGGGCGTGCATGGCGAAGGGGACCGGCGCGAGGTGCTGAAGAACATCGAGGACGCGCTGAGCGGCGAGCAGGCCATGAGCTTCGCCCGCGGCTACGCCGGATCGGCGTTCAACGACGTCAGCTTCACCATCGACGCGCTCAAGAACCTGGTGACCTCGCTGGCGGGGATGACCGGCCGCAAGGCGGTGGTCTACGTCAGCGACGGGCTGCCGATGATCGTCGGCGAGGACGTCTTCTACGCCGTGCAGAACAAGTACCCGGGAACCAGCATCATCAGCGAGAGCAGCGAGTTCGACACCTCCCGCCGCTTCGACGAGCTGACCGCGCAGGCCAACGCCAACCGGGTCACGTTCTACACCATCGATGCCGGCGGCTTGCGCACCTACTCCTCGACCACCGCCGAGAACGCCACCGCCGGCCAGGGCGTCTACATCGATTCGATCAACATCTCGAACCTGCAGAGCTCGCTGCAGATGATGGCCGAGAAGACCGGCGGCACGTACGTGATCAATGCCAACAACGTCGGACCCCAGCTCGACAAGATTGCCGAGGACTTCAATACGTTTTATTCGCTCGGCTATACGCCGCCGCACGTCGGCGACGGCCGCTTCCACAAGATCACCGTCAAGGTCAAGCGCAAGGGCGTCACCGTGCGCTGCCGCGAGGGCTACCGCGACAAGAGCATCGAGTCGCGAATGAGCGACGGCACGCTCGCCGCGCTGCAGTTCCCCTTCCAGACCAACCCGATCGGGTTGAGCCTCGAGTTCGGCCACCCGGCGGCGCGTTCGGACGGCCTGTACCTGGTGCCCATCAGCGTCAAGATCCCGCTCGGCAAGCTGACGCTGGTGCCGCGCGAGAACAGCAGCACGGCCAAGGTGCGCCTGTTCATCGGCGCCATCGACCCCGAGGGCCACACCTCCGAGGTGCAGCAGGTGCCGGTGCCGATCAGCGTGCCGGCCGCCGACGTGCCGAAGCTCGCCGGCAAGCATTTCCTCTACACGTTGAGCCTGCTGATGCGCGGCGGCGACCAGAAGGTGGCGATCGGCATGCGCGACGACGTCGGCGCGCAGGAATCCTTCGTGACCGGCGAGCTGGTGGTGGGACGATAGCCGAGATGCAGGAGCCGGCGGGTTTGCGCGGTTGGATCGAGCTCTTTCGCTCCCTGGGACAGGCGCTGTTCGAGGTGCTGCGCGCCGAGGCGGAGGCGCTGGGAGAGGACCTTCGCCGCTCCGGCGCCGAGCTGCTGCGGGGGCTGGCGTTGCTCGGCGGCGCGGCGGCGGTCGCCTTCTGGACTCTGGGGGTGCTGGTGCTGGCGCTGATCGCCGTGCTGGCGATCTGGCTGCCGCTCTGGGCGGCGACGCTGATCGTCGCCGCGCTGTTCGCCGGCACCACGGGCCTGCTGGCGGTGCTCGGCTGGCGCCGGTTGCGGCGGCTCGAGACTCCGGCGGCGAGCGTCCGGCGGCGGGTCGAAGATCACCTCGACTGGTGGAAGAACCGCCTGCTCGCCGAGCCCGCACCGGCGCTGGCGGGGCTCGCGACGGAGGGCGGCAGGCTCCCCCCTGGGGGCGGTGGTGGTCGCGCCGGCGACTCCGGCAGGAGCGAGCCGGCGCCGCCGGGCGCGGCGTCGAGGGCGCGGATCCATCCTGACGATCCGCTCGAGGAGGACGACCTGTGAGCAAGCCCCACGACCCCCACGACTCCGACGGCCCGCGGCAGCGGCCCGGCCCGCCCCACCAGGCGACCCCGCCAAGCCCGACGCACCCGCCCGCGCCGCCAAGTAACAGCGAGCTGCGGCTCGAGCGCAGCCGCCGGCTGGCCGAGGACAGGCTGGCCGAGGTGAGAGAGGCGGTCGTCGAGGAGGCCGGACGCGTGCCGCGCAACGCGACCCTGGTGCTGGCCGGTCTGGCGGCGGCCGTCGGCTTTGCGCTGGCTTTTCGCCGGCGCCGGCGCCGCGACCGGGAAGGCTGACCCGCGCTGACCGGCTGGCTCGGCTGGTTCGCTGGCTCGGCTGGCTCGGTCGGCCCGAGGCCATGCGGCCACCAAGCCGTTGACCGCCGCGGCGTCTGGGGCGCTAGTCAGACGGCGGCGCGACCGGCCGCTTGAAGACCATGGCGATGTTGTCGGTCGCTCCGGTCTTGAAGTTGACGGAAGTGATCGAAACGAGCTCCCACCCATCCTCGCCGAGCTGATTCAGTTGCGGGGCCGCATTGGGATCGAGGCGATAGTTCTCGCTGCGGATGTTGATGATCTTGTACTCCCACTTGGTCCTG
>DASZHY010000387.1:0-29891 GCA_035949675.1 Thermoanaerobaculia bacterium
CCACCGCCCGCACCGCCCGCAGCCACCGCGCTTGGCGAGCACCGCTCCCGGCCTCCCCCCAGCCTCCCATCCCCTTGACAGGTCGGATAGGCTCCTCTTGGGGAAGCAGCTTGGGGTCCGGCCCCATCGAAAGGAGAGCCACATGCCTGCCACCGGATGCACCCACATCGATCAGATCCGCGACGTCACGCCGAGCGGGACCGGCTGCAAGGAGTGCCTGGAGATCGGCGGCCATTGGGTGCACCTGCGCCTCTGCCTCAGCTGTGGCCACGTGGGATGTTGCGACTCGTCTCCCAACCGCCATGCCACCAAGCACTTCCGTGCCAGCCACCACCCGATCGTGCGGTCCTTCGAGCCCGGCGAGGATTGGGCCTGGTGCTACGTCGACGAGGTGGAGCTGCTGCCTGGCTGAAGCGCGGCCCTGGGCGGAAGCGCGGCGCCACTTGCCACGCCTGGCTCCCAGCCCCACTAAAGATGGGCGAGGTGCTGGTGGACGAACGACACCGTGATCGAGCCCTCGCCGACGCCGGAGGCGACGCGCTTGACCGAGCCGTGGCGCACGTCCCCGGCGACGAAGACGCCGGGCACGCTGGTCTCGAGCAGGAAGGGCTGCCGGTCGACGTTCCAGCCCGCCGGCAGCTTGCCGTCGCGAACGAGGTCGCTGCCGGCCAGCAGGAAGCCGTGCGCATCGCGTTCGACCACGTCCGCGAGCCAGGCGGTGCGCGGCTCGGCGCCGATGAAGATGAACAGCGACCGCGTCGGCAGGGTCTCGACGGTGCCGGCTTCGGCATCGGTCACGTCGATCTCCTCGAGGTGGTCGCCGCCCCGCACGGCGACGACGGAGGCGTGCAGGCGCACCTCGATGTTGGGGGTCTGCGAGATCTGATCGACCAGGTAGCGCGACATTCCCTTGAACAGCGAATTGCCGCGCACCAGCATGACCACCCGCCGGGCATAGCGGGCGAAATACATCGCGGCCTGGCCGGCGGAGTTGGCGCCGCCCACCAGGTACACGTCCTCGCCCTTGCAGGCAAGGGCCTCGGTCATCGCCGCACCGTAGTAGACGCCGGCGTCTGTCAGGCGATCGATGTCCGGCACGGCGAGCTTGCGGTAGGAGACGCCGGTCGCCACCACCAGCGCGTGGCAGCTCACCTCGCTGCCGTCGGACAGGGTGACGATCCGGTAAGGGTCCTCGCGGCGCAGGCCGGTCGCCTCCTGCGGGTTCAGGATCTCCACCCCGAACCGCACCGCCTGCGCCACCGCGCGGCGCGCCAGCTCGGCGCCCGAGAGGCCGGCGGGGAAACCCAGGTAGTTCTCGATCCGCGAGCTGGTTCCGGCCTGGCCGCCGGCGGCGTCGCGCTCGACGATCAGGGTGCGCAACCCCTCGGAGGCACCGTAGACCGCCGCCGCCAGCCCGGCCGGGCCGCCGCCGACGATCACCAGGTCGTAGAAGCGGCTCTCGGCGCGAGTGCGCAGGCCGAGCCGCTCGGCCAACTCCGCGCGCGACGGCTCGACCAGGAAGGTGCCGTCGGCGAAGAAGACCACCGGCAGGCGGCCGGCGGGGATCAGAGAGCCGCCGCCGTTTCCCTGTGGCCCCGCCGTCTCCGGCGGGTCCCCCGCGGCGGCGTCCGCGGCCCCGGCGGCAGCCCCGCCGCCATCGACCTCCGGCTCCGCTCCGGCTACCGGTACGGCGGGCGGTGCGGGCAGCGGCGCGGCGGGCGCCTCCTCGTTCGATTCGCGCACCACCACCGATGCGAGGCGCCGAGCTTCGGCGTCCGTCTCCACGTCCAGCCACAGGTAAGGGACGTGGTGGCGGGCGAGGAAGTCGCGCACCTCGAAGGACTTCGGCGACCAGCGATGCCCCACCACCCGCACCCCCTCGAAGGGCGGGCGGAACGACGCCAGCCAGTCGTCCAGCAGGTCGTCGAGCACCGGGTAGAGGCGATCGCCCGGCGGGTCCCAGGGCTTGAGCAGGTAGTAGTCGACGTGGGCCGAGTTGATGGCGCGGATGGCTGCCTCGGTATCGGCGTAGGCGGTCAGCAGCACGCGCTTGGCGTCGGGGAACAGCGGCAGGGTCTGCTCCAAGAGCTCGACGCCGCTCATCTGCGGCATGCGCTGGTCGACCAGCATCAGGGCCACAGCGGCCCGGCGGTCGACCAGCTGGTGGAGCGCGCCCAGCGCGCTGCTGCCGGAGCTGGCGCGCATCACCCGGAAGCGCTCGGAGTACTGGTGGCGCAGGTCGCGCTCGAGCGCCCGCAGCACCTCCGGGTCGTCGTCGACGGTGAATAGGACGGGCTTGGCCATTTCAGCTTCAGCGGTTGGTAGCGGTTGGCCTCGGTTGGCGGCGGTCGGCAGCAGGCTAAGATCCCGAGCGCATCATACCCGAGCCGTCAAGGCCGGACCGCGCACCGGTGGGCCGGCGCCCGCCCCCGCCCGACGGACGCGGCTCAGGAGCGTTCCGGCAGCCTCTGCCAGTCGCCTCGTCGGCGGGCGTTCGCTGCCGATCCTTGCAACTCCGCACCGCGGGCGCCGTAACGCATGGGGAGAGCCATGATGCCAGGCACTGCAATGGATCGGCGGCACCTGCCGGCCATGACCGTGACCGCGCTCGCCGCGGGCGCGGTCATCTTCGCGGCCGGCATGGCACTGGCGCGGGCAAAGCTGCCGGAGTGGCGGCCGGGGCCGCTTCCTGACAGGCAGATCCTGAGCCGAGAGTTCGCCGCCATTGCCGCACGGTGCGGCCTTCGCCCGGTAGGCGCCGGACCGCGCTTGGCGGTGGTCGAGTTCTCCCGCCGCCGACGCCTGAGCACGGACCTGCCGATCACCAGCGCGTCGGCGAACGCGACGGTGGCGATCCGGGCCGCGCAGCTAGCGGTGACCACTCAGACGAACGTCACCGCGGCCGCCGAAACCCTCACGGTCTGGTTCGGCACCGATGGCCGGCCGCAGGCGATCGACTGGCATCCGCCTGGACCGCAGGTGATGGCTGCGTTGGTCGAGCTCCGCAACGTCACCAACACTCCCGGTCTGCGGCAGGAGACGCTGGCCGCGGCGTTGCTCGCCCCAGGCGAGAGCCTCGGGCCGCCCATGCAACGGTACGTGGCCGGCGCCCCGATCTGGCTCTACGCCATCGCCGGCAGCGTTCCACCGCAGCATGTGACGGCGGCCGCGGTGAGCTTGTTCGCCGACGCCAGCCGCAACCCAGGTAGCGCCGCGGAGGTCTTCTCCGAATTGGACCGCATCGACCTGCTGGCCGGCTCGGGCGAGAGGCTGATGCACGAGCTCGCCCTGTTGGTGCTCGCCGGTGTGTTCTGCGTCCTGGCGATCCGCCGCCGCCTCGGCCTGGCGAACGGCGCCTGGCTCGCAGCCACCACCGGCCTGGCGTTGCTGCCGCCGGCGCTGCGCCAGCCGAACGCCCTCGACGCCGTGAGCGAGGTCGTTGCCCTGGTGATCGCGAGCGCCTGGCTCGCGGTCCTCTGGTCGGCTGCCGAATCACGCTGGCGGGCGGCCGACCCAAGCTTCGACGCCACGCTCGATCTGCTGCGTGCCCGCCGGCTCACCAGGCATGCGGGCGGCGTGTTGCTCGCCGGGACCGGCCTGGGAGCGGCCGCCGCCGGGCTGTCGCTGGCCGTCTACGCGGCGGCGGCACTGTCCGGCGCCCATACTTACGCGCTGAGCGTCGATCTGCCGGTGTTCGACGGAGTCGCCGGACCGCTCGCCACCGCCGTCACCACGGCGGCGGTGGTCGCTCTGCTGTTCGCATTCTGCCGCCGCCTCTCATCGCGCCGCTGGGTGCCGTACGCGGCAGCGTTTGCCGCCGCCCTGGCCCTCTCGCCGGTGCAGCTGCGGCCCTGGCCGCTCGAGCTGGCGGGAGGCGTCCTGGTGGCCGGAGCCCTGGTCGCCGCCGCCGACCTCGGCGGTCCTGCCGCGCTGCTCGCTGCCGCGCTCTCCTACCGGCTCCTGCCGGCCGCGCTGTTCTCGGCGCTGCACCTCTCCTGGCTGGCGGGAGGCTTCGCCATGGCCGCCGGCGCCATGGCGGTTCTGCTCGTGACCGGCACCGCCGCGGTGCTCCGCGAACGCGGTGCGGAGGAGGGCGTGGCGCCGCCGCCCGCCTTCATGCTGCGCCTCGAGCGGGAGCGCCGCTTCGAGGTCGAGATGCAGCTGCTGGCGCGCATGCAGCTAGGCCTGCTGCCGAGCCGTTTGCCGTCGGTGCCGGGATGGGAGATCGCCGCCAGGTCGCTGCTCGCCGACCGCGCCGGCGGGGACCTGTACGATTTCGTGCTAGACCGGGCCGGCCGCTGGTGGATCGCCGCCGGCGACGTGGCCGGACACGGCTTCTCGTGCGCCATCGCCCAGGCCATGGTCAAGGCCGCGCTCGCCAGCCTGCTCGGGGATGCGCGCTCCCCCGCCGCGGTGCTCGGCGAGACCGACCGCGTGCTGCGCACCGCCGCGACGCCCCGGAGCTTCACCAGCCTGGCGCTCCTGCGCCTCGATCCGGCGACCGGCGAGGCGCTGCTGGCGAACGCCGGCCACCCCTACCCGCTGCTTGCCGAGCCCGGCCAGCCGGCCCGCGAGGTGGCGCTGCCCGGCCTGCCGCTGGGGCAGGGGCCGCCGCGCTCTTACGCCGACCTGGCGCTCGCGCTGGCGCCCGGCGCCACCCTCGTGCTCTGCTCCGACGGCCTCTACGAAGCATTGGCGGCCGGCCGGCGGGGCGCCCCCTACGGCTACGAGCGCCCGCTGCAGCTGCTCTCGCAGCTCGCGGAGCGGCCGGCGGCGGAGGTGCTCGACGGCCTGCTCGCGGACTGGCGCCGCTTCCGCGGTCCCGGCGCTCCCGACGACGATACGACGATCGTGGTGCTGCGTCGCTGGCCAGCGCGTGGCCTCGCGTGATTCACTCGCCGGCGCCCAGCGCCTGCTCGAGGTCCTCGAGCAGGTCGCCGGCGTGCTCGATCCCGACCGCCAGCCGCACCAGGTCCTCGGGCAGGGCGCGGCTCCGGCGCACGGAGGCCGGAATGCTGGCGTGCGACATCCGGCACGGCAAGCTGATCAGCGAGCCGACGCCGCCGAAGCTCACCGAGATCGTGAACAGGCGCGTCGCCTCGACGATCTGCCGCGAGACCTCGACGCTGCCGGTCTCGAAGCTGACGACGCTGCCTGCCCCACTGGCCTGGCGCCCTTGCAGCTGGTGGCCGGGATGGCTCGGCAGGCCGGGGTAGTGGACGCGCCGTACCCGCGGATGGCCGGCGAGGAGCTCGGCGACGCGCCTGGCATTGGACTCCTGGCGGTCGAGGCGCACCGCCAGCGTCTTCATGCCGCGCTGTAGCAGCCAGGCTTCGAAAGGGCTCAAGGCGGTACCTTCGGCGTTCTGCGCGAAAGCCAGCTCGCGGGCGAGCGCCGGGTCGGTCACCGCGACCACGCCGGCGGTTAAGTCGCTGTGGCCGCCCAGGCACTTGGTGGCCGAGTGGACCACGACGTCGGCTCCCAGCTCGAGCGGGCGCTGCAGGTAGGGGGAGAGCAGGGAGTTGTCGACCGCGAGCAGGGCGCCGGCGGCATGGGCCAGTCCGGCGAGGCCGCGCAGATCGGCGATCCGCAGCAGCGGGTTGGTTGGCGTCTCGACCAGCAGCAGGCGGGTGCGCGGGCCGATGGCGGCGGCGACGGCGGCGAGGTCGGCGGCGTCGACGTAGCGCACCGCCACACCCTGGCCGGCGAGCTGCTGCGACAGCAGCCGGTAGGTGCCGCCGTAGAGATCGTCGCCGGCCAGCACCTCGCCGCCGCCCGCCGCTACCCGCACCACCGCTGCCAGCGCCGCCAGGCCGCTGGCGTAGGCAAGAGCGTGGCCGGCCCCCTCGAGCTCTGCCACCCGCTGCTCGAGCAGGCGGCGGGTCGGGTTGCCGCTGCGCGAGTAGTCGTAGGGCCCTGACTCGAGCGCCGACGCCTGGGCGAAGGTCGCGGTCTGGTAGAGCGGCGGCGACATCGCCGAGTAGGCGTCGCCGGGCGCCGGCTGGAAGCGGACGAGCCGGGTCGCGAGCTTCATGACGGCGCCTCCGCCGCCGCGGCGCCAGCCTCGCTCGGCCCCGAGCGCTCGCGCGCCAGCGCGGCCGGCGGCCGGTGCCGGCGCCGCACGATCTCGAGGATGTCGGCGAGCATCGCCTCGGCGGTCGGCCAGCGGCCGGCGCCGCGCCCGGCGAGCCGCAGCGGCGGCCCGCCCACGCGCTCGATGACGACGCGGTTTTCCTCGCCGCGCGCGCCGGCCAGGAAGTCCCGCGCCGGCAGGGCAACCGGCCGCACCTCCGCGCGCACTCCCCCGCCCTCGCGGCGGCACTCGGCGAGCAGGCGGATCACCTGGCCCCGCGCGTGTGCCGCTTTCACGGTGGTGCCGCCCTCGGCGTCGATGCCGCGGCAGGCCACCGTGCCGGCCGCGAGGTCGACGCCGAACGCGGCGCGGGCCAGCAGGCGCAGCTTGCAAGCGGCGTCGCGGCCGTCGAGATCGCGGGCGGGGTCGGCCTCGGCGAAGCCCTGTTGCTGGGCGAGCCGCACCGCCGCCGCCAGATCGCAGCCTTCGGCGAGGCGGTCGAGGACATAGTTGCTGGTGCCGTTGAGCACCCCGCGCACGGCCCGGACCTCGCCCGCCGCCGCCGCCCGGGTCACCGCCTCGAGCACCGGAACGGCACCGCCGACCGCGGCCGAGAAGCGCAGCTCGGCGCCGTGGGCCGCGGCGTGGCGCACCAGCCGCTCGCCCTGCTCCGCCATCGCCTCCTTGTTGGCGCTGACCACGGCACGGCCGCGCGCCAGCGCGGCGGCGATCAGGCGCGCCGCCGGCTCGCAGCCGCCCAGCGCCTCGACCACCAGGTCGCAGGGGCGTGCGAGCAACCGCCAAGGGTCACGTTCCAGGAGGGTCGCGGGCACGCCGGCGCGGATGTGCCGCTCCGGGTCGCTCACCGCGATGCCCACCACGATGAAGCGGTCGAGCTGGGCGAGCAGGTGCCGGAAGACGCCGCCGCCGACCGTCCCCAGCCCCAAGAGGACGACCCGCAGCGGCCCCGGTCCCTGCGTCGGCTGCGGGAGCGGCCGCCGCCTCACCCGCGGTCCGCGGTCCACCGGGGCTCCGGCCGCCGGCGTCCGGGGTAGAGCCGGGTCTGGCTCGTCCGGTCCCTGCTCGTAGAGGGCGTCGGCGTCCTCGACCAACCGGTAGTGATCGGCGCCCAGCCGTTGCGCCAGCTGCAGCGCCGTGAGGTCGGGGCCGCCCCGCCCGAGCAGCCGCGGGCCGCTCTCTCCGGCCGCGCCGGAGCAGCCAGGCACCACGACCACGCCAGGCCGCGCCAGGCTGGCGTGCAGCCGGCCCGCCTCGAGGCCGTCGCCGCCGCTGCCGATCGACTGCCCGGCGGGATCCATCCAGGCCAGGCGCGAATCGCCCAGCCCCGCCGGAACGCCCGCCCGGTCGAGCGCCAAGGCCAGCAGCGCCGCCGCCGCCGTTCCGCCGGCGGCCGCCAGGGCAGCGACGCCTCGAGGCGCGAGGTCGGCGCCGCCGCCCAGGCGCCGCGCCTGCGCGAGCAACCGCTCGGTTGCGCCGGCGAGATCCGAGATCACCGCTACGACGCGGTGTCCGGCACGGTACCAGCGATAAACCTCGTGCACCGCCAGCGGCAAGTCCTGCTCGCGGGCGACCAACGAGCTGCCGAGCGCGAGCACGGTCAGGGGCGCGCTTGCAGCCGCCGCCGGGCCCGCCGCCGCCGGGTGTGCCGCCGCGGCCAGGCGCGGCGAGCGGATGGAGATCGTCGGGAGGTGCGCTCTGGAGGCGATCATCGTGCGCCCTCCTGCTCAGGCTCCGAGCGCCTGCTCGAGGTCGGCAACGATGTCGTCCGGGTCCTCGAGGCCGACCGAGAGCCGGATCAGGCCGTCGGCGATCCCTGCCGCCCGCCGCTCGGCCTCCGGGATTGCCGCGTGGGTCATCGACGCCGGGTGGGTGATCAGCGACTCGGCGGCGCCGAGGTTCTCCGCCAGCGCGCACAGCCGCACCGCGTTCATCACCCGCTCCCCCGCCGCCGCGCCGCCCGCGACCTCGAAGGCGATCATGCCGCCGCCCGCGCGTTGCTGGCGGCGCGCCAGCGCGGCTTGCGGGAACGACTCGAGCCACGGGTAGGCGACGTGGGTGACGCGCGCATGGGCTGCGAGGAACCGCGCGACGGCGAGGGCGCTCTCGGAATGCCGCTGCATGCGGAGCGCCAGCGTTTTGATGCCGCGCAAGGTGAGCCATGCCTCATAAGGCGACTGGATGGACCCGGTGGCGTTCTGCACGAAGCGCAGCTTCGCGACCAGCTCGGGGTCGCGAGCCAGCACCGCGCCGCCGAGCGTAGCGTTGTGCCCTTCGAGATACTTGGTGGTCGAGTGCACCACCAGGTCGGCGCCGAGCGCGAACGGCTGCTGCAGCGCCGGCGTCAGCAGCGTGCCGTCGACCGCCAGCAGGGCGCCCGCGGCGTGCGCGAGCTCTGCCGCCACGCCAAGATCGGTGAGCTTCAGCGTCGGGTTGGCCGGCGACTCGATCACCACCAGCCGCGTCTCCTCGGCGAGCGCCGCTTCCAGGCGGCAGGCACGAGAGGTATCGACCAGCTCGGTGCGCACGCCGAACGGCCCCAGCACGCGGCGCAGCAGCCGCACCGTGCCGCCGTAGACCACATCCGAAACCACCACGCGGTCGCCGGCGTGGAGCAGGGCGAGGCAGAGCGCGGTCAAGGCCGCCATGCCGGTCGCGAAGCAGACCGCCGGCAATCCTCCTTCCAGCGCCCCGAGATTGCGCTCGAGCGCCGCCACCGTGGGGTTGCCGGAGCGGCTATAAGTGAAGCCCTTGTCGCGGCCGATAGCCTCCTGGACGAAGGTGGTGGCCTGATAGATCGGCGTGAGGATCGCGCCGGTCGCCGGATCGGCTTGCAGGCCGGCGTGGATGGCGCGGGTTGCGAAACCCTTGTCAAACGAGACCATGTGCAGTTCTCCTGTCCGCGAGCCGCCGGAAATGAAGGCTCGCCGAAAACGACGACGCCACCGACCCTGAGCAGCCCGGGCGGTGGCGTCGTTCGCGACAGGAGTGGGGATCAGGTCTCTATCTATCTGATCTATCTATCGACAGCGGGCGGCTGCCGATCCGATCTCCTCCCATGCGACATTCCGCGCCAGCACCCGGGCCGCGCATCTGCATAGGCATCGACATTCGCATGGCTGGCGTCATGCGCATGGAATCGATCGGTTGCCGCAAGGACTGCATTCGAAATTCAGCTCCGTTCGCTGAAGGCTGCGCCGAAAGAAGCGCCGCTTGGCGGCAGAGCATACCAGCCACAGCGCCGCTGTCAACAGGCTGCCGACTTCAGATCTCCGCCGACCAGGCGGCCCTGCCGGCGGCGTCCGGGCGGGTGAGGGCGCGGATGATCGCCGCGCCGCGATGGCCCCAGATCGGGTGCGGCTCGCGCGACCGCCGCTCGGCCAGGCGCAGGGCGATGCGGGCGGGCGGCTCGCCGCGGCGCGCGGCCTCGTCGAGGATGGCGAGCGAAAGGTTGTAGATGCTGTTCTCCCAGCGGTCACCGGTGTCGGCCGGAGCGGGGGGCGCGCTCCCCAGGTGCGCGGCCACCCGCGGGTCCTCCTCGCCGACATAGCCGTACTGCTCGTCGGCGCAGTTGACGATGCCCATGCGGTTGACCAGGAAGTCGGGCATGTAGAGCACGCCGCGCTGGTGCAGCGCGAGGTCGTCCCGCTCCGGGTCCTCGAGCTGATTGTTGGCGGCGCCGCAGACGATGCCGGCCGCAAGCCTCGGGATGGTGCGCGGCCCGAGCACCCCGCCTGTCGCGCAAGGGGCGAAGACGTCGGCCTGCTGCTCGAAGATCCAGACGTCGTCGCCGCCTAAGGCGCGCGCCTCGAATGCGAAGCCATTGCCGGAGCCAGCGTTGCCGCCGCGATTGCCAGGTCCATCGCCGCCGCCGGCAGCGGCTCCGGCGCCGGCGAAGCGCTGCAAGAGCGCCGCGCAGCGCGCCGGGTCCAGATCGCAGCCGATGACCCGCGCGACGCCGCGCTGGCGCAGCAGCTCGACCAGCGGCTCGCCGACGTGGCCGAGCCCTTGCACCGCCACCGTCTTGCCGGCGAGGCCGCCGGCGCCCCGGTGGGCGAGCGCCGCCTCCATGCCGCGCACCACGCCGCGCGCCGTCGGCGCCGACGGGTTGCCGCTGCCGCCGAGCGCGGGCGGGATGCAGGTGGTGAACCGGGTGCGGCTGAAGACCGCCGCCATGTCGTCGACCGAGGTGCCGACGTCCTCGGCGGTGACGTAGCAGCCGCGCAGGCTGGTGATGAGCTCGCCGTACTCCTCGTAGATCCGGCGGCGGAGGCGGTCGGCCGCGGCGCTTCCCGCTCGCTCGCTGGCGCCTTCCCCTTCTCCGTCTCCCCGCTCGTCTACCATGACCCCCTTGCCCCCGCCCCACCACAGGCCGGCCAGAGCATTCTTGTGGGTCATGCCGCGCGCCAGGCGCAGCCCGTCGCGCAGGTAATCCTCGACGGTGTCGTAGCGCCAGAAGCGCACCCCGCCCGCCGCCTGGCCGCGGCAGGTGCGGTGGATGAAGGCGCCCTGCAGCACGCCGGTCTCCGGCGCCACCTGCGCGAAGACCCCTTCGTGGCGGTCGAAGTCGCGGCGGTCCGCGGCCAGCAGCCGGGCCAGCGAGTCGAGCTCGGGGTGCGAGGCGCGGACCTCCTGTGCTTCTTCGTCCCAGGCGAGGAAGAACCGGCGGATGCCCGCCGCGGCAAGGAAGCGGCGGAAGGCTGCGGGAGAGAGACTGCCAAGCTCCACGGCGGTCGCGGACACGGCCGGCTCAGGGGACGCCGAAGCCCAGGCGTCCCTGCGTCTCGTCCGCGGCCGCCTCCTCGAGGAGCAGCAGCGCCAGATAGTGCCCTTCCCCACCGCCTTCGGCCGGCAGCGGCCCCAGCGGCTGGATCTGCACCACTCGCCAGACGGCGAGCAGCTCCTCCAGGGTCCCCCCCTCGAGCGGCACGATACTGCCGAAGCCAGTGGAGCCCGTGGCGCCGGCGGCGCCGGTCGCCGCCGCCACCTGCACCGCGATCAGTTTCTGTCTCTTCTTTTTCATCGCTTCTCCTGTCGATTCTCTCCGGCGCGGGCCGGCGCCCTGAGCGCCGCATCATATCGCCTCGCTGCGCCTCGCTGCGATGGACCCGCCGCCTCGCGCGGCGTGCAGAAGCGAAGTGCCTCGGCTATGCTGGCCGTGGACCGGGTTCGCCGGTCCGCACCGAACCCGTCATGCCCGAAGCGTCCGCCAAGATCGACGTCCAAGGCCGCCAGGAAGCACCCTCCGGCGGCGCCGCCACCGCCGAGCCGCCTGCCGCCGCCGGGGCCATCGCCGAGCCTCCGGCCGCCGAGCCGCCTGCCGTCGCCGGGGCCACCGCCGAGCCGCCGGCCGCCGCCAGGGCTGCCGGCGCCGCCGCCTCGCCCTGGAGCCCGCTGCGCCAAAGCTTGTTCCGCTGGCTGTGGATCGCCACCGTCGCTTCCAACGTCGGCACCTGGCTGCAGAACGTCGGCGCCTCCTGGATGATGACGTCCTTGACGACCTCGACGACGCTCGTGGCGCTGGTCCAGGCGGCGACCAGCCTGCCGTCATTCCTGCTGGCGCTGCCGGCCGGGGCTCTCGCCGACGTCGTCGACCGGCGGCGCCTGCTGCTGGTGACCCAGGGATGGATGGCCGCGGCGGCCGCGGCCCTCGGGGTGCTGACGCTCGCCGGCTGGATCTCGCCCTGGGCGCTGCTTGGCTTCACGTTCCTGCTCGGCCTGGGCAACGCCGCCAACAACCCGGCCTGGCAGGCGATCATCCCCGAGCTGGTGCCGCGCCAGGACCTCCCGGGCGCGATCGCCCTGGGAAGCATCGGCTTCAACGTCGCCCGCGCCGCCGGCCCGGCGCTGGGCGGCCTGATCGTCGCCACCGCCGGGCCGGGCTGGACGTTCATCCTCAACGCCGTCTCTTTCCTTGGCGTCATGGCGGTGCTCTACGCCTGGCGGCGCCCGGAAGAGGAGACGGTGCTGCCGGGCGAGCGGATCCTGGGTGCGATGCGCACCGGCGTGCGCTACGTCCGCCACTCTCCCGAGGTGCTGGCGCCGATCGCCCGCGGCAGCACCTTCATCCTCTGCGCCAGCTCGCTGTGGGCGCTGCTGCCGGTGGTGGCGCGCGGCCTGCACCGCGGCGCCGCCGGCTACGGCTTGCTGCTCACCGCGCTGGGCGTCGGCGCCGTCGCCGGCGCCATGGTGCTGCCGCGTCTCAGGCGCTATGCGTCGACCGACCTGGTGGTCGCCGCGGCGACCCTGACGTTCGCGGCGGCCACCCTGGCGCTCGGAGTGCTGCACGACTTTCCGCTGCTGCTGGCGATGCTGCTGCTGGCGGGCGGCGCCTGGCTGTCGCTGCTGTCGAGCCTCAACGTCGCCGTGCAGACCGCGGTGCCGTCGTGGGTGCGGGCCCGCGCCCTCTCGGTCTACATGCTGATCTTCTTCGGCGGCCTTGCCGCCGGCAGCGCGCTGTGGGGCGCCCTCGGCGAACGCCTCGGCGTCGTGACGGCGCTCTGCCTGTCGGCCGCCGGCCAGGCGCTCGGCCTGCTCGCCACCTACCGGCTGCACCTGCGCTCCGGCGACGGGCTCAACCTGGCGCCGTCGCGCCAGATGCCGGCGCCGATCGTCGCCTACGACCTCGAGCCCGACCGCGGGCCGGTCCTGGTCACCGTCGATTACCAGGTGCGTCCCGAGGAGGCCGCGGAGTTCGCCAGCGCCATGCAGCAGGTGCGGCGCATCCGGCTGCGCGACGGCGCCATGGAGTGGGGCCTTTTCGCCGACGCCGCCCTCCCCGGCCGCTACACCGAGGTGTTCCTGGTCAGGTCCTGGCTCGAGCACCTGCGCCAGCACGAGCGCGCCACCGTCGCCGACCGCGACCTCGTCGAGCAGGCCCGCCGCTACCACGTCGGCGGCGACCGACCGGCGGTCCGCCACCTCGTCTCCGAGCCGCTGCGCAGGACGACCGGACGCACATGATCCGCGTGCGCGACCTGACCAGGACCTTCGGCGAGCTCACCGCCGTCGACGGCATCTCCTTCGACGTCGAGGAGGGCGAGATCTTCGCCTTTCTCGGACCCAACGGCGCCGGCAAGACGACGACGATCAAGATGCTCACGACGCTGCTGACCCCGACCAGCGGCACGGTGGAGATCGACGGCCTGGATCCCGCCGTCCAGCGCCACGAGGTCCGCAAACGCTTCGGGATCGTGTTCCAGGACCCCAGCCTCGACGAGGAGCTGACAGCCTACGAGAACATGGACATCCATGGCGCCTTCTACCGCGTGCCGCGCCGGCTGCGCGGCCAGCGAATCGAGAAGCTGCTGCGGCTCTTCGACCTGTGGGAGCGGCGCGACGACCGGGTGAAGCGCTTCTCGGGCGGCATGCGCCGGCGCCTGGAGATCGCCCGCGGCCTCCTGCACACGCCGAAGATCCTGTTCCTCGACGAGCCGACGCTGGGCCTCGACCCGCAGACGCGAAACCAGCTGTGGACCCTGGTGGCGCAGCTCAATGCGGAGGAGCGTGTCACGGTGTTCCTGACCACCCACTACATGGAGGAGGCCGAGCGCGTGGCCGGCCGTATCGCGATCATCGATCACGGCCGCATCGTCGCCCAGGGCTCGCCGCAGGAGCTCAAACGGCAGACCGGCGCCGAGACTCTCGAGCTGGCTTTCCTGGCGCTCACCGGCTCGTCGATCCGCGAAGAGGACGCCACCGCCGCGGACCGGATGCGCAACATGGCCAGGATGTTCCGGCGGCGCTAGTGCGATGAGCATCGTCTACGTGCTGTGGTTGCGGCAGCTCAAGCGCTTCGTCCGCTCGCGCGCGCGGATCGTCGGCGCCCTCGGCCAGCCCGTGCTGTACCTGGTGGCGCTCGGCTTCGGCTTGGGACCGATCTTCGAGCGGGCGGGACAGGGCAGCTACATCCAGTTCCTGGCGCCGGGGGTCATCGCCATGACCGTCCTCTTCACCTCCATCTTCTCGGGCATCGAGCTGATCTGGGATCGGCAGTTCGGCTTCCTCAAGGAGACGCTGGTGGCTCCCGTGCCGCGGCTGACGATCATGATCGGCCGCACGCTGGGCGGGGCGACGGTCGCCGTCATCCAGGGCATCGTGGTCTTCGCGGTCTGCGTGCTGGCCGGCTTCCGCATCACCGGCGTCGCCGCCCTGCCGGGAGCGCTGGTGTTCACGGCGTTGATCGCGCTGCTGTTCACGGCGCTCGGTACGGCCATCGCCTCGGTGCTGCAGGACTTCCAGGGGTTTCAGCTGGTGATGAACTTCCTGGTGATGCCGATCTTCTTCCTCTCCGGGGCGCTGTTTCCGCTCTCCCACGTGCCGCGGCTGCTGGGGCTGATCGCCGCCGTCGATCCGCTGGCCTACGGCGTCGACGGCCTGCGCAGCGCGCTCATCGGCATCGCCCACTTCGGCGCCGCCACCGACCTCGCGGTGCTCGCCACCTTGTCGGCGATCTTCCTGGCCCTGGGCAGCTATCTGTTCTCGCGCATTCAACTCTGAGCGCTGGCGCGACGACGCCCTGCGCCGCTGGCTGGCTTTGAGCTGAGTACCTCAGGCGTGGGCGTGCTAGGCTTCGAGTAGCCATGGGTCGAGGCCGCTCGGCGCCCCGCGAAAGAGGAGTCGAATGACGAGGACATGTGGACGTCCGCTGGTCGCCTTCCTTTTACTGCCGCTCCTTTCGGCGCTCTCGCTGGCCCGACCGGCGCGCGCCCAGGGCCTCGACGTCACCGGCTCGTGGTCGGTCCAGATGCAGACGATGATCAGCATCGGTGGTGGTCCGCTGCTCAGCACCTGCGCCTTCCAGGGCACGGCGACCGTCAGCCAGACCGGCAGCGGCTTCACCGGCGCGCTGGACGTCACCCAGAGCTCCGGTCCGGGAAGCTGTCCTTCGGCCATGTCAGGCATCGTGAGCGGCAACGTGACCGGTAACCAGTTGAGCATGGGGGCGGTGATGGGAGGTGCCCGCTTTGGCATGGGGACCTTCACCGGCACCGTGACTCCCGCCGCCGCCGTTGGCCCCGGCAGCACCATCACCGGCGCCTTCTCGGCCACCAGCGGACCGTTCGCCGGCACCGGCGGGACCTGGAGCGCGGTCAAGCTCGCGCCGATTGCCGCCGTGCCGGCGCTCGGCACCTG
This sequence comes from Thermoanaerobaculia bacterium, assembly GCA_035949675.1. Taxonomy (GTDB): domain Bacteria; phylum Acidobacteriota; class Thermoanaerobaculia; order Multivoradales; family UBA5704; genus JASLEW01. The sequence goes on from DASZHY010000387.1 coordinate 15,227, forward strand.
GGGCCTGGCCCTCCTTGCGCTGCTGCTCTTCGGTTCCGCGCTCTGGCTGCTCCGGCGCACCTCGACGCCGCGCGCGCGTTAGCTGCCTCCTGGGCGGCAGCTGCGAGAGAGGAGATCAGGCATGAGCGGCGAGCAGCAGCTGAGCGGTCCCGACCTGACCCAGGGCGTGTCCCTTTCCGACATTCCCGCCGGCGCCGCGAGCGGCCAGCCCGCCGCCGGCGGCGCGCCGAGCGGCTGCCTGCTCGGCCATGCCGGGGGCGAGCCGGTGCTGCTGGCGCGGGTCGGCGACGAGGTCTTCGCCATCGCCGCCCACTGCACCCACTATGGCGGGCCGCTGGCAGAGGGGTTGCTGGTCGGCGACACCGTGCGCTGTCCCTGGCATCACGCCTGCTTCAGCCTGCGCAGCGGCGAGCCGCTGCGCGCGCCCGCCCTGAACCCGGTCGCGCGCTACCGGGTCGAGCGCCACGGGGACCGGGTCACGGTGCACGAGAAGCTCCCGCCCGCCCTGCCGCCCACAGCGCCGGCGCGCACCGCCGGCGCCGCGGCGGCGCCCGGCGAACCGGAATCGGTCGTCATCGTCGGCGCCGGGGCCGCCGGCAACGCCGCCGCCCAGCGCCTGCGGCGCGAAGGCTACGCCGGGCCGGTCACGCTGATCGGCGCCGACGACTCGCCGCCGTACGACCGCCCCAACATCTCCAAGGACTATCTGGCCGGCAACGCCCCCGAGGAATGGATCCCGCTCCACCCGCGCGAGCTCTATGAAGAGCGGCGCATCGAGCTGCGGCTCGGCGAGCGCGTGACGGCGATCGATCCGCGCCGGCGCACTGTCACTCTCGCCGGTGGCGCCACCCTTGGCTGGGGCGCCCTGCTCCTCGCCACCGGCGCCGAACCGGTGCGCCTGGAGCTGCCTGGCGGCGACCTGCCGCACGTCCACTACCTGCGGACCCTGGCCGACAGCCGGGGGATCATCGCTCAGATCGCAAACACCGAGAGGCTCCGTGCCGCCGCCGCCGCCGCGGCCGGCGCGCCGCCGCCCCAAACGCCGCGCGCCGTGGTGCTCGGGGGAAGCTTCATCGGCCTCGAGGTGGCGGCGTCGCTGCGCGCCCGCCAGCTCGAGGTGACCGTCGTCGACCGCGGGGCGGTGCCGCTGGCGCGGGCCATGGGCAGCGAGCTCGGCAGCTTCGTGCGGACCCTCCACGAGGATCACGGCGTCGCCTTCCGCCTCGGGCAGCAGGCTGTCGCCATCGATCCCGAGGCGGTGACCCTGGCCAGCGGCGAGCGCCTGCCCGCCGGGCTGGTGGTGATTGGCGTCGGCGTGCGGCCGGCGCTGCAACTGGCCACGGCCGCCGGCCTGGCGGTCGATGGCGGCGTGCTGGTGGACGAGTACCTGCAGACCTCGGCGCCCGGCATCTACGCCGCCGGCGACATCGCCCGCTGGCCCGACCCGCACACCGGCGAGCGCCTGCGTGTCGAGCACTGGGTGGTCGCCGAGCGTCAGGGGCAGACCGCCGCCGCCAACATCCTCGGCCGCCGCGAGCGCTTCGACGCCGCACCCTTCTTCTGGAGCCAGCATTACGACGTGCAGATCTCCTACGTCGGCCATGCCCCGAGCCTGGGCAAGGCCGGTGGCGCCGGCGGAGTCGAGGTGCGGGTTGCGGGCTCGCTCGCCGCGCGCGACGCCGCCGTCGTCTTCCGCGCCGCCGGCCAGGTGCGCGCCGTCGCGACCGTTTTCCGCGACCGCCTGAGCCTCGAGGCCGAGCTCGCCCTCGAGCGCGGCGACCAGGCGGCGCTGGCGGCGCTCACCGCCGATTAGAAAGCCAATCGCACCCCGACCTCGTAGTTGCGGGGCTGCTGGTAGTCGGTGGGCGCGCCGAGCGCCAGCTGATCGCCGCTCGTCGAGGTGCAGCCGGCCGCGTACTGGCAGACGGCGACGGCAGGCTGGTTGGCGAGGACGTTCTCGACGCTGCCGATGAGCTCGAGCTCCACCCGGCCGAGCTGGAAGGCCTTGCGCACCTCGATCTCCGTGTACAGGGTGCTGTTGGCCCGGCGGCTGCCGCGCGGCTCGAGGAACTGGTTGCCATAGAGCGGCGGCGCGAGCGCCTCGAGCACGCTGTAGTCGATCGGCGACTGGTAGATGGCGTTGAAGCCGATGCTCACCCGGCCCGGCAGCTTGACGAAGCCCTTGAGCTTGAGACGGTGGCGGACGTCGTCGGAGAGAAAGCCGTAGGTGTTGACGAAGTGCACCGGGTAGACGTCGAACTCGCTCCCCGCGCCCTGCGTGTACTCGACGCTTCCCCTGGACAGCGCGTAGGTGTAGGAGGCCACGAGGTAAAGCCAGTCGCCGGCGCGGCTGTCGAGCCGCACCACCAGCCCGTGGTAGTCGCGGCGCGCCGCCGCCGGGTTCGTCAGCACCTTGTATGGACAGTGCAGCAAGCCGGGGTCCGGCGTGAGCCCTTGCAGGTTCTCGACGCAGGTGTCCTCGAGGATGTGGCGCGTCTTCTTGTAGACCCAGGTCAGATCGAGCGCCGAGCGCTCGCCCAGGCGCTGCTGCACGCCGGCCGTCAGCTCGCTGGCGACGGTCGGCTCGAGGTTCGGGTCCACCACGTTGGGGGCGGTATTGAGCACGTCCAGGAAGGCGTAACCATAGGGATCGCGATGCAGCGGGTCGGCGATCACCGCGCCGCCGTTCGCCGCCGCGAAGTCCCGGCAGCGGGCGGCGATGGCCGCCGGGTCGGTCAACCCGGCCGCCACCACGTTCGAGCAGGAGAGATACCGGCTGGTGGGCGCGTAGCTGAGCCGCGAGTAGAGCGGCACCGACAGCGCGCCGGGGTGCATGAAGAGGCCGTAGCTGCCGCGCAGCACGGTGCGCGCGTCGCCGCTCGGGTCCCAGGCAACGCCGAGACGCGGCTGCAGCGAGCGGAGGTCGGCGACCCGGCCGCCGGCCTCGTTGCGATAGGTGACCTCGTCGTAGCGCAGCCCCGCCTTGACGGTGAGCGCCGTCAGCGCCTGCCAGGCGTCCTGCAGGTAGCCGCCGGTGATGCCGCCGGTGAACGTGGCGCTCGGCAGCCATGGCGTGGCGCTGAACAGGGAGGGTCCGTTGTCGTCGGTGTACGTGCCGCTGCCGGGCACGTTGGCGAGGGTCGACAGCGACAGGTGCCCGTAGGAGGCGCCGGCCTTCAGCTCGTGATCGCCGCCCGGGCCGGCCGCCAGCAGGGTGAGGCTGGTCTGCGCCTCGCGCCGGCGGCGATCGCTCGAGGTGATCGCGGTGTAGTTGACCGAGCTGATCTGCGTCGACTGGTCGACCACCCCCGGGGTGGCGAGGTCGCCGCTGGCCGGCCCGTCGGCGATCCGCCGCTCGTTGTCGCCGAGCTGCAGCTCCCAGACCATCCGGCTCGACAGCAGGGCCGACAGATCGCCCTGGTAGATCGTCGCGTGCTGGCGTTCGGTCGCCGCCGCCGCCGGCTCGACGAACTGGCTGGCGTTGAAGTCGGCCAGGGTGGCAGGGCTCGCCGATGCCTTGAAGACGGCCCGCCAGCGCTCGTCGATCTGCCAGCTCAGCTTGCCCAGGTAGTTCTCGCTGCGCAGGTGGTTGACGGTCGGCGAGTCGGTCGGCGTCAGCTTCTGGTCTTCGAGCGCCGCCGAGCTGAAGAACCAGAGGCGGTCGCGCAGCAGCGGGCCGCCGAAGGTCGCCGCCGGCAGCATGAAGCTGCTCTTGCCCGCGGCTTCCGGGTCGAAGTGTTGCCCTTTTGCGGCAAAGGCGTCGTTGCGGTAGCGGGTGTCGAAGGTGCCGTGGAAATCGTTGCCGCCGGACTTGGTGACGACGTTGATCACGCCGCCGGTCGCCCGCCCGTACTCCGCCTCGAAGCCGGCGGTGAGCAGCGACACCTCCTGGATGGCGTCGAAATTGAAGTTGGTGCCGTAGGTGGCGGTGTATGGATCGGTGGTGTCGAGGCCGTCGATCAGGTAGACGTTCTCGCCGGGTGTCGAGCCGAAGATGGAGGGGTCGGCAGTGATCTCGCTGGCGATCGCGCCGGCGGCGCTGCCGACCACCGACTGGTAGTTGCGATCGTCGGCGCCGATCGACGAGCGGTCGACGAGCTCGGCGGTGAACACCTGTCCGGCCGCGACCTGCGTCGGATCGATCACCGGCCGCTCGGCGGAGACCGTGATCTGCTCGCGCAGCTCGCCCGTCTCGAGGCGCGGGTGGACGGCGGTGGCGTGGTCGAGGCTCACCCGCACCCCGCCAAGCCGTGCGGCGCGGAAGCCGGAAAGCTCGACCTCGACGGTGTAGACCCCCGGGTCGAGACCGGGGAAGGCGAAGCCGCCGTCGAGCCCGCTGGCCGCGACGCGCGGGCCGCCGATCAAGGCCGGCGAGGAGATGGTCACGGTGGCCAAGGGCAGCACGCCGCCGTCCGGGCCGCGCACGACGCCGATCAACCTGCCCGCGGGCGCGGCGTACACCGCGGTCGGCAGCAGCAGGATCGCCGCCGCCGTCAACACCATCAATGCCAATGCCAGCAGCCGCGGCACCGCAAGGTCCGGGCCCCTGAAGCTCCAAAGCAACAGTCGCTGCATAGCGTCCCTCATCCTTCCTGGTTCCGAACGCGGCCCTGCATGTCCCGCAGGCGCCGCGCCGTCCGGGGGCGGCCCGCCGCTCCGGCGGACGGAGGGCGGGCCGGTCAGGCGCGAAGGCTAATCGTCGAAGTCGTCGGCCACGCCGGGGGGCAACCCCGGAGGCGGCGCCGGGCAGGTCCGCTGCGTCAGGAACAGCCGCGGCGTCACGTGGTTGAAATCAAACGTGCTCATCATATCGTGAGCGCCGGCGTCGCGCGGGGTGAGCGCCGGCAGGCCGAAGGTGACCTCGGCGAAGCGCAGCATGCTGGTGAAGTCGAACTGCCGCGAATCGATGAAGCCGGAGCGCGCGTAGGGCGAGATGACCAGCAGCGGCACCCGGGCGCCGGGCCCATAGACGTCGGCGTTCGGCTGGTTGGGCGGCGGCACGTGATCGAAGAAACCCCCGAAATCGTCCCAGGTGATGAACACCGCGGTGGTGCACCAGTAGGGGCTCGCCTGCAGCGCGTTGAGCAGCTCGACGGTGTAGTTCTCGCCGGCGCAGACGCTGCTCGGAGCATGCTCGCTCAAGTTGCCAGGGAAGACCACCCACGAGACCGTCTTCAATCCGTTGTTGTACAGGTCACTTTCGAACTGCGTGTAGGGGACCACCTTCTTCCACCGTGCCGGGTTGTTGCGGATCTGCGAGAAGGCGTTGAGGGCCGACCAGATGTAGCCGCTGGCGCCTGGTCCCGGTGCGTAATACCGCCAGTCGAGATTGGCGGCCGCGTCGATCTCGTCCGGCAGCGTGGGAATGTTGTCCCAGCAGGACGAGTGGGTGCCGAGAGGATCGTTCACCGGGCAGATGTGCTTGCCGTAAGGGATCGTCTGCACCAGCTGGTTGGGCACGTCGCAGCCCCAGCCGGCGGTGGGATTGGGACCGTTCTGCGGCACGAACGGGTTGTTGACCGCGCCCTGGCCGTCCGTGAAGCCGCCGCTCTGCGCCGCCACGGTGTACATGTGATTGGGGTAGCTCGGACCGAACAGCGACGAGAACATGTTGTCGCCGAGCGTGAAGTGCTGGGCCAGGGCCCAGTAGTTGGGGATGTCGCCTTGGCTGAACTGCGTCAGGCTGTGATTGGTATAGGGCGCCGGCTGGCTCGTGTCGCAAGGTTTCTTGTCCTTGCTGTAGCCGATCAGGTCGAACTTGTCCATGTTGCCGCAGTCCCATGCCAGGTTCGCCCCCTGCCAGGAGTGATCGATGTCGCAGCCGAAGTTGGTGTCGCTCGCCGGGGCCAGCGGCACCACGTTGCCCGCCGAGTCGAGCGCGGTGGTCGAGCCGTTGGCGCCGGAAAACTTGCCGAAGTAGTTGTCGAAGGTGCGGTTCTCCTTGATCATGAAGACGACGTGCTGGATGGCTCCAGGCACGGGGCACGCCGGCAGGTTGGCGGGAACGCCGGAGGCGCACACGCCGGCCGCCGGCAGCAGCAGCAGGCCGGCGGCGCTGGCCGCGCAGCGGATCTTCAAGACCATGGAAACCGCGGGCCGCACGGGGCTCGCGAGGGTGATCGAGGGGGACGGCCGCTGCCGTCGGTTGCCGTACATTGCTTGGTACCTCCTCCTGCCGTTTGCGGACAGGCTTCCCCCTGCCACGGCGACGCCCGCTTGGGCGCACACCGCCGATCAGCCGTCCTGGGTGTTGTTTCCTGATCGACCGCGCCGATCCGCATGGCCGCGTGCTGGCGGTCGCCCCGCGGCGTCGTCTCGAGACCGAGACGGAGTCGGTCGGGCCGGCGCGGCCACGAACTGCTCATTGCTGAAACCGTGCAAGCGGCGTTTTCCTGCGCCGCCCGCGGATCGCCGCGTTTCGAGCCTCCGCCGCCTTTCGAGCCTCTGCTACGCTAGCCGGCCGGGAGGACTCACCCCTGAACCTGCTCTGCGGGCTGGCGGCGCTCGCCGCCGCCGGCCTGCTCTTCTGGTGCGCCTGGCGCTGCTGGCGGTGCGGCCGGCCCGAGGCCGCGGCGGCGGCCATCGTGGCCGCCGGCCTGCTGCTGCGCATGTACGCCGGCGCCGATCTGTTCCTGCACACCTGGGACGAGCGTTACCACGCGCTGGTGGCCAAGCACCTGATCGAGCATCCTCTCGTTCCGACGCTCTACGACCATCCCGTCCTGCCCTACGACTACCGCGACTGGCGCTCCAATCACGTCTGGCTGCACAAGCCGCCGCTCGCCTTGTGGCTCATGGCGGCAGGCATGCGCCTGCTCGGTCCCGACGAGATCGCGATGCGGCTGCCGAGCCTGTTGCTGTCGGCGCTGGCCATCTTCTTGACCTACCTGATCGGTGCCTACCTCGGAGGCCGGCGAGTCGGCCTGCTCGCCGCCGCCTTCCAAGCGGTCAACGGCTACCTTTTGCAGCTGCCGGGCGGCAGGGTCGCAGTCGATCACGTCGACAATGCCCTGATCTTTTTCGTCGAGCTGGGGATCTTCTTTGCAGTGCTGCAAGTCCGCATCGCCGCCCGCGGCGGCCAGCCTCCTGACGGCGCTCCCTCCCCCCCCAGCAGCGGCGCCGCGGGCGCCGGCACCTCTGGCCGTGCCTCGCGCGCCGGCTGGAGCTTCGCCCTGGCGACCTTGGCGATCGGCGTCGCCGCCGGTCTGGCGGTGCTCTCCAAGTGGCTCCCGGGCCTGCTGCCCATCCCGGTCTGGCTGGCGCTCGCCTGGCGCCGGCAGCCGCCGCGGCGGATCGCCGCCGGCCTGCTGGCGATCACCGCCGCCTGCGCCGCCGTGGCGCTGCCCTGGCAGATCCACATCCGCGAGGCCTTTCCGCTCGAGGCGCGCTGGGAGTCCGCCTACAACCTCCACCACCTCCGCGTGCCGATCGAGGGGCTCGGGGGATCGCCGCTCTACCACCTGGTCAAGATGCCGCGCTTCTTCGGCGAGCTGATCTACCTGCCGGTCGCCTGGTTCTTGCTCATCCTGGCGGTGCCGGCTTGGCGGCCCCGCGAGGTCATCGCAGGCGCCGAGGCGGCGCCGGCCGCCGCCCCTGCCGACATTCCCCACGGGTCGACCCGGCGGGAGCCGCTGCAGCTGCGGCTGCTGCCGCTCGCCACCTGGCTGCTGCTGCCCTACGTGGCCTTCTCGCTCGCCGCCACCAAGCTTGGCGGCTACGTGATGGTGGCAGCGCCGGCGCTGTTCATCGTCCAGGCGAGCTTCTGGCTGTGGCTGTGGGATCGCCGACCGCGGCGCCGCGGCATCGCCTTCGCGCTGCGCTGGGCGGTGCTGGTGCTGCTGCCGCTGCTACAGCTGCGCTACACCGTCGAGCGGATGAAGATGCGCCCGGCTTACGACCGCAACCCGCCCTGGGTCCGGGCGCTCCGGGAGCTGCCGGCGCGGCTCGGCCCCGGACCGGTGGTGCTGTTTCACCTCGACCGGCCGCTCGAGGCGATGTTCTACACCCCTTACATCGCCTACGAGGGGCTGCCCACGCCGCGCGAGGTCGAGCGCCTGACCGCCGCCGGCTACCGCGTCGTGGTGCTCGACGCCGCTGCCGCGCCGCCGGAGCTGCGCCGCATCCCGGGCGTCGAGCTGCGCCGCGAGGCCATCCCGCTCTCCCCCCTGGACGACGGCACCGGCTTCAGGCTGCTGCGCGTCGACGGCTCCGACTCGCCGCTCACCGGCACCACCTCGCCGCCATCCGGTGCCACATCGCCGCATTAGCTGCACGTCCTACCTGAAATATTCGAGCCCGCTGCGCGTCAGCAGGAAATAGCAGCCTCCCGGGTTCCACCGCAAGGTGGAGGACCGATCTCGGTCCGACCGGCAGGCCGAGCCGGCGGACAGCCGGCCCCACGCGGCGGAGGGCGCATGAAGATCTGGGCGGCGCTGGCGGTGGCACTGTTGGCCGACATGGTGGGAGTGCTCGTCTCGGCCTGGCCGGGAGGCGCGCCACCGCCGGCGCCGCACCCTCTGCGCACGGTCGCGACGTCCACGCCTGCCCTGCCGCAAGCGCCGCCGCCAGGCGGCGCCGGAGTCAGGCAGGCGGCTGCGCCGGCCGCGGTTGTGGCGGGGGCGCGGCAGGTTGCGCCGGGGCGGCGGCCGGCGCCCCGCCGGCCGCACCCGCGCTCTCCGGCGACAGAACGCCGATGACGTAGCGCCCCAGCGGCAGGTACTCGCGCGCCGCCGCCTGCAGGCGCGCGGTGCTCATGCGCTCGACCAGCTCGTCGAAGCGCAGGATGTCGCGCGGGTCCCAGGCGGAGCGGTAGTAGTTGGTGAGCACCCCGAGCCAGAAGCCGTTCTCCTTGAGGCTGGTCTCGCGCTCGCGGCGCTGGGAGGCCTTGATCTTGTCGAGGTGCTCCTGGTCGGTGCCGCGGCGCTGCAAGGCCTCGAGCTCCTGGAAGACCGCGTGGGTGAGCTCCTCGACCTTCTCGGGAGCGCACGAGAAGCTGATGGTCACCGTGAACCGCTCGTACGGTCGGGAATCGAGTGCGCCGCCGACGCCAACCCCGTAGACCCCGCCCATCTCGTCGCGCAGCACCTCGTGCAGCCGCAGGTCCACCAGGCGCAGCAGCGTCGTCAGGTCATGGACGTTCTGCCGCGTGTATTGGCCGTCGCCCGAAAAGACGATCCGCACCATGCTCTTGGGCTCCTTGCCCTTGACCACCGGGACATGGACGACGCCGTCCGGCGGCTTGCCGCCGACCGGCCGCCAGCTCTCCTTGCGGCCCAGGGAAGGGAGCCCGCCGAGGTAGGTGAGGACCAGCGGCCGGATCGCGTCCACCGTGAAGTTGCCAACCAGGAAGAAGGTGAACTGCGAGGCGTCGGCAAAGCGCTCCTGGTACAGGCGAAAGGCCGTGTCGTAATCGAGCTCGGCCAGCCGCTCGACGGTGAGTGGACGCTCCCGCGGATCGCCAGGGTGGAGCGCCTTCTGCATCTTGTCGGCGAACACCACCTGCGGCTGCGAGGAGCGGTTCTCGATCGCCGCTCTCAGCCGGGCCACCGCCGAGCGGTAGGCGTCCTGGTCCCGGCGCGGCGCGGTGAGCGACAGGTAGGCGAGCTGGAACATGGTCTCGACGTCGCGCGGCGAGGCGCCGCCGCGGACGTCCTCCTCGAATTCGCCCAGCGCCGCGCCGGCCTCGGCAGCCTTGCCGGTCAAGGCCTTGCGCAGCGTCACCGCGTCGAAGGTCCCCAACCCGCCCTCCCGCACCAGCGCCGGCGCCAGCTGGCCGGAGGTGAAGCTAGCCTCCGGCACCAGCGACAGCCCGCCCGGGCTGAAGCCGGAGAGCAGGACCTCGTCGTTCTTGAAATCGGTAGGCTTGAGCACCACCCGCGCGCCGTTCGACAGCCGCCATTCGGTGACCCCGAGCTCCGCGATCCGGCTCTCGGCGACGACCGTTCCCGGCTTTGGCGGCTCCGGGACCAGCGGACCCTCCCTGGTGCGGTCCACCCAGGCGGCGACGTCGCTGCGCTGAACGGCGGCGAACACCTCCCGCAGCTGCGCCTCGGCAGGCACCGGCACATCGGGCTTGGCCGGCGCGTTGATCTCGATCACCCGGTTCGCCTCGGAGGTCCAGCTCGCCGCGAGCCGGTTGACCTCGTCGAGCTCGATGCCGGGAAGCAGCTTGCGGCTGAGCGCCAGCTCGAAGGCCTCCCCGGGCACGGCCTGGGCGTCCAGGAACAGACCCTGGATCTCGCCGGCGCGGCGCTCGGACTCGACCTTGTCGCGCTCGGCGAACGCACTCTCGAGCTGCCGCAGGTAGACGGCCTTCTGGCGCTCGAGCTCGGCGGCTGAAAAGCCGTGGCGATGGACGCGTTCGACCTCGGCGAGCAGCGCCTGCAGCCCCGGCAGCAGCCCGCCGTTGGCCACGGCCGCGATCTGGCGCTCGACCTCGATCGGGCGGATGAAGGAGCCGCTCGTCGAGACCGCGAACCGGAAAGGCGGATCCGGGCGCCGCGTCAGCTCGCTCAAGCGCGCGTTGAGCATGCCGTGGTAAAGCCCTTCGACCAGCTCGCGGCGGTAGTCGCCGACGCCGCGTTCCGGGCGCTTGGGCTGCATCACCTCGATCGCGGCTCGGCTCCCCGTCGCCTCGCTGTCGGTGGCGATCGCGTAGCGGGTGTCGGCGTGCTCGGGTACCGGGAAGGCGGTGCGCGGCCGCTCGGGCACCGGGTTGGCGAGCCCCGCGAAGCTTTGCCGCAGCTGCCGTTCGAGCCGCTCCCGGCCGTAGGCGCTGAAGTCGCCGACGGCCACGACCGCCATCAGGTCCGGGCGGTACCAGTCGTGGTAGAAGCGCATCAGCGCCTCGCGCTTGGCCTGCTCGAGACTGGCGAGCGTGCCGATCGGCAGGCGGTCGGCGTAGCGCGAGCCCGCGAGCACGATCGGCAGCTGCCGGTCGCGCATGCGCGCCTCGGCGCCGCGGCCCAGGCGCCACTCCTCGATCACCACGCGGCGCTCGCGCTCGAACTCCGCCGGATCGAAGCTCACCGCATGCGCCCACTCGGAGAGGATCTCGATCCCCTTGTCGACGAACTCCGGCTTGTCCGTCGGCACCTTGATCATGTACACCGTTTCGTCGAAATCGGTGAAGGCGTTGAAGTCGGGGCCGAGACGCATGCCGATCGCTTCGAGGTACCTGGTGATCTCGAACTTGGGAAACTTGCGGGTGCCGTCGAAGCACATGTGCTCGACGAAGTGCGCAAGCCCTCTCTGGTCCTCGCCCTCGAGCACCGAGCCGGCGTTGACCGCCAGCCATAGCTGGGCGCGCTTCTCGGGGCGCGCGTTGTCGCGTATGTACCAGGTGAGGCCGTTGGCATACCGGCCGGTGGCGATCGCCGGGTCCAGCGGCAACGGCGACGCCGGGTCCGTGGTCACCGCGGGCAGCGCCGGGGCCGGGTCCGCGGTCACCGCGGGCAGCGCCGGGGCCGGGGCGGCGGCCGCCGGAGCTCCGCTGCCGCTGGCGGAAGCGCTGGCGCTGGCAAGAGCGGCCAAGGCCAGCGCCAAGGTGGCGAGGAAGCACGAGCTGGTGAATCGTCGGTCAATCGTCATGTTCATCCCTTCAGATAACGGCCGACGGCCTCGGCAGTTCCGCGTCGACCAGCCGCTCACTCCTTGACGCTGCCGAGGAGGATCCCTTCGATGTAGTAGCGCTGGAGCGCGATGAAGACCAGCAGCACGGGGGCCACGGTCAGCACGGCCCCGGCCATCATCAGCTCGGTGTCCTGGAAGTGCTCGTCGCTCAGGTTGGCGAGGGCGATCGGCAGCGTGTACATCCGGCCGTCGGTCAGCACCACCAGGGGCCAGGTGAAATCGTTCCACGTCGCGAGGAAGGTGAAGATCGCGAGGGTGAGCAAAACCGGTCGGCAGAGCGGCAGCACCACCGAGCGGAAGATGCGCAGCTCCGAGGCGCCGTCGATGCGGGCGGCGTCGAGCAGCTCGTCGGGCAGCGACAGCGCGAACTGCCGCACCAGGAAGATGCCGAAGATGCTGGCCATGGCCGGCACCACCACTCCGCCGTAGGTGTTGACCAGGCCCAGCCAGCGCAGCAGCAGGAACAGCGGCAGCATCGCCACCTGCGTCGGGATGACCAGAGCGGCGAGCAGCAGGCCGAAGAGCCGCTCGCGCCCGGCGAAGCGGAGCTTGGCGAAGGCGTAACCCGCCATCGCGTTGAAGAGCAGCGACGCGACCGTCACCGCCGCGGCGACCAGGGTGCTGTTGACGAGGTAGCGCCCCAGGTTCAGGCGGGTGAACAGCTCGCGGTAATGCGCGAAGGTGACGCGGCTCGGCAGGAACGCCGGGGGAAATACGTTGGCCTCCCCCGCCGGCATCAGCGACACCGAGACCATCCACAGCAGCGGCACCAGCGTCGCCGCCGCCGCCAGGACGAGCATGGCGTTGACGAGCAGCGCCGCTGGCAGCGTCCGGGGCCGCCGGTGCCCTCCGCCCTGGCGGCTCCCCCTCACCGCTCGCCTCCCCGCCGGCGCAGCAGCAGCTGCAGCGCCGTCACGCCGAGGATCACCGCGAACAGCACGAAGGCCAGCGCCGCGGCGTAGCCCATGTTCCAGTAGCGGAAGCCCTGCTTGTACATCAGCAGCACCACCGACAGCGTGCTGTTGACCGGCCCGCCCTCGCCGCGCGTCAGCACGTAAGGCTCGGTGAACAGCTGGAAGTAGCCGATCATGGTGATCACGCCGACGAACAGGAAGGTCGGCGCCAGCATCGGCAGGGTGATGTGGCGCAGCTGGCGCAACCAGCCGGCGCCGTCGAGGCGCGCCGCCTCGTAGAGCGTCACCGGAATGTTCTGCAGGCCGGCCAGGAAGACGATCATGTTGTAGCCGAAGTTCTTCCACACCGCGAGCAGGATGATCGCCGGCATCGACCAGCGCGGACTTCCCAGCCAATCGAGGGCCGGCAGGCCGACCCAGCCCAGGACGAGATTGAGCAGGCCGAAGCGCGGGTGGTACAGGTACCGCCACATCACCGCCACGGCCACCAGCGTCGTCACCACCGGCGCGAAGAACACCGTCCGGAACAGCGCCTTGCCTCGGGCCAGGCGCGAGTCGACCAGCAGCGCCGTGCCGAGCGACACCAGGACCGACAGCGGACCGCCGGCGACGGCGAAGTAGAAGGTGTTGCGCAGCGCCGTCCAGAACACCGGGTCGGCGAGCAGGCGCCGGTAGTTCTCGAACCCGGTGAAGCGGAGGTTGTGGAGGTCGGCGACCGCATAGATGTCGAAGTCGGTCAGCGACAGCAGCAGCGCCGCGCCGACCGGCAGCAGGAAGAAGCCGCCGATCACCAGCAGCGCCGGCGCGAGCAGCCACAGCGCCGCGCGCGCCTCCGCGCGGGAACCTCCCCGCGATGCAGGCGCGCCGCCTGCACCCGCCGCGCCGCGTCCTGTGGCGTCTGCCCCGCCTCGGCGCCGCCCCGGCTTCACCTCCCCCGGATTCACCCTCCGCCTCCGCGCCTTTGGAGCGCGGGCAGCTCCCGCTGCCCTTGGGGCCGCCCCTGCCGCTCGAGCAGCCAGCGGCGCTTCTCGAGGATGCGGTCGGCGTCGCGGTCGAGGCCGGCGAGCGCCTGGTCGAGATCTTGGCGGCCGGCGATGACCCCCTCCGCCCGCTCCCAGACGAGATTGGCGATCTGCTCCCACTCCGGCACCTTGGGGGCGGGCACCGCGTGCTGCAGCTGCTCGCGGAAGGCCTTCACCATGGGGTCGCCCGCCAGGGCCGGGTCCTGCCAGGCGGCGCGGCGCGCCGGCAGGTCGCCGATCAGCGCATAGAAGCGCGCCTGCTGTGCCGGTTGCGACAGGTACTCGATCAGCTCCCAGGCCGTCTTGGCATGGCGCGAGCGGCGGAAGATCACCAGGCTCGCGCCGCCGACCAGCGAGTTGCCGGCGCCGGCTCCCGCACCGTCCGGCGACGGCAGCGGCGCGGTCGCCCAGCTGCCGGCCAGCGCCGCCGGCAGCCGGCGGCGGAACTCCCCGAGGTCCCAGGGGCCGGAGATGTACATGGCAAACCAGCCCTGGCTGAAGAGCTGGTAAAGGTTGGAGACCCGCCAGTCGGGGACCGCGGGCGCCAGGTCGGCGCGGAACAGGTCGACGTAGAAGGCCATCGCCCGCCGGCTGCGCGGATCGCGAAAGGCGCCGTAGCGGCCGCCGTCGCGCAGCAGCGGCGACCCCGCCTCCAGCAGCAGGGCGAGCGGCGGCGGATACTCGTTGACCGGCAGCAGGATGGCGTAGTTGCCGGGGCCGGCGCGGGCCTTGACCCGCTCCATGCACTGGCGCCAGGAGCTCCAGGTGCGCGGCGGCACCTCGCAGCCGGCGGCCCGCAGCAGGTCGCTGCGGTAGAAGAGCAGGCGCGTATCGACGTACCAGGGGATGGCGTAGACCTTGCCGTCGATGACGCCGCCGTCCCAGCTGCCGGAGAAATAATCGCCGGCCGCCAGCGCGCGGCTCGCCGCCAGCTGCCCATCCAGGCCGGCGAGGGCCCCGATCGCCGCGAACTCCGGGATCCAGGTGCTGCCCAGCTGCGCCACGTCCGGCGTGCTGCGCCCGACGAAGGCGGTCAGCAGCTTCTCGTGCGCGGCGATGAAGGGGATCTGCTGGACCTCGATCCGCAGGCCGGGATGG
>DASZHY010000388.1:0-14626 GCA_035949675.1 Thermoanaerobaculia bacterium
CCGGCCTCGGCGGCGGCCGGGCTGCCGTTCGCCGGGCGCAGCGTCCTGGTGACCGGGGGCGCGCACCGGGTCGGCGGCGCCATCAGCCGCCACCTGGGTGCGCGGGGCGCCAGGGTCCTGGTCCATTACCACAGCCACGCCGGGCTGGCAGCCGACCTGGTGGCGGCATTGCCGGCGGGGGGCGCGGCGTTCGGCGCCGACCTTGCCGACCCCGCGGGTCCGCGCCAGCTCTTCGACGCCTGCGCGGCGGCGGGGGAGGCGCCGGATGCGGTGGTGCACGCCGCGGCCTCGTTCCTGCACCGGCCGCTGCTCGAAACCAGCGCCGCCGATTGGGATGCCGTCCAGGCGCTGAACCTGCGCGCGTTCTTTCTGCTGGCCCAGGAGCTGGTGCGCGCGCGGGGCAAGCTGGGAGGAGACCTGGTGGCCATCGGCGATGCCGCGGCGCTCGAGCTCTGGTCTGGCTACGTGGCGCATAGTATCGCCAAGGCCGCACTCATCCCGCTGGTCAAGGCTCTGGCCAAGGCGCTGGCTCCGAGGTACAGGGTCAACGGTGTGATCCCGGGCCCGGTCCTGGCGCCACCCGACACCCCGCCGGCCGAGCTCGAGCGGATGCGCCAGCAGACCCTTCTCAAGCGGCTCGGCGATCCCGGCGACGTTGCCCAGGCTGTCGACTTCCTGCTGCGTTGTGACTTTGCGACCGGCTCCTGGGTCGAGGTGACCGGCGGCTCCCAGCTGTGGCGCGGCCAGGTGCCGCCGGCGCGCGCGCCGGAGCCCCCGGAGCCGGTTGCCGCGCCAGGAGCGGGAGGGGAGTCATGACGCGGCCGCAGGATCCGCGCACCGGAGCGGTGCCGGTGAGCCCCGAAGGCGCACCCGG
The DNA here is from genome assembly GCA_035949675.1 of Thermoanaerobaculia bacterium. Classification (GTDB taxonomy): domain Bacteria; phylum Acidobacteriota; class Thermoanaerobaculia; order Multivoradales; family UBA5704; genus JASLEW01. The sequence goes on from DASZHY010000388.1 coordinate 875, forward strand.
CGGCGGCAGCGGCGGCGCCGACCCGCCCGGCACCCGGAGGCGGGTCATGCGGCTGCCGCAGGATCCGCGAACCGGGGCGGTGGCGACGAGTCCCGAGGGCACCGCCGGCGGCGCCCGCGCCGACCCGGCAGGCGGCGCCGCCGGCATCCGGCTCGAGCGCCGCTACCGGTTCAGCGCCAGCCACCTGTACCGGCGGCCGGAGTGGACCGACGAGGAGAACCGCGCTCGCTTCGGCAAGTGCGCCAACGTTCCCGGCCACGGCCACAACTACCGGCTTTTCGTGACCGTGCGCGGACAGGTCGATCCTGTCACCGGCTTTGTCGCCGACCTCGGCCGGCTCGACGCTCTGGTGACGCGCCTGGTGCTCGACCGCCTCGACCACCAGCATCTCAACTCGGCGCTGCCCGAGTTCGGCCCCGGGCGCCACAACCCGTCGAGCGAGGCCCTCATCCGGTGGATCCGCGATCAGCTGGCGCCCGCGCTGCCAACCGAGGTGACCTTGGTGCGCCTCCGGCTGGAAGAGGACGAGGACCTGGCAGCAGAGTGGCTCCTCGCGGACGGGTGAAGCGCCACCCGGCAGCCCGATTCCAAGCGGCCGGGCGGCGGGCGCCCGAGCAGCCGGCGGCCACCCGCAGGTTCGGGCGCGCCTCGCGCGAAACTCGTGCGCTCGCGCCGCGTAGGAATGCCAGGACCAAGGAGCGACCGCCATGGGGATCGGCAGGAGCATCCGCTTCGCGTTTCGACGCCTCGTCCGCGCCCGGCTCTTCAGTGCTGTCGCAGCACTCTCGCTGGCGCTCGGGATCGGTGCGGCGACCGCCACCTTTTCGCTGGTGAACGGGACACTGCTGAAGCCCCTGGCCTACCCCGAGCCGGATCGGCTGGTCTTCATCCGCGAGGTCGTCGCCGAGCTGCGGGCTGTCTATCCCACCCTGCCAGTCAACATCCAACACTTTCGGACCTGGCGCGACCACGCCCGCTCCTGCGAGCAGATGGCAGCCTTCGTCCCCGGCACCGCCACTCTCACCGGCGGGGGAGAGCCAGAGGTGCTCGCCATCGCCGAGGCCACCAGCGGGCTCTTTGCAGTGCTGGGCGTCCAACCGCGCGCCGGACGGTCCTTTCTGGCCGGCGAGGAGCAAGCCGGCCGCAACCGGGTGGTGGTCATCACCGAGCGCTTCCGGCACCGCCGCCTTGGTGCCGCGCGGGGGATCGGCGCCACGCTGCTGCTCGACGGCGTTCCGCACACGGTCGTCGGCATCCTGCCGGCGTCCTTCCGCTTTCCCCACCGTGACGACCTCGGGCCGCTGGCGCGGCTCGGCGACCGCATCGATCTCTTCCGACCGCTGGGCCGGACCGAGGAGGGCTGGGGAGGCGACTACGATTTCAGTGTCGTCGCCCGCCTGCGTTCCGGCGTATCCGTATCGCGGGCCCGGGCCGAGCTGAACGTCCTGGAAGCTCGGATCGACAAGGAGCACCAGCTTGGCGAAGGTCTGCGGGTGGCGGTCCGTCCGTTGCAGGATGCCATGACGGCGCCGGTACGCGCGGGGCTGTATGGGCTTCTCGCCGGCGTGGGGCTGCTGCTGCTGATCGTCTGCGTCAACCTCGCCAGCCTGGTCCTGGCGCGGTGCACCGTCCGCGCCCGCGAGCTCGCCATCCGCGCCGCCATCGGCGCCTCGCGCGCCAGCATGGTGCGCGAGGTCATGGTGGAGACGCTGATGCTCGCCGCGGTGGGGGGCCTGCTGGGAGTGATCGCCGCCCGCGCGGCGCTCGCCGTCTTCGTCGCGGCGGCTCCGGTCGACCTGCCGCGGCTGGACGAGGTGAGCATCGACTCCTGGGCGCTGGCCTTCGCCTTCGGGCTGTCCGTCGCTTGCGGCCTGCTGTCCGGCCTGCTGCCAGCGCGCCGGATCGCCGCTGCCGATCCCCAGGGAGTGCTGCGCGCCCAGAGCCTGGCGGTCCGTGAGAGCCGTCGGGCCCTGCGCCTCAGGGAGGCGCTGGTCGGCTGCGAGGTGGGCCTCAGCAGCTTGCTGCTGGTGCTTGCCGGCCTGCTGGTGAGCAGCCTCGCGCATCTGTTGCAGGTGGACAAGGGTTTTAGCGTCGAGCGCGCGGTGGCGGCGAGCTTGCAGGTTCCGCATTTGCCATCGAAGCCGGAACGCACGCGATTTTTCGAGCGTACGCTCGAGCAGGTCCGTGCGCTGCCGGGAGTGCGCTCTGCCGCCTATGTCTCCAAGCTGCCGTTGACCGGCGAATCGAACGTCAACCAGGTTCAGCTCGAGGGTGCCGACCAGGAAGCGGCGCTGGACCCGACCTCCAAGGTCCAGATCGAGATCAACGTCCGCTTCGTCAGCGCGCAATACTTCGCGACGCTGGGCATCCCGTTCTTGCGCGGCCGGGACTTCGAGCCCGGCGACGCCGACCGCGATGTCGCGGTGGTGTCGGCGCGCCTGGCCGCCAAGCTCTGGCCGGGCCGCGACCCGATTGGCCGGAGGTTCTCGACCGGCAGCGGGGTAGGGAAGGTGGCGGTGATCGGGGTGGTCAAGGACGTGCACGGCTGGAAGATCGAACAAGGGACCACGCTGATGGCGTACGTGCCGTACTGGCGCCGCGGGCTGGCGTACGGCAACGTCGTGATCCGTACGACGCTGCCGCCGGCCGGCATCGAGCGCACGGTCGCGAGCCGCATCCGCGCGGTCGATCCGGACGTCGCCGTGCCTGCCATGCGCACCATGACGGAGCTGGTTTCCGACGCCGTGTCGCAGCGCCGCTTCCAGACGCAGCTCGCGGCCGGCTTCGCCCTCTCCGCCCTGCTGCTGGCGGCCCTCGGCGTCTTCGGCGTCGTCTCCTATGGCGTCTCGCAGCGCCGCAGCGAGATCGGCATCCGGATGGCCCTGGGCGGCCAGATGGCGCACGTGGTGCGGGTCGTGCTTGGCAGCGGCTTGCGTCCCGTGCTGGTCGGCCTCGGCGCCGGCCTCGGTGCCGCCGTGCCCTGCGGCCGCTTCGTGCAGAGCCTGCTGTTCGGGATCACCGCCGCCGATCCGCTCACGATGCTGGGCGTGGCGCTCGTCTTGACTGCGGTCGCCGCGGCCGCCTGTCTGGTGCCCGCCTTGGACGCCGCCCGCACCGACGCCGCCGTCGTCTTGCGCGCCGGCTGAGTGCGGTGGGGCTTGCGGCGCCTGAAGCCTACGCGAAGGGAGTTGCCGATGAACGACGTCGCATTCGTGGTCGACCAGCTGCTGCAGGGATACGCGGGTGATCCCTGGCACGGCCCCTCGACGGTCGCGCTGCTCGCCGGCGTCACGGCCGAGGAGGCTGCCACCCATCCGGTTGCCGGCGCGCACAGCATCTGGGAGCTGGTCCTCCACATGACGGCCTGGCAGAACGAGGTGCGCAAGCGCCTGGCCGGCAAGCCCGCGACGTTCCCAAGCGAAGGCGACTGGCGCCAACCCGCGGAGTGCTCCGCCGACGCCTGGGCCGCCGTCCGCAACGACCTGGGAGAATCCCTCTCGGCTCTCTTGCAGGATCTTGGCGCGCTCATGGAGTCCGATCTGGAAGCCAAGGTCGGAGCCCTCTCCTCGCGCGATCCCACGGTCACGACCGACGTCACCCGCCGCGCCACGCTCTGCGGGCTGCTGCAGCACAACGCCTACCACTCGGGCCAGATCGCCCTCGTGCGCAAGGCCCTGCACTCCGGCGCCTGACGGCACGGCCGGCGCCGACGGCGGCGGCTGGTGCCGGCCGCCGCCCCGGTCGTGCGGCTGCCGCACGTCGCCTCAGTGTCCGGGCGGCTTCGGCGAGGGTGCTTTCGCCTTGCCGCCCTTCACGCCTATCAAGACCTCGTTGGCGTCAATCAGGTTGTAGGCCGGCCGAGCGCAGCACGAAGGCTCGCGGCCTGATGGGTTGCTCGAGAGAGCCACGATGCTAGAATTCTTGGCAGGCGAGCCATGGATCCGACCCACTCCACCCAGCCTCCTCTCATCCTGCCGGACGACGCCGTCCGTATCCCGGCGGGGGTCCACGTCCTGGAGGAGTTCCGCCGCTGGTGCCAGGACAGCGAGTTCCCGGCACGGGGGCGCATCGACTACCTCCACGGACACGTGGAGGTGGACATGAGCGCGGAGGATCTCTTCACTCATGGCACTCCCAAGGCCGCGATTGCCGCGCGCCTCTACGCGATGGTTGTGGAGAGCGAGCGGGGCACGGTGTTCATCGACTGTACCCGCGTCGTGTCGCAGGTTGCCAGGCTCTCGGTCGAGCCCGACGTAGTCGTGGTCATGCAGGAATCGGTGGCCGCGGGCCGCGTCCGGCCGGTGCCCTCGTCGCAGCCGCATGGCGGGCGTTACGTCGAGCTCGAGGGAGCGCCAGATCTGGTGGTCGAGATCATCAGCGACACCTCGGTGAGCAAAGACCGCTTGCGCCTGCCCGAGCTCTACGCTCGAGCCGGCGTGGCCGAGCTATGGCTTGTGGACGCCAGAGGCGAGGCTCCTGCCCTCGAGATCCGGACCCTACGGCCGTCGGGTGGCTACTCCCGCGTTCCTCCGGACGGGGACGGACCGGATGCCTGGATGCCGTCCCCCCTGCTGGGCTGCCGGTTCCGCCTTCGTCGCCACGAGATGAAAGCCTCGCTGTTCGTCAACCACAAGCTCGAAGTCGCTCCCTGACCAGGCTTCAGGTGTCGCTCGCGCGGCGCGCAACTACGCTTGCACCCAAAATGGGTGCATGCTAGGCTCTTGTGCGTGCGGATCATCGCCCGGAGTACTCTGCGGCGATTCGTGGACTCCCTCTCCGGGCACCGGGACCGGCCGGCGGTCAAGGCGGCTCTGGACGCCTGGTTCCACGAGGTACGCAAGGCCCGTTGGAAGAGCACGGCCGATCTCAAGCGACGCTACGCGACTGCCAGCGTCGTCACCGGCGAGCGAATCGTGTGGAACATCAAGGGCAATGCTTACCGGCTGGTGGCCGCCGTCGATTTCAAGAGAGGCATCCTCTGGATCAAGTGGATCGACTCGCATGCGGACTACGATCTCATCGATGTCGAGGAGGTGGAGCATGAGCACTGAGCTGAAGCCGATCCGCTCGGCGGCAGACTACGAGAGGGCCGTCGCGCGCCTCGGGGAACTGTGGGGGGCCGCTGTCGGCACGCCGGAGGGAGACCAGCTCGACGTGCTGGCGACGCTCATCGACGCGTACGAATCGGAGCACTTTCCCATCGACCCGCCCGATCCGATCGAGGCGATCAGGTTCCGGATGGAGCAGCAGGGCCTGACCCGCAAGGACCTGATGCCCATGATTGGCACCCGGACGCGCGTGGCGGAGGTACTGAATCGCAGACGCAGCCTGTCGATCGGCATGATCCGGCGCCTTCATGAAGGCCTGGGCATCGCCGCCGAGATCCTGATCCGACCATCCCGCCAGACCAGTGCTCGAGGGCCGAAAACCCCCGCCGCAGGACGCACGGGTGCCGCGCGGCCGAGAGTGAAGGCTAGCGTCGCAAAGAGGTCCACCAGTCAGGTGCCTGAAGGCGCGCGCCATCAGCCGGCGAGTGAGCGAGCCACCCGCCGTGGTCGCCGGTCACCGGCGGACCTGATTGCTGAGGAAGGCCCAGGAGGTCCGCTGGCGTCGGGGCGCGAGGATCGCGACTCCAAAAAGGCGAGGCACGGCAGGGCGATCTCGACAAGACCCCCAGTGAGCCTGAAGGTCGCGATCCTCGTGCCCCGACGCTAGCGGATCGGCCGGCGGGGAAGAGCCTCAACGAATCCGAGATCATCAGATTGTCAAAAAGCCAAGCGACGCGCGTCGCGCCGCTTCCCAGGGCCTCAGCATTTCCCTGCACAACGTCCGATAAGATATATTATGTCAACCAATGAGCGTTGATGGGCGCGAGCGGCCGGCTCCGGCGGCTGCGAGGCTGGTCGTCGCTGCGACTGGCTGGCCGCCTACTCTCCCCCTGCTCGCGGGTGCCTGGAAGGCGGCACCGCCCCGAGGAGGCCTCGCATAAGAGCTTCAGGCGCCTTCAGCGACGAGCAACGACGCAGGCTGCGCGCGCCCACACCGACCGCTCTGAAGTTGACCCATCTCGGCGCTCGGAGATTGACCCAGCCCTATCCAGGTAGCCTGAGCTGGGCCACCTCCGCACGATCCGTACAGCCTGAGCGAAGGTCCATGGGGCTCGGCAGGCAGGGCCTCCAGACCACGCCTTCCGCTCGAGCCTGCGCATGACCCGTCACCGCACGAGCCCGCGAAGTAGCCCGTCAGAAGGATGCGAGGATCAACCCAGCGGATCGATGACCGCACGAGCCCTCGACGGCCTGTGCGCGAGCGGCAATCCCATTTTCTTCATGCTGGCTCCTTCCGCGTTCTCCGTATACGGAGCGATGCGCTATCCCGAGCCAGTTCAAGGGACGTGCCGTCGTTCTCCAAAGACGAACAGCCCGTGTTAACTAGTTGTATCTATGATGGGTTAGCGGATCCTAGGGGACTCAGCGGCCGCCAGAGACCAGGGCTCCGCCCGCGCACCAGCTTGGCACCTGCCAATCCAGCGAGCGGCCGGTATGCAGCGGTCAGGTCGACCGCACAGCCACCAGCAAATGCTAGGCGACCTTCTCAGGGCGATGGCGCCCCCGCAGGCAATCTCGCCTTTGAAGCCGCGCTAGAACAGGAGGTCCTTGGTGGACGGACCCCGAGGTCCGCGACTCTATAAGGCGAGGCAAGAGCGGTCGATCTCGGCAAGGTCCCGCACCGAGCCTGAAGGTCGCGGACCTCGGTGGTCCGTCCACCAAGGACCGGCCGGACGATCACGGAACCCTCAGCCAGCCAGACCAGCCAGAGGTTCGCCCCCGGTGGGCTGGACATCAAGGGAACCCCTCAGCCAGAGGTTCCTCCTGGCGGACTGCTCAGGGAACAGTTGTTACCAGGGACTGCCCGAAGGGAACCTGGCCGACGGCGACGACCGCCGCGCCCCTCAGGTTTTCTCGGCCTTCAGCTGCTTGAGGATCTGCTCCAGGGCCCGGACCAGGTCGGTCTTGTCGACCTCGCTCTGGCGGAAGGTCAGGGAAAGCGAATAGGTCTTGTCTGGCGCCTTGAACCGGAAGACGTAGGGCCTCCGGCGGCCGCCCTTTGCGGCTTCCTTCTTGCGCAGGCGACGACGGAGATCGTCGCGATTGAGGCCCAGGCGCGCCACCTCCTCGAGCAACCGGATCATCTCCTGCTCGCTGCCGGCCTTGAGCACCTCGAGAAGCAGGGACTTGGAGGAGATGCCGAGCGCTTGCACCGCATCTCGAACCCGCGGTGACATCTGCAGCAGGGACAGGCTCTCCGTGATCACCGTGCGCGACTTCCCTACTGCCTCGGCGATCTCCTCGTGGGTGTAGGTGTGTTGCTCTGCGAGCTGGCGGAAACCCTCCGCTTCTTCGAAGGGGGTGAGGTCCTTCCGTTGCAGGTTCTCGATCAGGGCGATCTCGAGCGCCTCCTGCTCCGAGACGTCCATCTCGATCGCCGGCACCTCGTAGAGCCCTGCCTCCTGAGCCGCCCTGAACCGTCTCTCGCCCGAGATGATGCGGTAGACCGGCCCGACGCCTTCACTCAACGGACGCGGCCGGACGAGGATCGGCTCGAGGACTCCCTTGGCGCGGATCGAGGCGACGAGATCGTCGAGATCGCCCAGCGAGCTCCGGGGCTGGTTTGGGTCCGGCTCGATGGCGGAGAGTGGCACCATCTTCCCCACCGGCGCCTCGTGGCGCGCTGCCAGCTCCTCGACGAAGTGGGTGTCATGACGCATCTTGACCTGCATCGGGAGACCGCGCTTGCGGGTGGCAGGGGCCGATGCGGCGGACGGGAGCGGCGGCCGGGATGGATCAGACACGGCTTAGAACCTCCTCGGAGAGCCTGTAGTACTCGTATGCACCGGTCGACCTGGGGGCGAAGCTGAAGATGGACTCACGGTAGGCCGGACTCTCTTCCAGCCGGACACTCTTGGTGATGATCGTGTTGAAGACCTTGACGCCGAAGACGCTCTGGATCTGCTCGAGGATGTCCTTGGCCAGCAGCGTGCGCTTGTCGTACATGGTGATCAGCGCACCCAGGATTTGCAGCTGAGGGTTGGCGCGGAGCTTGATCTTGTCGATCGTCTCCAGCAGGTCGTCGGTGCCCTCGAGAGCGAAATAGCTCGCCTGGATCGGGATCAGCACATGTGTCGCCGCGACCAGCGCGTTGACGGTGATGATCCCCAAGGTGGGAGGGGTGTCGATCACCACGTAGTCGTAGCTCTCTTGAACCTTCAGCAGCTCGTCCTTGAGTCGATAGTGACTGTCGAGCTCGCCGATCAGCTTTGCCTCGATCTTCGCGAGGGCGATGGTGGACGGCGCCACGGCGAGGTTGCCCACCTTCTCCGCCGGCACGATGATGTCCGCCAGGTGGACGCCGTCCTGGGTCAGGGCGTCGTACATCGTGGTCTTCAGCTGGCGGATGTCGAGGAAGGACATGGAGCTATTGGCCTGGGGATCGAGGTCGACCAGCAGGGTCTTCATGCCCTTGCTCGCCAACCCTGCCGCGAGGTTGATCGCGGTCGTGGTCTTCCCCACCCCACCCTTCTGATTGGCGATCGCGATGATCATGGATGGAGGGCAGTGTAAGAGAACGGCGAGAAGACGGTCAAGGGATTGCGCGTCTCCCTGATCGATGGTGCCGACATGATGTCGGCGCGCCGACAATCGCGCTAACTAACGGTAAACAATTGACTTATGGCGAAAGACCACGAGCTGCTGCAAGTCCTTCCCCACTGGCGGCCAGCTGCCAGGCAGTGCTACATCGTGTACTTGCCGAGCTCCTCTGGACTGATCTCCTCGAGCCACTTCTTGAGCTTGTCCTGGTCGGTCGCTTTGGCAGCCAGGTCCACTGCCTGCGCCTGGTCGAGCACCGCTTGCAGCACGAAGATCGGCGCCTCGGTACGCAGGGCGAGAGCGATGGCGTCGCTTGGGCGCGCGTCGACCACCACCTCCTTGCCGTCCTGGCGGAGATGAAGCGCGGCGAAGAACGTGTTCTCCTTGAGGTCGGAGATGACCACCTTCATCACCTTGCCTCCAAGGTGGTCGACGATCGAGCGCAGCAGATCATGGGTCATGGGACGAGGCGGTTCGATGCCCTCGATGCGCGAAGCGATGGCCTGCGCCTCGGAGATCCCGATCCAGATGGGCAGGAAGAGCTGGTTCTCGACGTCCCTGAGGATGACGATGGGCACGTTGGACGATGGGTCCAGCATCAAGCCCTTGATCTCGACGCGAAGCTCGGCCGCAGGGTCACTCATGAAGCTATTGTGGGACCGCCCCTACCGACAGGTCAAGAACAAAAACTGCGGCGAGCCAGAAGGCTGTGGGCTAGCGCGGATTCGATGCGGACCCGGGTAAGCTGTCCGAGGGCAAGGGGCTCCGGGCCTGCCGGGAAGTGGACGATGCGGTGACAGGCGGTGCGCCCGGTCTGGGTGCCGGCCTGCTTGCCCCAACCCGTGACCAGGACCTCGTGGTCTTGCCCGATCAGCTCGCGGTTGAGCTCGCGCTGGATGCCGTCCTCGAGCGCGAACAGGCGCTGCAAGCGCTCGGCGGCGACCTCGCGGTCCACTTCGCCGTCGAGGCGCGGCGCCGCCGTGCCGGGTCTCGGCGAGTACAGGAAGGCGAACACGGACGCGAAGCGCACCTCGCTCAGCAGCTCGAGGGTGGCCTGGAAGTCCTCTTCGGTCTCGCCCGGAAAGCCGACGATGATGTCGGTCGAGAATGCCAGCCCCGTCCGCGACCGCCGCAGCTGGGCCACCAGGTCCAGGTACTCCCCCCGGGTGTATCCCCTCCCCATCCGCCGCAGCACGCGGTCCGATCCGGACTGGACGGGCAGGTGCAGATAGGGACAGATGTTCGGATGCTTCCCGACCTGCTCCACCATGCGCGGCGTGAAGTCGCGGGGGTAGGAGGTCACGAACCGCAGGCGCCGCAGGCCGGGCAGCCCCGCCACCCGCTCGAGCAGATGGGAGAAGTCGAGGCTGCCGCCGTTCCCACCTTCCAGGGCAGTCCCGTCGACTGCACCGGCTGCACCGGCCGTACCGGGCGCGGGTCCAGGCTCGCGCCAGTGGTTGACCGTCTGGCCCAGGAGCTCGATCTCGACGAACCCGTAGTCGAGCAGATGCTCGACCTCGCGCACGATCTCCGCCATCGGCCGGCTGCGCTCCGGCCCGCGCGTCTGCGGCACGATACAGAAGGTGCATCGCTTGTTGCAGCCCTCGACGATGGTGACCATCCCTTTGTACTCGCCGTCACGGGCGACCGCGTCGATGTCGTAGGCGCGATGCTCGGGGAAGCCGGTGCGCACCACCCGGCGGCCGGCCCGCGCTTCGGCGACCACCTCCTGCAGCTCGCCGACTCTCGCCGGACCGAGGACGAAGTCCAGGTCCGGCACCCGGTCCAGCGCCTTCTCCCCTTCCTGCTGCGCCACGCAGCCGCACAGGCCGATGAGCAGCCCGCGGCGGCTCCTCTTGAGCAGCCGGTACTCGCCGAGGCGCGAGTAGACCTTCTGCTCGGCCTTGTCGCGAACGCTGCAGGAGTTGAGCAGGATGATGTCGGCCTCGCCGGGGTCGCGAGTCGGCAGCACGCCCTGCTGCATCAGCTGGCCGGCCATCCGCTGGCTGTCCAGCTCGTTCATCTGGCAGCCCCAGGTTTCGATGAAGGCGCGGCGCGCCCGCGCGCGCCCTCCGCCCTGGCTGCTGCTCACCGGCCGCTGTCCTTGTAGATCGGGGTCTCGATCGACTGGGTCGGGTCGACCGGCTTCACTTCCTTGGGCTCGAGGTCCACCCCTTCGCGCAGCCAGCCCGGCAGGGCGCCGGCGATGCGCCCTTCTTCGAGGAAGTCCGTCAGCTCCTTCTTCGCCGCCTGGACCGCGGCGCGGCTCTCCCGCAGCTCGTCGAGAGCTCGGTCCCACGCCGGCTTGATCTGGCCATCGCGGACGTAGGGATCGTCCTGGGCGTAGAAGCGCCGCCGCAACAGGGCGATGTCATCCTCCAGCTCCTTGATGCGGTCGGACGCCTTGCGCCAACGCTGCCGGATCTCGAGCGCCCTGCCGCGCCAGTACTTTTCGTCGCGTTGCAGAGGCACGGCAGAAGCCGCTGCCGGCGCTGCGGCCGCCGCTGCCTGGGCCGGCTGCGGCGGGGCGGCTTGCTTCTTCGGCTCGGCGACGGTGAGCTGTCCGCCCTTTGCGTAGCGATGAATATTCTTATTATTAATTACAATGCGCGGCTTGGTCGCATCGGCCTTGCGCTCGCGCTCGGCCTTCGCCGCCTCGGCGAGAGTCAGCTGCGAATCGGGATCGTAGTCGGCGGTATCGACCACGATGACCGACGGATCGGAGGACTTCGGGCTCGCTCCGGCGGACGCCTTCGCCGCCGCCGGGGCGCCGGTGCCGCCCGGCGCTGAAACCGGCCCGGCCGTGGCGGCTGGCGCGACCGCAGTTGGCGCGGCCGCGACGCCCGGCGCCTTGGCCTGCTGCGCGACCACCGGGGCGGCCGCCGGTTTGGACGACCCCGCCGTGCCGTCCACGCCACCCGCCGCGGCTTCGGCAGCGCTCGCGGTGACCACGGGCGCGAGGGGAGTTACCGCTCCAGGCGGTGCGGCCGGCAAAGGAGCAGCCGCTGCCGCCGCGGCCACTGGCTGGGCTTTGGGCTCGGCTTCGCTGCTGTGGTGGGTGGCGGCGGATCCGGCCGCGGGTCCTGGAGGCGGCGGCTTGTTGCCGGCGTCCTGCCGAATCGCTGGCCGGGTCACCGGCGCCGGGGCGGCATGGGCACAAGCGATCGCGATGGCGGCAGCGAGGCCGGCAGCCGCCATCGCCAGAGCCAGAAGGCCATGCTTCATCGCCAGACGAGAATAGCCTAAACCGCGCCCGAAGGCACCATCGCCGCCTCGAAGAAGCTCTCGACCTGTTGCTGCACCTCGCCGGCGGTGCTGAAGGTCATGCAGCGGCCGGCCAAGTCGGCCAGCTCGGCCACGGCCATCCGCCGCAGCCAGGTCTTGATCTCGGGGATGCGCCGCGGGCTCATCGACAGCCGCCGCAACCCCATGCCGATCAGCAGCAGCGCGTGGCGAACGTCGCCGCCCATCTCGCCGCACAACCCGACGTCGATGTTGGCGGCGCGCGCGCTGTCGATGACGTGGCGCAGCATGCGCAGCATCGCCGGATGGAGCGGCTGGTACAGGTTCGCCACGTGCTCGTTGTTGCGATCCACCGCCAGCGAATACTGGATGAGGTCGTTGGTCCCGATCGAGAAGAAGTCGGCTTCGCGCGCCAGCAGGTCGGCCATCACCGCCGCCGCCGGCACCTCGATCATCACGCCCAGCCGCAGGTCGCGCCGGAAAGGCAGCCCCTCGCGCTCGAGCTCCGTCGCCATCTCGGCGGTGAAGGCGCGGAAGCTGCGGAGCTCGTCGAGGGTGCTCACCAGGGGCAGCATCACCCAGAGATCGCCAAACAGGCCGGCACGCAGCAAGGCTCGGACCTGCGTGCGGAAGATGTCCGGCCGGAAGAGCGTCAGGCGGATGCCACGCAGGCCGAGGACCGGGTTCTCCTCATGGGTCTCCATCACCTCGCGCGCCAGCTTCCGGCCGCCCAGGTCGTAGGTGCGGATCACCGCCGGGTGCGGCGCTGCCGCCTCGATGAGCCGGCGATAGATGGCCAGGTGCTCTTCCTCGCTCGGCAGCAGCGGGCTCTTCTCGATGTAGAGGAACTCGCTGCGGTAGAGCCCGATGCCCGCGGCGCCGTAGCAGATCCCCTCTTCCACCTCCTCCGGCAGGTCGATGTTGGCCATCAGCGACACCGCCGCGCCGTCGCGGGTGACCGCCGGCAGCTCCCGCGTCAACATCAGGTCGCGATCGCGGCACTGCAGGTCGAAGCGCCGGGAGCGGTAGCGCTCGAGCATCTCGGAGGTGGGGTTCAGGATCACGGTGCCCTCCTCCCCGTCGACGATGAGCGGCACGTCGTCGACCAGCTGCTTGGTCAATCCGGTCAGCCCTGCCACCGCCGGCAGGTTGAGGGAGCGCGCGATGATCGTGGTGTGCGAGGTGCGCCCTCCCGACTCGATGGCGAAGCCGAGCACGCGCTGGCGGCCCAGCCGGATGGCATCGGAGGGGGTCAGATCGTCGGCGACGACGACCGTGTCGGGCGCCAGCTCGCCGGTCTCGCGGTGAGAGGTCCCTTGCAGGCTGCGCAACAGATGCCGGGTGACGTCGGTCATGTCGGCGCCGCGCTCGCGCAGGTAGGCGTTGTCCATCTGGGCGAAGCGCTGATCCAGCTCCTCGGCGGTCTTGTGCACCGCCCAGTCGGCGTTGACCTTCTGGGTGCGGATGCGCTCCTCCATCCGGCCCAGGAACTTGACGTCGCCGAGCAGCAGCAAATGGGCGTCGAAGATGCCGGCGAGATCGCCGCCGAGGTCCTCCCCAACCTCACCGCGGGTGTTCTCGAGATCTCGGCGGGCATGCCACACGGCTTCCATCAGGCGCGCCACCTCCGAGTCCACCTGGTCCTCCTGGATCGGCTGGCGGAACACGTCCTCCGCCCGGGTCTCGACGATCACGGCGCGGCCGATCGCCACTCCCGGCGAGACCCCCATGCCGCGGAGGACTCGCATCCCCGCGGCTTCCGCGATCTCCGCGAGCTCCCGGCCGCCCGTCGAGTCCGGCGCCTTCGGCCCCTCGGCCATCTCCCCCATCAGCTCTCCTCTTCGAAGCGGTTGGCGATCAG
>DASZHY010000389.1:0-8517 GCA_035949675.1 Thermoanaerobaculia bacterium
AGCAGCACGTGCAGGCCGCTGCCGCCGCTGGTCTTGATGAACGCCGGCAGGCCGATGCCGGCGCACAGCTCGCGCAAGGCGTGGGCGATCCGCACCACGCTGGCGAAGGGCGCTCCCTTGGGATCGAGGTCGAGCACGCACCAGTCGGGCCGATCGAGACCGGCTGCCCGGCTCGCCCAGACGTGCAGCGGAATGGCGCCGAGATTGACCAGCGCCAGCAACGACTCGACGTCGTCGCAGAGGAAATACTCGATGATGCGGCTGCCGCCGTCGCCGGGGATCGCCGCGGTGCGCATGACCGGCCCGCCGCGCGCCGCCGGCGCATGCTTCTGGAAGAACGACTTGCCGGCGATCCCGTCCGGATAGCGGTCCAGCACCAGCGGCCGGTCGCGCAGGTAGACGAGCAGCCACGGCGCAACCGCCGCGTAGTACCGCGCCAGGTCCTCCTTGGTGTACCCCTCGGCCGGCCAGAACACCTTCCGCGGCCGCGAGATCGCGACCGGCAGCCCGGTCGCTGCCAGCCCGCTCGCCGCCAGCTCGCCCTGCACGCCAGCCGCGTCCGCCTGGCTCGCCGCCGCGGCTGCCGGCTTCTCGCCCGGCGGTTCGTCGCCCGGCGGCTGGCAGTCCTCGGGCCGTTTGTCGTCGCGCAGACGCAGGAACACCGGCTGGCGGAGCATGCCGGCCTCCGTCCATTCCTGGTAGCGCACCTCGCAGACCAGCTCGGGCGCGACCGCTACCGATTTCCGGTCGGCCTCGACCAGCCGCACCAGCACCGGGCTCAACGCCGGCGCGCCGGGCCGGATCGCCGGCGTCCGGGCCAGTCGCGCGCCGAGCTCGCCGCGCACCGCCGCGGCGAGGCCGCTGCCGACGCTGCCGGCGTACTGCCATTCGCCGGCGGTGAGCACCGCCAGGTGAAGGCGCCGCAGGTCGGCCGGCGCCTTCGGGCCGTAGCCGATGACGGCAAAGTCCCCGACCCGGTCGACGCGCACCTTCAACCAGTCGGCCGAGCGGCCGGCCCGGTACGGCGAGCCGGTGCGCTTGGCGAGGATGCCTTCGAGCCCCAGCCCGGCGATCGCCGCGAACAGGTCCTCGCCGCGCTCTTCGACCGCTTCGACGAGGCGCAGCGGCCCCCGCGGATCGGCCGCCGCCATGACCCGGCGCAGCATCTCCCGCCGCGCGGCGAGCGGCAGCTGCCGCAGGTCGAAGCCCTCCGCGGCCAGCAGGTCGAAGACGAACAGCACCAACGGTGCGGCCGCCTCTTCCCCGGTCGCCGTGCCTCCCCTGCCGGCGACCCGTCGCACGGCCGCTGCGGCCGGCCCGCGCTGGGCCCGCCGCTGCAGCAGCCCGAAGCTCGGCCGGCCCTGTGCGTCCAGCGCCACCGCCTCGCCGTCGAGCACCAGGGACGCGAACGGCAGCGTCGCGACCGCGCGCGCCAGCTCGGGAAAATCCGCCGTGGCGTTGCGGCCGCTGCGGTAGAGCAGCCGCACCTTGCCGGCCGCGGCGTGGCCGGCGAGCAAGCGATAGCCGTCGTACTTGAGCTCGAAGAGCCAGCCGGCGGCGTTGAACGGCCGCTCGCGGGTCTCGGCAAGCATCGGCGTCACCGCCTCGACCGTCAGACCCGCCGCCGCCTGCGGCGCGCCCAGCCGCGCCAGCTCGCGCCGCAGGTCCTGGCGCGCGCCGGCGCCGGCCGCCCCCCGGCTCACCGCCATGCCCGCGCCCCGCGCCGCGCCGCGTAATGCACGCCGTGCCGGAACTGATCGATCATCCCGAATGCCGGCGCCGGCTTGCGACCGCGGCGGCGCCGCTAAATGTTGTGGCATCGCTGCCGCCAATTACCATGGATTGGGTGCGGCGCACAGGCGCCCGGCCGCGCGTCATCTTGCTTTCCGAGGCAGCGACAAAATCCATTGGAAATGCTATATTAGGCCAATGAGTCTACGACCTTTCGCTTCAGGAATGGTTTCCTTCGGGCTGGTCACCATCCCCGTCAAGCTCTACTCGACCGGCGAGACCGCGGTGGCGTTCCAGCTTAACATGCTGCACAGCAAGTGCGGCTCGCGACTCAAGCAGCAGTACGTCTGTCCGGTCGACGAAGTGGTCGTCGGCAAAGATGAAATGGTGAAGGGTTACGAATACGCCAAGGGCCAGTACGTGCTCTTCACCGAAGACGAGATCAAAGCGTTGAATCGCGAGGCGACCAACGCCATCGCCATCACCGAGTTCGTGCCGCTCGAGCAGGTCGATCCGATCTATTTCGAGAAGTCCTACTATCTCGGACCCGACAAGGGCGGCGAGCGTCCGTACCGGCTGCTCGCCGAAGCGATGAGGCAGACCTCGCGCGCCGCCCTGGCGCGCTACGCGGCGCGCGGCAAGGATTACCTGGTGCTGCTGCGCCCGTTCGAGGAAGGGCTCATCATGCAGCAGCTGCGTTATTACGACGAGCTGCGCCCCTTCTCAGAGGTGCCGATCGGCACCGCCGAGCTGCACGAGCCAGAGCTGAAGCTCGCCAAGCAGATCATCGATCAGATCGCCAACGATCGCTTCGAGCCCACGGCCTATGAGGACGAGGTCCGCAAGCAGACCATGGACCTGATCGAGAAGAAGGTGTCGGGCCAGGATATCTCGGCCGCCCCGGTCGAAGCGCCGAAGGCCCAGATCATCGACCTGATGGCGGCGCTCAAGGCGAGCCTCGCCTCTGCCGCCCAGCCGCAAACGGCCCCGGGCCGCCCCCGCGCCGCCGGCACCCGGCGCCAGGCGCAGAAGAGCGCTGCCGCCCCGGCCCCGGCCACGGCGGGCGTCGTCGCCCCTGCCGCTGGCACGCCCCAGCGCGGCGCCGGCGAGTCCCGCCGCGCGGTCCGCTCGGCGCGCGCCGCCACCTCCAGGCCGGCAAAGTCGGTGCGTGCCGCCGTCGAGCCAGCCGGCCGCCCGCAGCCGTCCAGCCGCTCGGCCCAGGCCTCGCCCAGCTCGCCGCCTCAGCGTCAGCCCCCTCACTCCCCTCAGACGTCCGCGCGCAAGCCCCCCAAGGCGTCGCCGCGGACCTCGCTGCGCGAGACTCCTGCCGCATCCACCCAGCGCAAGCGCAAGGACACCAAGCACTGACCCTGCCGGCCCCGCCATCCGCGCCATCCGGTCACCGCCGGCGCACCTGACGATCGTCCGCCTCCGCCGCACCGCTGCCTCGCCAGCGCGGTTCGGCCCCTGCCGAGGCAGCACGTGGCAGCCCTCGGGCATCGCACAGCGCCGCGCTCGGGCACCGCACCGCCGCGGCCCTGGGGCACCTCGCCCCCGCCACCCTCGCGCACCGCACCGCCGCGATGCTCGGGCATCGCACCGTCGCGACCCTTGGGCAGGGAGAGTAAACTGGAGATCCATGGATCGCCCTTCGCTTCACGGCGGCTACTCCACACGGGAAGTCGCGACGTTGCTCGGCATGTCGCAAGCCCAGATCCGTGCGTGCGCGCGCGCCGGCTTCGTCGCGCCGCAGGTCGGGCCGCGCGGCGAGCTGCTGTTTTCCTTTCAGGACCTGGTGCTGCTGCGCACCGCCCGGGCCTTGCTCGCCGCCCGTATCCCGCGGCGCCGCATCCGCATCGCGCTCGAGAACCTGCACGCTCAGCTGCCGCAAGGCCAGCCGCTGACCGCCGTGCGCATCTCCGCCCAGGGCCATCACGTCGTCGCCCGCGACGGCGGCGAAGCCTGGCATCCCGAGTCGGGGCAAACCCTGCTCGACTTCGATGTCGCCGATCTGGCGCGCGAGGCAGCCGCTCTCGATCCGCGCCGCAGCCTGCAGGCACCGCTGCCCGCGCCCGTGCCTGCCACAGGCGGCGGCACCCGGGACGAGCGCCCGCGCCGGCCGACCTCGATGCCCGGCCCCTCGCCGTTTCCGACCGCGAGCACCCGCGGCGCACGCCCTTCCGGCGCTCCGCCAACGGCCACCGCTGCCGACTGCTACGAGCTCGCGGTCGCGCTCGAAGCGGACGACCCGGCCGCCGCCGAGGCCGCCTACCGCCAGGCGCTTGCCATCGATCCCGACCTTGCCGACGCCCACCTCAACCTGGGCAGGCTGCTGCACGAGGGCGGCGATCCAGCCGCCGCCGAGATCCATTACCGGCAGGCGCTCGCCATCGACCCCGAGGATGCCCTCGCCGCCTACAACCTGGGAGTCGCGCTGCAAGACCAGCAGCGGCCGCGCCACGCCGCCGATGCCTACGAACGGGCCCTCGAGCTCGATCCAACCCTCGCCGACGCCCACTTCAATTTGAGCCGCGTCTACGAGCAGCTCGGCGAGAAAGCCGCCGCCTTCCGTCACCTCCGCACCTACCGCTCGCTGACCGGCAACGGCGGTCCGCCGGACGACGCGCGCTAGTGGCCCGGGCGCCCAAGGCATCCGCGGCCGGGCGCCGGCCCCGGCCGCCGGCACCGCTCGCCGGCCTGCGGGTGATCGACGCCTCGCGGGTGCTCGCCGGCCCTTACCTCGCCATGCTGCTCGGCGACCTGGGCGCCGACGTGGTGAAGGTCGAACGTCCCGCCGGCGGCGACCAGACCCGCGCCTGGGGGCCGCCGTTCGTGACCGGGCCGGACGGCAGGCAGGCCAGCGCCTACTTCCTCTCGGCCAACCGCAACAAGCGGTCGGTGGCCCTCGACCTCAAGGCGCCGGCCGGCCGCGCCGCCTTCGAGCGCCTGCTGGCCGGCGCCGACGTCCTGGTCGAGAACTTCCTGCCCGCCGAGTGGCGCCGTCTCGGCTTTCGGCGGTCCCGTTTCACCCGCGCCTTTCCCCGCCTGGTGCAGGTCACGGTCACCAGCTATGGCACCAGCGGCCCGGACGCGGACCGGCCGGCCTATGACGTCGTGCTGCAGGCCGAATCGGGCTTGATGTCGCTGACCGGCATGCCGCAAGGCGAGCCAGTACGGGTAGGCGTCGCCATCGTCGACGTCCTGGCCGCGATGTTCGGCCTGGCCGGCACCCTCGCCGCGCTGCATGCCCGAGACGCTCCGGCTCGGAGCGGCAGGCGAGGCGACCGCATGTCTGCAGCCAGTGCAGCCAGCGAAGCCAGCGCGGCCAGTGCAGCCAGCGCGGCCAGCGCGGCCAGTGTCGCGGGCCGTCACGTCGAGGTCTCCATGGCCGACGCCGGCGCCGCCTTCCTCGGCTACGCCGCGCAGTCCTACCTCGCCGACGGCCGCCAGCCGGCGCGCCTCGGCTCCCGCCATCCCAATCTCACGCCCTATCAGGCTTATGCCGCCGCCGACGGCTGGCTGGTGGTCGGCGCCGGCAGCGAGGACCTATGGCGGCGGCTGTGCACGGCGATCGGGCAACCGCAACTGGCCGCCGATCCGCGCTTCGCCACCAACG
Organism: Thermoanaerobaculia bacterium; assembly: GCA_035949675.1. Taxonomy (GTDB): domain Bacteria; phylum Acidobacteriota; class Thermoanaerobaculia; order Multivoradales; family UBA5704; genus JASLEW01. The sequence continues at coordinate 5,348 of DASZHY010000389.1, forward strand.
CAGCGCGCGTCCGCAACCGCGACGCCCTCGACGCCTTGCTGGCCGCCATCTTCGCCACCCGGCCGGTCGACCGCTGGCTCGCGGCCCTGCGCCGCTACCGCGTGCCTGCCGCTCCGCCGGCCGATCTCGGCACCGCCCTGGCCCAGGCCCGTGCCCGGGGCCAGATCGCCGCGTTGCCGCCCGGCGCCTACGGCCCCTTGGAGACGATCGCCGCGCCCCTGCTCTTCGACGACCGCCGGCCGCGGCCCCACCGCTCCCCGCCCGCCCTCGGGGAGCACACCGTCGAGGTCCTCGCGCAGGCCGGCCTCCGTCCCGCCGAGATCCGCGCCCTCCTCGCCGCCGGCACTGCCCTCGCCGGCTAGTGTCGATCCGCCTCTGCGGCGGCGGCTGCCGTCGACGAGGCCGCCACCGCCCTCACTTTCTTGGCTGGCTTGGCGGGCCTGGCGGGCTTGGCTGGCTTCGCCCTTCTCGCGCCCTTGGGACCCTTGGCGCTTTTTTCGCCTCTTGCGCTCTTGGCGCTTTCTGCAGCCAGGGCGCCTTTTTCGGCATGAGCGGTCGTCCCACCTTCATCCGCGCCGCCTTTGCCGGCAGCCCGCTTGCCGACCTTCGCGGCCTTCCCGGCTTTCCCGGCTTTCTTGGCTTTCCCCTTGCCGGACTTCTCGCCCTTTGCCGCCTTCTCGCCCTTTGCCGCCTTCTCGCCCTTCCCCGGCTTTTCGCCCTTCCCGGCCTTCCGCTTGGCGGCCTTGGCGTCGCCTTCCGACTCCCCGCTCCCGCCCACCTTGCGCAGCTTCTCCGCCCGCCCCTTCTTGCCCAGGGACGCCACCGCTCCCGCGCTTTCCGCCTTGTCGCCGGTCTGCTGCATCGCCAGCACCACCAGGGAAGCGCCGCCGGGGCCCGCGGTGTCCGCCGGGACCGCGGCAACCGGCGCGATCGCCACGGCCGGCGCCTTGATCGCCGGCTCCACCGGATCCTTGCGCCACGCCTCCCAGTCCTCCTGCACTGCCTCGAGCATTGCCTTCGCCGCGTGGTGCAGCCATTCGACGTCGCGCGCGGCAAGGTCCACCAGCAGCGCGTGCGCCGAACGGCTGCCCAGGTGGACGTTGGCCGTCTCCCAGCCCATGGCGTGCAGCAGGTAGGTCTCCTCCCGCTCCTCCGGCAGCTCCGACAGCTCGATGCGCGTGCAGTCGGGGGCCAGCCGGCGGACGATCCACCGCCGCCGCACCTTGACCCAGGGATCGACGCTGCGCACGGATTCGTCGAGGATGGTCTGGTACAGCACCTTGGTCGCCCCCTCGCCGCCGAAGGCCCACACCGCCCCCGACGGCGCCAGCGCCTTCGCCTCGCGCGCGATCCTGCCTCCCTGCCAATCGGCGATGGCCACGAAACGCTGGCGTCCCAGGCTCCCCAGCCCGGCCACCCGGTGCACCACCCGCCGCGGCAGGTCGGGCCGCGGCAACATGTTCGAGAGCGCCTTGGCCGGCCGCTGCGGCACCTGTCCCTTGTAGGTCGGCCGGCCGTCCAGCTTCTCCCAGAACTTCTGGGGGTCAATGAGCCGGGCGGTCGCCATCTCGCGCAGCGCCTTGCCGTGCTCCGCGAGCACGAAGGGCCTGCCGCTCGCCTCGAGCCCCTCCCGGTAGCCGCCAAGGATCGACTCGCACGCCTCTCTGGCGTTGATCCTCAGGTGGCCGTCGGCGATGGCCAGATGGGCGCTGGTCGCGAGGCGCACCAGGTCGTGCGCGTAAGGCAGCCGGCAGGTCTCGTCGAAGTCGTTGATCCCCCAGACCAGCCGCCCCTCGGCGTCGCGCCAGGTGCCGAAGTTCTCGACGTGCAGGTCGCCCACCGCCAGCACCTGCGGCGCCCGCGCCAGCTCCTTGCAGCGGTGCGGGAACAGCTGCGCCCAGCGGTAGTAGGTGGCGCGCAGGAAGGGAAAGACGGCGCCGGTCATCTTCTCGTGCTTGGCCGCCAGGTCCTCCGGAACGATGTCTAGGAAGCCGGCAAGCCAGCGCTCGTAATCCTGCGTCGCTTGCTGGATGGTCATGCGGGAGGAACGTTTCATGATCGCCTCCAAGACTGCCGGTCTGGTTTCGCGGGAACTTAGCGTGGCCTGGTTACGTCCGACAGTATATCGCGCCCCGCCGCCTGTGCCCCCTCACCGCTGCGCGGTCTCCCGGTCGAGCACCGCCAGCGCGCGCTGGTAGATGGCGTCCGCGTCCTCGTGGGTGTCGGCGATTGCCGTGACCCCCAGCTTGCCGAACTCGGAAAGCGCCCCCATCAGGTGGAACAGCACGCCGGACTCGGTGCCCAGGCTGTAGTGCAGGCGGGTCTCGGTCAGGATCTCGACCAGGTCCTCGGGCAGCAGCCCGCGGTAGCTCTCGGCGTGCAGGTTGTCGGTCGCCACGTAACACTTGGTGTGCCCGGTCGGCGACCAGAACAGACCGCTGGTGCGGTCGAGCGCGCCGCCGGTCAGGAACTGCAGCGCCAGGTACGGATGGGTGGTGCCCCCCATGCGCAGGTTGATCTCGAGCGCCGCCAGGTTCCAACCCTGCTCCGGGCTGTCGCGCCAGACCAGGAAGTCGACGCCGAACCGGCTCACCACCCCGTGCGCCGCCAGCACCTCGCCGATGCGCACCCCCGCCGCCTGCATTTGCGTCCGGTACTCGTCGCGCGCCGGGAAGCGGCAACCCAGGAACACCTGCTGGTTGGGGCCGCCCAGGATCTGGTCGTGGGTCGAGATGGTCAGCACTTCGCCATACGGGCTGATACGCAGCTGCGTGCTCGGCGACGCCTTCTCCCTGCCTTCGATGAACTCTTCCACCACTCCGCCCATGGCCTCGAACTTGGCGAAGTAGCTGTCCGGCGTCTCGTCAGGCACCGACAGCTCGATGGCGCCCAGCGCGTCGCGCATCGCCGCCGGGGTGCGCATCGACCCGGTCCGCCGCCGGCTCGACGGGCTCGCGGCCCGCCTGCCGGCGTCCGCCCCGTTCGCCGCGGCGGCCGGGTTCGTGGCGGCCGCCGGGGCCGCCGCGTCAGGGTAGCGGAAAATGGCGTTGCCCTCGCCCGAGAAGCTGTCGTCGAGCTTGATCACCGCCTTGCGCAACCCCGGCCGGCGCTGCCGCAGCTCGACGAGCGCCGCCTCGACGTCGGCCCGGTCGCGCAGGTTCTCCATGCCT
>DASZHY010000390.1:0-7207 GCA_035949675.1 Thermoanaerobaculia bacterium
GCACCCGTCGAGCGGTGCATGATGCTGAACAGCGCCGGCACGAAGGTCAGCGTCGCCACCGTCGCCAGCACCAGGCCGCCGATCACGGCGCGCCCGAGCGGCGCGTTCTGCTCGCCGCCGTCGCCCAGGCCGAGAGCCATCGGCACCATGCCGATGATCATCGCCAGAGCGGTCATCAGCACCGGCCGGAAGCGGGTGAAGCCGGCCGAGCGGGCCGCTTCGGCGGCCGTGGCGCCGGCCGCCAGCTGCTCCTTGGCGAAGCTGACCACCAGGATGCTGTTGGCGGTGGCCACGCCCATGCACATGATCGCTCCGGTCAAGGCCGGCACGCTGAGCCGCGTCCAGGTCAGGAACAGGATCCAGACGATGCCGCAGAGCGCGGCCGGCAGGGCGGCGATGATGATGAACGGATCGAGCCAGGACTGGAAGTTGACGACGATCAGGAGATACACCAGCACGATCGACAGCACCAGACCGCCGAGCAGCCCGCGATAGGACGCGCGCATCGTCTCGATCTGGCCGCGGACGATGACCTGGGTGCCCCGCGGCAGGTCCTTGCCGTCCGCGGCGACGATGGCGTCGACCTGCCTGGCGACGTTGCCCAGATCGGTCCCTTCCACCGCGCCGTAGATGTCGAGCACCGGCTGGACGTTGTAGTGGCTGACCGTTCCTTGTTCCGCGCCGCGGACGACCGTCGCCAGGTTGCCCAGGATCTGGGGCGGCCCGGCGGCGGCCGCCGCAACGGGCGTGACCGGGACGTTCAGCAGGTCTTGCAGGCTGTTGACGCGGTATTCCGGCGACTGCACTGCCACACTGTAGCTCACTCCGGTCTGCGGGTTCAGCCAGAAGATCGGCGAGGTCTGAAAGCTGCCGCTGAGCGCCACCAGCAGGTTGCCCGCCACGTCGCGCTGTGCGTAGCCGACCTGCGAGGCCCTGGTGCGATCGACGACGACCTCGAGCTTGGGGTTGTCGAACGGCTGATGGATGCGCAGGTCGGTGGTGCCGGGGATCGCGCGCACCTGGGAGAGCATCCGGCGGGCGTACTGGCGGTTCGCCTCGAGATTGCTGCCGATGACCTGGATGTCCAGCGGGGCGGGCAGGCCGAAGTTCAGGATCTGGCTCACGATGTCGGTTGGCAGGAAGTAAAAGCTGACGTTCGGGAACTCGGCGGCCAGCTTGGCGCGCACCGCGCGCACGTAGCCGGCGGTCGGGTGGTGGCGCGGGGCGAGCGAGACCAGCACGTCCGCATCGCTCGGACCGATCGGCGCCGAGTTGCTGTAGGACAGGTTGATGCCGCTGTAGGGCACGCCGATGTTGTCGATGATCGTCACCAGCTCGGATCTCGGCACCGTCTCGCGGATGGCTCGATCGATCTGGTCGCAAAGGCGGGCAGTCTCCTCGATGCGGGTGCCGGTGCGCGCGCGGACGTGCAGCTTGAACTGGCTGCCATCGACCTTGGGGAAGAAGTCCTGCCCCAGCCAGGGCAAGAGCACCGCCATGGAGATCAGGCAGAAGCCGAGGAACGCGGGCAGGAACGCGGCGCGGTGCGCGATGCAGGCGGCGACGAGCTTCCCGTAGCCGCCGCGCAGGCGCTCGAATTGGCGCTCGAATCCCAGCTGGTAGCGAACCAGCGGGTTGCGGCTCTCCCGCCGGCGCGCCTGCTCGGCGTGCGAGTGGGCGCGCAGCAGATATTTCGCCATCGTCGGCACCAGGGTGCGCGAGAAGAAGTACGAGGCCAGCATGGCAAAGACGACGGCTTCCGCGAGCGGCACGAAGAGGTAGCGCGAAACCCCGGACAGGAAGAACATCGGCACGAACACGATGCAGATGGCGAGCGTCGAGACGAAGGCGGGCACCGCGATCTGCGCGCTGCCGTCGAGGATCGCGCGCTCGGTCTCCTTGCCTTCTTGTTCGAGGTTGCGGTCGATGTTCTCGATGGCGACGGTGGCGTCGTCCACCAGGATGCCGACCGCCAGCGCCAGGCCCCCCAGCGTCATGATGTTGATCGTCTCGCCCAGGGCGCTCATCACGATCACCGAGACCAGGATCGACAGCGGTATCGACACGGCGATGATCAGCGTGTTGCGCCAGCTCCCCAGGAAGATCAGGATCATCACTGCGGTCAGGCAGGCGGCGATGACCGCCTCGCGCATGACGCCGTCGACGGCGCTGCGGACGAACAGCGACTGGTCCACGAGCGGCTGGATGCGCAGCTGCGGCGGGAGCGTGGCGGCAATCCGCGGCAGCTGCTCGCGGACGCGCCGGATGATGTCGAGGGTCGAGGCGCTGCCCGACTTGAGGACGGTCACCAGCGTCGCGCGCTGCCCGTCCACCCGCACCATGTTGGTCTGCGGCGGAAAGCCGTCGCGGACGTGGGCGACGTCGTGCACGTAGATGGTGGCGCCGCCCACGGTCTTGATCGGCAGGTCGTTCAGGTCCTGGATCGAGACCGGGCTGCTGTTGGTCTCCACCTGGTACTCGAGGCCGCCGATCTTGGCGGTGCCGGCCGGCAGGATCAGGTTCTGCACGCCGAAGGCGTTCACCACGTCGGCCGGCGCCAGTCCCTTGGCTTGCAGCGCGGCGTCGTCGATGTCCACCTGGATCTGGCGGAACTTGCCGCCATAGGGATAGGGAATGGCAGCGCCCTGCACCGTCGCCAGCTGGGTGCGGATGAAGTTGACCGCGAAGTCGTTGAGCTGCTGCTCGGACAGGCCCTCTCCGGACAGCGCCAGCTGCAGGATCGGGACCGAGGAGGCGTTGTAGGTGATCACCAGCGGCGGCCCGGTGCCGGGCGGCAGCGAGTGCACCTGCGCTTGCGAGATGGCGGTGACCTGGGCCACCGCGGCCGCGATGTTGGCGTGCGGCTGGAAGAAGATCTTGACCACCGAGGTGCCGGCCAGGGTCTGGGACTCGATGTGCTCGATGTCGTTGACGGTGGTGGTCAGGCCGCGCTCGAAATTGCTGACGATGCGGTTGGCCATCTCCTGCGGCGACATGCCCTTGAAGTTCCAGAGCACGGTGACGATGGGGATGTCGATGTTCGGGAAGATGTCGGTCGGCGTCCGCTGGACCACGATGGGTGCCAGGATCAGCAGCAGCAGCGCCAGCACCACGAAGGTGTACGGCCGGCGCAGCGCCAGGCGGACGATCCACATGCTTTCTGCTCCTCATGGCGGCCGTGGCGAGCGGCAGCCGGGGTTGCGCGCACGGCTCCGCCGAGCGCGCCGCTCCTCTGGCCTGGCAGTGAAACGCCGCGGCTCGGCGCTTCGTTCCCGGCGCCTTCGGGGCAACCTGGGCAGCCGGGCCAGCCGGAAGACGGTCAATGATCATAGCGCCGTCCCCGGCGAGGAGCGCGTCCGTCACCTCGCGCAGACTGCCGGGCGCCGCGGCGGCGCCCTCGGCGCCCGGATTGGTGCCGGCCAACGCGGTGGCCCGAGGGCGGAAAACCCTGCAATGGAAGGGTTTTCGGCGGCAGGCGGGCGCCGCGGCCGGGGACGGTGCGGAAGTTGCACTGAGCCCCTCTGGGCCCCTCCATGGGAGCCCATTTGGTCAAGGAGAACCTATGAGAACACCAACCAGGTTGTATGTGATTCCGGCGCTGGTCATGGCCGCCGCCCTGGGCACGGCGATCGCCGCCGGCGCGGTGGCGGAGCACCCTGATCAGTTCACCGGGAACATGGTCAATACGCTGGGCGTGCGCTTCAACCAGCCTTTCATCCTGTCCGTCGATCACTATGCCGACGACGCCGACGTCCAGCGGCTCACCGGCACGCTCGCCGCCAAGGGTCAGTATTCCCTGCGCGACGAGCTGTGGCGGCAGCACAGCGCCGGCTATCTCAGGGTCGGCGGCCGTCTCGGCTACCCGGTGGCAGCGGTGCTGTCGCAGGAGACCGCGAACGGGCGTACGCTGCACGTGGTGTTGAACCGCCCGCTCTCGTTGCGCGAGGTCCAGTACTTCAGCCGCTCCTCGAAGTACCCCTTCACCGTGCTCGAGCTCAACGTCGACAAGAACGGCAAGGGTGACGGCCGCCTGCTGGGCGCCGCCAAGATGCAGATGCATGGCGACACCCTGGAGTTCGAGAGCCTCGGCATCCAGCCCATCCGCCTGCTGGCGGTGCGCGCCGACTGAGGCGCCAACCCTCGAGGTCCTGCCAGGTCCAGCGCCGTCCAGCGCCATCAGCGTCCGCCGGCGGGCCGGTCGACCCGCTCCCGCCGGCGGTCGGTAGTCGCGCCGTCGCGCCCTTTACCCGACGGCGGGATGGAACAGCTCGGCCAGGCGCTCGATGCCGTCCACCAGCCGCGGGCCGGGGCGGCTGAAGCAGCCGTTGGCGTCCACGGGATGGACGCGGCCGGCGCGGACGGCGCGCAGGCGGCGCCACTCGGGGCGGCCGGCGCCGGCCGTCACCTGCGCGGCGGCGCCGGCGGCGTCGTAGCCGCACGGCATGGCCACCACCAGGTCCGGGTCCAGGGCGGCCAGCTGCTCCCAGCTGAGACGGGCGGAGTGGGCGCCCGGGACCGCCGCCACGTCGAGCCCGCCGGCGGCGGCGATCATGTCCGGCACCCAATGGCCGCCGGCAAACGGCGGGTCGAGCCACTCGAGCGCCAGCACGCGCGGGCGCGGCCGCCCCGCGACGCGCTCACGGATGGCCGCGAGACGCCGCTCGAGAGCGGCCACCAGCTCGCCGGCCGCGGCGGTGCGCCCGATCCGCTCGCCGACGCGCCGGACGTCGGCGAGCACGTCGGCGAGGGTCGCGGGGTCGAGCGAGAGCACCTCGGGGCAGCGGGGGAGGGGCGCCACCGCGCCGTCCACTTGCGCCGTCGACACCGCACACACCGGGCATAGCTGCTGGGTGACGATGAGGTCGGGCGCGAGCTCGGCGATCTTGTCCTCGGCCAGCGTGTACAGGCTCTCGCCGCTGCCCACCTGCGCGCTGACCGCGCGATCCACTTCCGCCGCGCCGAGGCCGGGCGGCAGGGCGCTGCCGGTCAGCACCGGCCGCAGCCGCGCCGCCGCCGGGTAGTCGCACTCGTGGCTGACCCCGACCACCTCGTCGCCGGCGCCGAGCGCGAACAGGATCTCGGTGCCGTTGGGCACCAGCGAGACGATGCGCATGGCGCGAAGTGTATGCTCGCTCGGACCGGAACAGCCATGCGCGATCTCTCGCCACGCCGCCCCTGCTGCAATCGGCGCAATTGGTGCGATCGGCGCAATTGGTGCGATCGGCGCGGTTGCCGCGGTTGCCGCCTCGCCGCACGCACCGCCGCCGCTGCTGGCGTCTGCCTGGTCGCCGCCGGCCTGGTCGCCGCCGGCCTGGTTGGGCTGGTGGGGGGGCTGGCGGTGGCCGCCGTCCCTGAGGCCGCGGCGGTGCCCCGGCTGGTGCCCCAGGCCGCGGTGCCGCCGCCCCGGCTGGTGGTGGTGGCGCTGGGAACGGCCCAGGACGGCGGCGTGCCGCAGGCCGGTTGCGACTGCGTGCGCTGCGTCGCGGCACGGCGCGATCCGGGGCGGCGGCGGCGCGTCGCCAGCCTGGCCCTGCACCTGCCGGCGAGCGGCCATACCTGGCTGATCGACGCCACTCCCGATCTCGGCGCGCAGCTAGAGGCAGTGCACCGCTTCCGGCCCCATCCGGCAGGGGGGCCCGACCGCCATCCGGTGGACGGCATCCTGCTCACCCACGCCCACGCCGGTCATTTCCTCGGGCTCGCCTTCTTCGGCTTCGAGGCCATCAACAGCCGCGACCTGCCGGTCTACGCCTCGCCGCGGATGGCCGCGTTCCTGCGCGGCAACGGCCCCTGGAGCCTGCTGGTGACGCGGCGCAACATCCTCCTGCGCGAGATGGCTCCGGGTGTGGCGCTGGCCCTCGAAACAGGGCTGACGGTGACGCCGCTCGCGGTGCCGCACCGCGATGAGCTGAGCGACACGCTGGGGTTCGTGGTGCGCGGGACGCGGCGCACGCTGCTCTACGTCCCCGACACCGATTCCTGGACGGCATGGGCGACGCCGCTGCCCGAGGTGCTGCGCCGGGAGCGGGTGGACGTCGCGCTCCTCGACGGCACCTTTTATGCGGCCGGCGAGCTGCCCGACCGCGACGTGCGCCGCATCGGGCACCCGCTGATGACGTCGACAGTCGAGCTGCTGCGCGAACAGGTGCGCGGCGGCCTGCAGGTCTTCTTCACCCACCTCAACCATTCCAACCCGGCGCTGGACCCCGCCGGCCCCGAGCGCCGCGCGCTCGCCGCCGCCGGCTGCCGCGTCCTCGAGGAAGGCCAGGAGCTGGATCTCTGAGCAGGGGCCCGGTCCGCCGCCGGCCGGCTCATCCGAAACCGCGCCAGGGACGTAGGGAGAGCGGGAGCTGCCTCGCGCGCATGGAACCTCTCTCCACGACGACCCCGGAAGCCCTGCCCGCCTGCCACGCCGGTCCCGCTCTCCCGCGGCGCCTGCCAGGCCCGCGAGATGGGATAGATTGTTCCCTCCGGGAGCGCCTGAACTTGAAGTCGAATACGGCCACTGACGCCGGCGCCGAGGGCTGGCTGGCGGAGATCGCGCGCGAGAACTTCGCGGCCTTTCAGCAGCTCTACCAGCGCTTTGCTCCAGCCCTGCTGGGCTACCTGCGGCAGCTGTGCCGCGACGACATGCTGGCCGAGGACCTGGTGCAGGAGGTCTTCGTGACGGTCTGGCAGAAGGCGGGGAGCTACCGGCCGGACCGTGGCGACGCCGCGGGCTGGCTGTACGCCATCGCGCGCAACAAGCTGATCGACCATTGGCGCCGGACCGGCGTGGCGCGCGACATGGAGGCCCTCGACTTCGAGCAGCTGCCGGCCCGCGTCGAGCACGGCAGCGACCTGATGCTGACTCTGCGCAAGGTGCTGGGGCAGGTGCCGGCGGAGCAGCGGACGGCGATCCAGCTGGCCTACTTCGGCGGCCTCACGTACGTCGAGACGGCCGAGCGGCTGCGGCTGCCGGTCGGCACCCTGAAATCGCGGATCCGGATCGGGCTCAAGTCCATGCGCAACCTGCTGGAGCGCGGCTAGTGCATCCGACCGAGGAGATCCTGCTCGGCGTCGCGAGCGGGGAAGCCGACCTGCCGCGCCGCGTGCTCGTGGAAGGGCACCTGGGAGGGTGCGCGAGCTGCCGCGCCACGCTGGCGGAGATGACGCTGCCCGGGGGTGCCCTGCTGCGCGCCATCGACGGCGAGGCGCCGCCTCCAGG
>DASZHY010000391.1:0-2236 GCA_035949675.1 Thermoanaerobaculia bacterium
GCAGCTGCAGCAGGACCCCTGGGAGAGGCTCGTGCAGTCGATGCCGATCGGCTCGATCGTGGAGGGGCAGGTCACCAAGACCAAGAAGTACGGCGCCTTCCTGCAGATCATGCAGGGGATCGAGGGTTTGCTCCACATCTCCGAGCTGTCTTGGGACCACGTGGAAAGGACAGAGGACGTGCTGAAGGTGGGGGAGACACTCCAGGTCAAGGTGATCGGGATCGACACCGCCCGGCGGCGCATCTCGCTGAGCCTGAAGCAGCTGTCCGCGCCGCCGGCCAGCCTGGCCAACGGGCGCCCCGAGCAGCGGCCGGCCGAATACGACGACGTCGAGGACGAGAACTAGCCCGACTACGCCGGTTCTTTACAGGCTGGGTTGACCTCGTTCGCGGTTCGTATCAAGCTGGCTTCGGTTTGGTGCGACGGCTTGGGGGAGGGAGCCAAATTCGAGGGAGGGCCCGCCCAAGTTGCGCCCAAGCGCCGTTTTCAGCTTGCCATCGCGGCCAGGCGCTGGCGCGCGGGCGAGTAGTAAGGGTCTATCTCTAGGGCGCGGCCGTAATCGCTGCGGGCGGCCGCGAGCCGCCCGAGCTTAGCCTCGGTGTCGCCGAGCTCGACGTAGAAACCGGGCTCGCTCTCACCGAGGTCTGCCGCCCGCCTCATCTCGTCCACCCCCTGGGCCGGCGAACCGTGGGCGACCAGGCCCTGGCCCAGCGCCCAGTGATAGCGGGACTGGAGCGGGTCGATCCGCACAGCCAACTCGGTGCGCCCTTGCAGGTACCACGTGTCAGCCAGCAGCGGTAGGGCGCCCAGTAAGACCGCGGCCAGCGCGAGCGCAATTGCCAGGCCAGAGCGCCACAGGATGGGCCCGCCCGCCGGCTGCGTTGTCGCCGACCCCGCCAGCTCGCCCTCGAATGACCGGACGGCCGACCACCCGGTCCCGGCCAGGAGCCAGAACGCACCCGTGGCCGGCGCCCAATCGAAGTTGAAGACCACCCAGACGGTGAATCCAACGCACGCCGCGGCCAGGGCTCGGACGTCGGCATCGAATCGCGCGCGCCACGCACCGTGGAACAGGATCACCAGGACCAGGCCGATCGCAGCAACGCCCAGCAACCCCTGCATGGCGGCTGTGTCAAGGAGCCCCGAATGTATGCGGTCGAAAGTGATGCCGCTCGCATAGTCTCCGCTCAGAAATCGGCCGAAGGCGAGACCAGTCGCATCCTCGCCCCATCCTGCGAAAGGTCGGATTGCGATCATGCGCAGGCCGTCCTCCCAGAGGTGAATCCTCAGCTTGCTGGGGTCGTCGTTGAGGAACTGCAGCGGCGACGTCACGATCACAACAAGCGCCGCTCCGATCACCGCGACCGCAAGGATTGCCCCGATCGCCGTGGCCCGTCCTTTGAGCGAGAAGACAACCAGTGCCAGGCAGCCTGCCAGCGCTCCCAGCCCTCCGCTGCGGGAGGTGGTCACATACAGCCCCGATGCGAGGACCGCTGCGCCGAGCCACCATGCGACAGTGAAACGGTCGCTGCGCAACGCGCGTGCGATTGCCAAAGGCAAGCTCATGGCGATGAGGGCGCCCAGCAGGTTGGCGTTTCCGAGGTTCCCGTCGGGCCGGTACGGCACCTGCTGAGCAAATTGCAGCAATGCCTCAAGGCAAGCCACGCCGGTCCCGAAGACAAGGGCGACCACCACCCACTCGCGGTGGCGCTTGCTGCGGATCAGCCAGACGGCCATGGCGAGCAGTCCGAGGTAGGCGATCCGCATCGGTAAAGACTCGTATCGTGTGTACGAACCGGCGAAGCTGAGCGGCCTTGAGATGGAGAGAACGAAGGCCAGGACGGCAGCCCCCGCGCAGGCGGCGAGCGGCCAGCGTAATCTTCCCAACCCGGGTCCGCCCGGCGACAGTAATGCGATCCCGGCCCCGAGGCAGGCACCGGCGACAACGATCGACGCGCGAGGCAGGATGAACGAGTCTTCGGCGGCTGGTAGGAAGGCGGTCGGAAGGGCCAAAGCGATCGCCGCCGGAAGGTAGCCGCCGAGGCGCCCGAGAAGGGTTCTCACCGCGCCTCCGCCCAAAGAAATGCGTTCGTCGAGTTGGACGTTATATTAGGTGCAGAGGTACCGCGGGGTACCAAAGCAACGTTCGAGGAGGTGCTGGCCCCACCTAGGCGTAGGAATCCAGGAGGAATAGGACCTTGTATCCGTTTGAGAGATTTACTGAGCGCGCCAAGAA
>DASZHY010000392.1:0-8129 GCA_035949675.1 Thermoanaerobaculia bacterium
TGGTCCGCTGGTACCGCATCCCTTACCCCATCACTGCCGCCCAGAAGCGCATCCTCAGGGCGGGCCTCCCGCACGCCCTGGCCGACCGCCTGGCGCTCGGGGCCTGACGCGGAGTAAGGTACCGGATGCAGGCTGGCCGGCGGGGGGTGCATGTTACAATCCCGGCCACCCAGCACAAGGCTCCGGCGCCGTGCTCCTCAAGAGTCGATCCAAGGGCACTCGTGGGCCATGAGGCCCGCTTCTCGTTTCCGTTCGCGATCTGACCAGGACCACCAAGGAGGAGGAGCTATGGCCAGGAGAAACAAGGGCATCTCGCGGCGTGAGTTCATGCAGACGGCCGGCGCCGTCGCCGCCGGCTCGCTGATCTTCCCCGTGCGGGGCCGCGCTCAGCAGAAGACGCTCAAGATCTGCCAGTGGAGCCACTTCGTGCCGGGTTATGACAAGTGGTTCGACGGAGTGTTCTGCAAGCAGTGGGGGGAGAAGCACAACACGCAGGTGATCGTCGATCACATCGCGATCGGCGAGATCAACGCCCGCGCCGCCGCCGAGGTGGCGGCCAAGAAGGGACATGACCTGTTCATGTTCCTGTCGCCCCCCGCCGCCTATGAGCAGCAGGTCATCGACCACGGCGAGATCTACCAGGAAGTCGAGAAGAAGTGGGGCAAGACCCACGACCTGGGCCACAAGTCGACCTACAACCCCAAGACCAAGAAGCACTTCGCCTTCTCCGACTCGTTCGTTCCCGATCCCCCCAACTACCGCAAGGACCTCTGGTCCCAGGTCGGCTACCCGAATGGGCCGGACACCTGGGAGGACGTGCACAAGGGGGCCAAGGCGATCAAGGACAAGCTTGGCAACCCGTGCGGCATCGGCCTGTCGCAGGAGCTCGACACCAACATGGCGATGCGCGCCCTGCTGTGGGCCTTCGGCGGCGCCGAGCAGAACGAGGCCGGCGTGGTGGTGATCAACTCCAAGAACACCGTCGACGCGGTCAAGTTCATGCGCTCCCTGTACAAGGACACCGAGACCCTCGAGGTGTTCACCTGGGACCCCTCCTCCAACAACCGCGCCATCTTGTCGGGCAAGGCCTCCTTCGTGCTGAACGCCATCTCGGTGACGCGCGCCGCCGAGAAGGACAACCCCGAGATGTCGAAACAGATCCAGCTCACGCCGGCGCTCAAGGGCCCGGTCCGGCGCATCGCCTGCGAGCACGTCATGGACTGCTACGTGATCTGGAAGTTCGCCGAGAACATCGCCGGCGCGAAGCAGTTCCTGGCGGACTACATGGACAGCTTCGGCGACGCCTTCAAGGCGAGCGAGTTCTACAACTTCCCGTGCTTCGCGGGCACGGTGAAGAACCTCGAGCAGATGATCGCGAACGATCCCAAGGCGGTGCCGCCCGACAAGTACAAGGTGCTGGCCGGCTCGCTGCAAACGGCCACCAACGTCGGTTACCCGGGTTACGCCACCGCCGCGATCGACGAGGTGTTCAACACCTTCGTGCTGCCGACCATGTTCGCCAAGGCGGCGCGCGACGAGATGACGGCCGAGGAGTCGGTTGCCGCCGCCGAGAAGGAAATCAAGCGCATCTTCGACAAGTGGAAGTAGGCTGGCGATCTCCGCGGGCGCGCAATGGCGATCGTCGAAACGCGGGACCTGACCAAGGTCTTCAAGCAGGGACAGCTCGGTGCCGTCAACGACATCAACCTCCTGACGCGGGAAGGCGAGTTCATGGTCTTCCTCGGACCCTCGGGTTCGGGGAAGACGACGCTGCTGCGGATGATCGCCGGGCTCGAGGAGCCCACCCGCGGCGACGTGCTGATCGGCGGGCGGGTGGTGACGCAGCTCCCGCCGCGCGAGCGGCGGATCGCCATGGTGTTCCAGAGCTACGCGCTCTATCCGCACCTCTCGGTTTACAAGAACATCGCCTTTCCCTTGCGGGCGCAGAAGGTGCCCAAGGAGCAGCGCCGGCCCAAGGTCGAGTGGGCGGCGGCGCTGCTCGGCATCGGCGAGCTGCTCGAGCGCAAGCCGCGCGAGCTCTCGGGCGGTGAGCGCCAGCGGGTGGCGCTGGCCCGCGCCATCGTGCGCGAGCCGAGCGTCTTCCTGCTCGACGAGCCGCTGTCCAACCTCGACGCCAAGCTGCGGGCCTCGGCGCGCGAGGAGCTGACCCAGTTTCACAAGCGCATCGGCACGACCACCATCTACGTGACCCACGACCAGGTCGAGGCGATGGCGATGGGCGATCGCATCGTGGTGCTCGACAAGGGCGTGGTGCGCCAGGTGGGCTCGCCGCGCGAGGTCTACGACGATCCGGCGGACACCTTCGTCGCCACCTTCCTGGGCTCGCCGCCGATGAACCTGGTCGATCATGGCGACGTCCTGGCCGGCTTCCGCCCCGAGCACCTGCTGCCGGCGGCCCTGGTCGAGGGTCCGGCGGTGGCGATCACCGCCCGCGTGACCGGCGTCGAATATCTGGGCAACGAGAGGGTCCTCTATGCGCAGATCCAGGACGGCCGCTTCGGCGGCAAGCGGCTGATCGGCAGGCTGCCCTCGGTCTACCAGGTCGAGGTCAACGAAGGCGAGGCCGTGCGGCTGGCGATCCCCGAGCGCAATCTCCGTTTCTTCGCCAAGAGCGACGGGCGGCGAACCGAGGCGCGGAGCCTGGCATGGGAATGAGGCGCGGCGACCGCTTCTTGGGCGCGGCGATGTTCATGCCCGCCCTGCTGTTCATCGTGGGCCTGGTCGGCGTGCCGCTCATCCTCGCCTTCCTGTACAGCGTCGGCAACGTCACCGTCGGCAGCGTCGGCTACAAGTTCGTCGGCCTCGCGAACTTCCGCAGCGTGCTGCAGAACCCCGCGTTCCGCGGCGCGCTGCTGCACTCGTTCATCTTCACGGTCAGCGCGCAGCTGATCGTGATCGTCGGCGCCAACATCCTGGCGGTGGCGCTGCGCAACCCGTTCCGCGGCCGCGGGCTGGTGCGCTTCCTCATCCTGCTGCCCTGGGTGGCGCCGATCTCGCTGGGCGCCATCGGCTGGAAGTGGATCCTGGATTCGATCTACAGCGTCATCAACTGGGCCCTGGTGAGCGTTCACCTGGTCAAGCCGTTCGACACGCCGATGTGGCTGGGGGAGCCGAAGCTGGCGATGCTCTCGGTCATCCTGGTGCACGCCTGGCGCATGATGCCGTTCTCGACCGTGATCCTGCTGGCGGGCCTGACCGCCATCCCCCGCGACATCCCCGAGGCGGCGGCGGTGGACGGCGCCGGCTTCTGGCGGACGCACCTCGAGATCACGCTGCCGATGATGAAGCCGGTCATCGCCGTGGCGCTGCTGTTCGGGATCATCTTCACCTTCACCGACATGACGGTCGTCTACATCCTGACCCGCGGCGGCCCGTACGATTCGACGCACGTGCTGCCGTCCTACGCCTTCTTCGCCGGCATCCTGGGCGGCAGCCTCGCCGAGGGCGCGGCGGTCTCGGTCTTCCTGGTGCCGATCCTGGTGCTGGTCGCCTGGGCAATGCTGCGCGTCGCGCATCGCACGGAGGTCGTGTGACCGGCGAGACCGGCTGGCTAGGTTGGCAGCGCTGGCGGCGCTTGCTGGGCGCGCGCGAGGGCGGGGTCCGCGTGCCGCCGGGCATCCTGCGCTGGGCGATCGTCCTGGTGTTCGCGGCGGCGCTCTCCTTCCCCTTCCTGTGGATGGGGATCACCACCTTCAAGCAGACGACCGACCTCTACAACACCAAGAACAATCCGTTCCTGTTCAACCTGCCGCCCACCCTCGAGCATCTGCGGCTGCTGTTCAACGAGACCATGTACCTGCGCTGGCTGGGGAACACCGCCTTCGCCGGGGCCGTGGTGGTCGCCATCACCCTGCTCCTGGCGCTGCCCGCGGCTTACGCCCTGGCGCGTCTCACCGGCCGCTGGGGAGAGCGGCTCGGCATCGGGATCTTCCTGACCTACCTGATCCCGCCGACGCTGCTGTTCATCCCCATGTCGCGGGTGGTGGCGCTGCTCGGGCTGCAGGACTCGCTGTGGTCGATCATCCTGGTCTATCCGACGTTCACGCTGCCGTTCTCGATCTGGCTGCTGATGGCCTTCTTCAAGTCGGTCCCCAGGGAGCTCGAGGACGCCGCCATGGTGGATGGCCTGACGCGCTTCCAGGCGTTCGTGCAGCTGGTCATCCCGATCTCGCTGTCGGGTATCCTGACGGTGGTGATCTTCAGCTTCACCCTGGTCACCCAGGAGTTCGTCTACGCTTTGACCTTCATCTCGAGCGCCGCGCACCAGACGGTGAGCGTCGGCGTGCCGATCTACCTGGTGCGCGGCGACGTCTACTACTGGGGCTCGCTGATGGCCGCCTGCCTGATCGCCAGCCTGCCGGTGGCGGTGATGTACAACACGTTCCTGGACCGCTTCGTCGCCGGCTTCACGGTGGGGGCGGTGAAGTAATGGCAACGGATCTGCCGCTGCTGATCGGCGGCAAATGGCGCGCCTCGACGGCAGCGCACCGGGCGCCGGTCTTCGATCCCGCCAGCGGCAGCGAGCTGGCGCGCGTGCCGTTTTCGACCGCCGCCGAGATCGACGAGGCCGTCGCCGCCGCGCTGGGCGCCTTCCCGGCCTGGCGCGAGGTGCCGGTCACCGAGCGCGCCCAGGTGATGTTCCGCTACAAGGGGCTGCTCGAAGAGCATCTCGAGGAGCTGGCGCGCCTGGTCAGCCGGGAGAACGGCAAGGTGATCGCCGAGGCGCGCGGCGAGGTGCGCCGCGGCATCGAGGTGGTGGACTTCGCCGCCGGGATGCCGACCCTGGCGATGGGAGAGACCGTTCAGGGGGTGGCGCGCAAGATCGACAGCCACACGGTGCGGGTGCCGCTCGGCGTCGTCGCCGGCATCACCCCCTTCAACTTCCCGGCCATGATCCCGCTGTGGATGTTCCCGCTGGCCATCGCCGCCGGCAACACCTTCGTCCTCAAGCCCTCCGACCGCACGCCGATGACGGCGGTGCGCCTGGCCGAGCTGCTGCTCGCGGCCGGCGTCCCGGCCGGCGTGCTGAACCTGGTGCACGGCGGCCGCGAGGCGGTGGACGGCCTGCTCGATCATCCCGGCGTACGCGCGGTCTCGTTCGTCGGCTCCGAGCCGGTGGCGCGCCACGTCTACTCCCGGGCGGCGGCGGCGGGCAAGCGGGTCCAGGCCCTGGCGGGCGCCAAGAACCACCTGGTAGTGCTGCCGGACGCCGCCGACTGGGACCTCGCCATCGAGGCGGTGATGGCCTCCGCCTTCGGCTCCGCCGGGCAGCGCTGTCTCGCCGGCAGCGTCGCGCTGCCGGTGGGAGCCGCGGCCGGACCGTTCCTCGAGCGCCTGGTGCGAGCCGCCGAGGCGGTCGTGGTGGGCGACCCCCTGGACGCCGCCACCGGCATCGGCCCGGTCATCCGCCAGGAAGCCAAGGACCGGATCCTGGACTACGTGGAGCGCGGGCTGAAGGACGGCGCCAGGCTGCTGGTCGACGGCCGCCGCCGGGTCCCGGCGCGCGGCTTCTTCGTCGCGCCGACGATCCTCGACCAGATCGACCCGGACACGGCGCTGGCGCGTGAGGAGATCTTCGGGCCGGTGCTGTCGGTCATCCGCGTGCCGACGGTGGAGGAGGCGGTCGAGCTGGTGAACCGCTCAAAGTACGGCAACGCGGCCAGCATCTTCACCCGCAGCGGCCGCGACGCCTGGTACTTCAGGACGCACGTCGAGGCCGGCATGGTCGGAGTCAACATCGGCGTCGCCGCGCCGATGGCCTTCTTCCCCTTCGCCGGCTGGAAGAGCTCCTTTTTCGGCGACCTGCACGCGACCGGCAAGGACGCGGTGCGCTTCTACACCGAGACCCGGGTGGTCATCGAACGCTGGGAGTGAGCGCCGGGTCGGTCCAGGTCAGGGGCGCTCGCCGCGCACGTCGGCCACGGGAAGCGCCCAGAGCTCCCGGCCGTGGATCCCGTCGTCAGCCCCGAAGAGCACCAGCTCGCCGACCACGCTGAAGGGCCCCGGACTGCTCGCGGCCGAGCCGGCCGCGATGTCGCCCAGCCGGAACGTGCCCGCGGCGGTGCCGTCGCTGCGCCAGGGCTCGAGTCCGAAAAGGCCGTCGTCGGCCGCGAAGACGAGCACTCCGCCAACCGCGGCGAGGTTCTGCGGGGCGGAGCCGAGCAAGCCGGGCCGCAGGTCGACGACCAGGTGGGTGGTCCCGGGGGTTCCGCGGCTGACCCAGAGCTCGGAGCCGGTGGTCTCGTTGAAGGCGACGAAGAACAGCGACCCGCCCGTCATGGTGAGGGCGTACGCGAAGGAAGGCTCGCCGCCGAGCGCGAGATCGTCGACCAGCACCGTCCCGCCGCTGGTGGCGTCGCTGCGGAAGAGCGCCTCGCCGCCGCCGTGGGCGGCGATGAAGTAGATCGCTCCCTGGAAGATGACGAGGTCGTGGGGAGCCGAGTCGTACGGCGCGGCGCCCCGATCGACGACGCGATAGGTGCCTCGCGGCTTGCCATTCGAGAACCACAGCTGGCGGCCGGTCGTGCCGTCATCGGCCACGAAGAAGGCGCCGCTGCCGAAGCGGACGAAGTCGGTTGGGTTCGAGCCCACCCCGATCAGCGCCGGCATTTGGTCCTCGGTCACGTCGTTGGGCATGGTGGCGGGGTTGATGTCGGCCACCAGGCGGGTACCGGCGGCGGTGCCGTCGGTGACGAAGAGCTCCCTGCCATGGATGAGATCGTCGGCGGCGAAGAGAACGGTGCTCCCCAGGGACACCCCGGGGCCGGGATCGGACGGCAGCGGCAAATCATCGCATTGCGAACCGCCGCCCGGGCCGTAGAAGGGGTTCAGATCCAGGATCTGGCGCGTGTGTGCCGGCGTTCCGTCGCTGATCCAGGGCTCGGTGTCGACGAAGTCGCAGTCGCCGTAGTTCCGCGGCCACCCGGCGAAGATCAGGCGGTCGCCGATCGCGGCGATGGGGATGCCGTAGGCGAGGTCGCCGCCGCCGAGACTTCGTGTGCCGCGGTCGGTTCCGTCGGTCGCCCAGAAGCGGCCGCCGGCGTTCAAGAAGAGGCGGGCTCCGGCGGTGCCAAGGAGCGACGTCGCCCCGACGTAGGGGCCAAGGGCGGCCGCGGCTACGACCCGGGTCCCTGCCAGCGTCCCGTCCGTGGCGACGAGCTGCTGGCCGGCCGGCCCGGTCTGGGCAATGAAGAAGAGCTCGCCGCCAAAAACGGCCTGGCCGTACGGACCGGAGGATCCGTCGGCCGGTTCGAAATCACGGAGGAGAGTGACGTTCTGAGCGGTGGCGTCGATGCGCCACAGCAGGTTGCCGCCGCTCGCAAAGGCCGCACCGTCGAGCAAGGGGGCGAGAGTGTACTCGTCCGGCGTGGGCGCTCCCGGCAAGCGAATGCGGCGCGTGCCGGTGGCGGTGCCGTCGCTGATGAAGAGATCGGGGAATGACTGAATGAAAAGGCGATCGGGCTGCTCGACGAGCTCCTCGACGCCAAAATCGAGCGCCAACGGAACGACCAGCGCCGTCGTTTCGGGAGTCCCGCCGGTGCGCCAGATCCCGACGGTCGTGACCGCATAGACAACGGAGCCGAGGTGACAGATGGCAGGCGCCCAGTCGCTCGGCAGCTGGGCCAGCAAGACGGTTCCCGCAGCCGTGCCATCCGAGCGCAGCCAGTCGCCATTGTCGTCGACGATATACAGGGCGCCGTCGACGACCTCCCAGCTCTGGGATAACAAGAAATCGGGAGCTGCGACGAGGTCGGCGACGTCGCGAACGAAATGGGTGCCGGCCAAGGTCCCGTCGGTGACCCACAGTTGCGTGCCATCGACGAAGAACAAGGGGCCGGGAGCAGCCGCTTGTCCGGCGAGCGCCGTCCCCGTCAGGGTCGTCTGCTGGAATCGCGGGCTGGCGATGGTGGGGTATTGCGCGAAGCGGTGAAGCCGGAGCGTTCCCTCGCGCGTGCCGTCGGTGCGCACGAGCGAGTAGGAGTCGGTCAGCGTGGTCAGCAGCAGCGCGTCGCCGGCGGCGGCCGTTCCGAGGAACGCCTCGCCGTAGGGTTGGAAGCCGCAGATCCCGAGATCGGCGCAGAAGTCCGCGACCCGCAGCGTGCCGCGCG
>DASZHY010000393.1:0-4703 GCA_035949675.1 Thermoanaerobaculia bacterium
GTCAGGATGATGAAGAACATGGCGGCGTTCGAGAAGAAGGTGCCGACGCCGACGTCCATCTTGCGGTCGATGATCTCGTCCTGGGTGGCCCCTTCGCGCCGTACCAGCATCCGGCGGCCCTTGGCCTTTTCCTCCTCTACCTCCTGCGAGGCCTGCCAGAAGAAGAGGTAGGGGCTGATCGTGGTGCCGAGGATCGCCACCAGGGTCGCCCAGCCGCCGCGGTCCGCCGGCAGGCTCGGAACGACGGCGTCGCGCAGCACCTGGCTCCAATCTGGGTGCACCAGGAAGGCAGTGATGACGTAGGCCGCGAGCACCAGCGCCAGCCACTTGAGGACCGAGGCGATCTGCACGTAGTGCAGACGCACGGCCGCCACCGTGATGGCGATGCCGAAGACCGGCACCATGAGGTGCCGGTTGATGCCGGTCAGCATCTCGGCCGCGTCGGCCATGCCCGCCAGGTCGGCCGCGATGTTGATGATGTTGGCGCCGAGCAGGGCCGCGGCGGCAGCGATCAGGAGCGGCCTGGGGAAACGCTTGCGCAGCGCCCCGGCCAGCCCTTCGCCGGTCACCATGCCGATGCGGGCGCAGGTCATCTGGACGGCGGCCATCAGCGGCCAGGTCAGCAGAGCGGTCCACAGCATCGCGGTGCCGAGCTGGGCGCCGGCCACCGAGTAGGTGGCGATGCCCGAGGGATCGTCGTCCGCGGCGCCGGTGATCACGCCCGGGCCGAGCGCCGAGAAGAAGCGCCGGATGAAGCTTTGCTTGCGGGCTGGCTGCGCCGCCGCGGCCTGGGCGTGATGCGGGCTAGCTGCGTGCAATGCGGGACCCCCCGGAGCGGCGGCGGCTGTCGTGGTCCGGGGAGTCTTGCGGCGGCAAGGTTATGACCGGGGTGGCGAGTCCGGCTGGCTCGGCTTGCTCGGCTGACTCGGCGCGATCACGGCTGGCCGGCACCTGGAGGCTGAGCCTGGGGCGGAGCACTCTGGGCGGTGTTCGCCTGGCTCGCGGCGGGCGCGATGGTCGCGGGCTGGGCGGCAGCTGCAGCACTGGCCGGAGGGGTGGCGACCGAGGCCTTGGGCGCCTCGAGCTGCGAGCTGGCCTTGTCCTCGGGCTTCTGACCGGTCATGGCGTCCTTGAAATCGCGGATCGACGTGCCCAGCCCCTTGCCGAGCTCCGGCAGGCGCTTGGGGCCGAAGATGAGCAGAGCGATGCCCAGGAGGAGCAGCAGGTGCATCGGCTGGAAGAGTCCTTCGAACATGACAACCTCCGGCGGCGTGCATGAGACGCCACGCTCCTATTCTCAGGGTAGTGGGTGTCCGGGTCAAGCTGCCGGGTTCAAGTCCATCGGGGGGGTCAGCGAGCGGGAGGGCCGGGGACGGGCTCGGCGGGGATGATCTCGAGACCCTGCAAGCGCCTGACCTGGACCGTCGGCGGCAGCGCCCCCCAGGCGTGGATCTGCCGCACCACCGCCGGCGGCAGCAAGCCCAAGGCCTGCGCCTCGAGCGGGTCGAAGGGGAGCACCGAGGCGGCGCGCGTCTTCTCGGGAAGGCGCCGCCAGGCCGCGAACGCCGCCCGCACGTCCCGGTCCGGGAAAGGTGCGGAACGCACGGCGGCGAAGGCAAAGAAGCCGGCGGCGATGGCTCCAGTCAGCGCGGTCAGCGCCGCCAGCGTGGCCAGACCGACCAGCCCTGGCGCCGCCGCCGGCCGGTCCGCGGCGAGCCCGACCCGGCCGGGGCGACGCGGCGCCGGAGAGGCGGGACCGCCGCCCGCGTGGCAACCCTCCGCCGGCGGCGCCGCCCGTGGCCCGGCGATGCCCAGGCCGCAGGCCACGGCGGCGGCGGCCAGCGGCAGGGCCAGCGGCGCCAGCACGAAGCGCGCGGCGGGAAAGAAATACAGCGAGTAGAAGATCAGGTGCGCCGCCACCACCGCGGCGGCAGCGAGAGCGCCGGCGGCGACCGCCGGACGATGGCGCAGGCGCCATGCCAGCAGCAGCCCGGCGAGCCAGCCGAGCGCCGGCCAGTACGCTCCGAGGTAGGAGTCCGGCGCGAGGCCCGGCCAGCCGAGGAGGGCCTGGGCGTAGAAGCGGAGATTGGAGATCGGCCGGCCGCCGGCGCCGCGGGGGAAGGCGTCATTGCCGTGCAGCGCATAGCGGAGGTTGAACGTGGTGCCGGCCTCCGCGTACCAGCGCGGTATCCAGAGCTCATAGCCGCTCCACCGCCACGGCGGCAGCTGGGAGCGCCAGAGCAGGCCGGCGACCAGCAGCGGTGCGACCGCGGCGCCGGCCGCCCATGGCAGCGCCCGGCGCAGCAGCTCGCGGCCGCCATGGGCCCGCCAGGCGTAGCCCGCCAAGGCCAGCGCCGCGGGCGCAAACAGCAGCGCGTTCGCAAGCCGCATCGCCGCCAGCAGGCCGAAGCTGACGCCGCCCAGCGCCGCCAAGGCACCGGCGCGTGCCCGCCCGCCAGGCGCCGCCGCCTCAGGTGACTGCCCGACGATTGCCGCGGCGGCTGGTTTCGCGGCGCCGGTGTTGGGTGACCCGCTGCCCATGCCCTGGCCGCCGGGCTCGCCACTTCCAGGCGGCCCGGCGCGGGCGGCGGCGGCGAGCGCCGTCCCGAGCAGGAACAGACCGCCGATGAAGGCCGCCGGCTCGTCGGCGAGCGCCACCCGGCCTACCGCCACGGCAGCCGGCGCGAGAGCCCACCCGGCGCCGGCAACCAGCCCGGCTGCCAGGGCGCCGGCGGCTGCCCGGCCGCCGGCGCCGCCGCGCAGCCGCCAGACCGCGCCCGCGGCCGCCAGGGCCAGCAGGCAGGCCAGGCCGGCGCCAAACAAGCCGGTGACCATCCACAACCGGTCGCCGGGCAGGCCGAGCCGTACCGCGCCGGCCAGGACCAGCGGCCAGCCTGGCGGGTAGCGCGGCCGCACGTGGTAAGGGCCGACCTGGAGGTAGTAGCGGCCCTCGGCAGCGATCGCCTGCGCCGCGGCTGCGTATTCGAGCGCGTCCGGCCGCGGCCGCAGCTGCCGGCCGTCGGCCGCCGCCGCCCAGCGCCACCGTGCGGCGAGCGCCAGCGGCGCGACCAGCAGCACGAGCGCGGCGGCGGCGAGGGCCCGGCGGCGCCGGCCCGTCATCGCCGCTCCGCGGCTTGCCTGCGGCCGGCCGGCGGCCCATGGCTGGCCAAGGCTGGCATGATGTCCGCCAACAATATCGGACGTGGCCCCCCGGCGGAGAGCTTTCCCGGATCGCCGCCGGGCGCCCGTTGCGAGTCGATAAAGGCCGGCGGCGCTATTTCTCGGCGGCGGCAGCCGAGACTCGCTCGACCGCTTGCGCGCGCTCCACGCCCTGGGCGATCACCTCGGCGTAGTACCTGCTCATGTTGCCGGTGACCGCGGGGGCCACCTTCGCCGGGTCTGGGCTCGCGTCGAGCGGCAGTCCGGCAAAGGCCGCCAGGCCGTCGCCCGCGAGCAGCGGACGCACCCATGCAAGCGGCTCGCTGCCGACGTCGGTCACCGCCGCCTTCAGGATCTTGCCGGCGGCGTCGAACGCCACGGCGATGCCGACCGGCCCGTGCTGGGAAGGCAGCCACAGGAAGATCGCCGATCCGACGAGGCGCTTCTGGGCGTCACGGCCGAGATAGACCTTGACGTCCTCCTCGGAAGGCGTCCAGCGGGTGCGGCTCCTGATCGCTGCGGCGTCGGCGGCGCCGAACGCGAGCTTCTGCTCGAAGAACTGGGTCGCGCCGGCGAGGCCTTGCTTGACGAACTCTCCCCGCTTGACCAGCTGGACGTTGGGGGTGACGTGAGCCCATGCCGGAATGCCGGCGCCGGCAGCGGCCGCCGCCAGCACGGCGAGGACGGGCGTGAGCTTATCGAGTCTGTGCATCGGGATCTCCTTGTGCGCGGCGGGACCAGCACTGCACCAGGGTGAGGACCAGGACCCAGAGATAAACCAGGCCCATGGCGAAGCCGCCGGTCACGGTGAGGCCGCCGAACAGCAGGCCGGCTCGCGGCAGCAGGTGGGCGCCCCACAGGCCGGCCAGGTCCAGGAAGGGTGCGGCGAAAGCTGCGAGCACCAGGGCGGAGCGTGCCCGCGAGCCCAGCCGCAGGCCGAAAACCAGGAGCGACAACGCCAAGGCGGTGATCGCGTAGACCGGCACGTGGACATGGGTGTCCTGCACCAGCAGCTCGCGGCTGATGACGTGCTTGGGGCGGTCGAGGTTGGCGAGGTCCACCGGGTGCTCCATCGCCATGGTGCCGCAGCCGGCGCACATCGCCATCGCGTGCGGCGCTTCCGGCGCCACCGTCGCCGCGGTGGCCGCCGGAGTGAAGGCGGCGAAGTTCTTCACCTCCCAGGCGCCGAACAGGTCCGCGACCCCCAGCAGCAACAGAAAGAGGGTCGCCGCGAGCCTGACTTCGAAGGGACTGCTTGGCAGCTTGCCCATGGATTCGTTTTCCTAGAAGAGGAACACCGTCTGCAGAGTCACCTGGGTGTTATCGCGCTTGCCGACCCCGTCCTGGCGGCTGGCGAAGACCGGCGCGCTCGAGCGGTCGCGGCGCAGATCCAGGCGCAGCGCCAGCTCCGGCAGCCGCAGCGAGGTGCGGTCGAGATAGCGGAAGATGCCGTAGAAGCCGCCGCCGACGAGGTACTGCGGCGACAGGGTGATCTCGCGCAGCACCTGCGGCGTGCCGGTGCGGCCGCCGCCCACGTCGTCGAA
>DASZHY010000394.1:0-9614 GCA_035949675.1 Thermoanaerobaculia bacterium
CAAACGCCGAAGTCCGTAGGCACGCAGGTGAAGGACTGCGGGATCGCCCCGGGGCCGGCGGCAGCGGCATGGGCGGGGCGCGCACCGAGAGCGGCGAGCACGCTCAGCGCCATGAGCAGTACGAGGATCGGCAAGCCTTTGGACATCGCTATGCTCCCTTCTGGCAGCACCTTCCGTTATGCTACAGCGACATCTCCGGTCTGTCAAGAGCGTTCCGTCACCTGTGCTTACGGATAATAGCCGCGGATCGTCTTGACCCGCATGCCGTCGGCTGCCACCCGCACCTCCACCGCCCGGAACTCGCCGGCGCGCGGCGGCGCCTTGGGCTGATAGGCCAGCAGGTAGCGCGAGCGCAGCTCGTCCTCGATCGCCGCGTAGACGCCGTCGAGCTCGGCCGCCGACTCGATGAAGAAGCTGCGCCCGCCCGTCTCCTCCGCCAGCTTGCTCAGGTGGCCGCGGATCTGCAAGTCGAGGCGTGAGACGTGGGCGCCGATGGCGTAGATGGCGACGCCGGCGCGGCGCGCGAAGGCCAGGGCCTCGTCGAAGCTCAACTTGCTCAGGTGATCGCCGCCATCGGTGAACAGGATGACCGCCGACTGGCCGTGCTGGGCGCCCTTCATGTAGGAGAGCCCGTAGACCAGGCTGTCGAAGAGCGCCGTGCCGCGCTCGGCGTTGAGACCGGCGAGCGCCCCGGCCAGCGTCCCCAGATCGTTGGTGAACGGCATGCGCAGCACCGGGCTGTCGCTGAAGGTGAGCAGCGCGGCGCGGTCCTTCGGCGTCAGCGTACGCCGCAAGAAAGCGAGCGCCGCCTTCTGCACCTGCGGCAGGGTCTCCGCCATCGAGGCTGAGGTGTCGATCGCGAACAGCAGGTGCAGCGGCAGGTCTCGCACCCGTTCGCAGCGCAGCAGCGTCTGCGCCTCGCCGCCGTCGAGGACCCTGAAGTCGCCCTCCCCGAGATTGCCCACCGGCCGGCCGCCGCGGTCGAACACCGCGGCGTAGAGCTCGACCAGCCGCACCTCGAGCTTCTCGACCACGTCGCGGGAGTTGATCACCGTCAGGTCCTCGGTCGAGGCGCCGTCGGCCAGGTAGGCGACCGCCCGCACGAAGCTCGGGCCCGGCGCGGCTCCCCCGCCCGCGCCGGCCACCGGCGCCAAGGCCGGGGCCGAGGCCCGCGCCGGCGCCGCCGGCAGCGGGATGAGCTGGGTATAGGGCGCCTGGTAGAGCGTCGCCACCCGCTGGTCGTCGAGGAACAGCTCCAGCCGGTCGAGGCTCCCGCCGTCCGGCACGTGTACCTCGGCGCGCACCAACACCCGGCCGCGATAGCTGCCGCCCGAGCGCGGCTCGATCAGCCGCACCGCGAAGCGCTGCTTGGGCTGGTTGAGCACCAGGGTGTCGCTCGCCAGCTCGCGTCCCGAGGCGTCGTAGGCCGTGGCCCGCACCTCGCGCGTCACTGGCACCGGCCCCAGGTTGAGCTCGACCGTGTAGGGCGGCCGGACGCGCGACAGCATCTGCTTGCCATCGAGGAAGAAGGTCACCTTGCGGATGCCGTCGCCGCTCGCCTGGGCCTCGAGCCGCACCGCGCCGGTCTGGACCTCGACCGGCGGCGGCACCAGATGCACGTTGGCGCCGGGGGCCGGCGGCGCGGAGCCCGCCGCGCCCGCCGCGCGCAGCTCGGCGCGCGCCGCCGCCAGGGCGGCCGCCACCTCTGGCGGCTCGCGCGTCGTTCCGATCTCCGGCAGCGTCTCCGCGGCCGGCACCGCGAGCTGCCGCTCGTCGCGGAAGTTGTGGTGGGAGTGCAGGTCCTCGACCCGCAGCACCAGCACGTAGTCGCCCGCCCGCAGCGTGCGCTCGAAGGCGAGCGGCAGGGTGTCGCCGGTGAGCCCGGCGGCCGGCAGGTCGAAGCGGTAGCGGAACGACTCGACCAGCTCGCTCTCGTGCAGCACCTCGCCGGTGAGCAGGAAGTTGTACGACCGGTGCCCTTCGAGCTCGGCGGGAGCCGCCGCGGCCGCCGGCACCAGCACCAGGCCTTGCATCACCGTGCGCCCGCGGTCGCGGGCCGGGAACTGTACCTCGACCCTGGCCGGCAGCGGCGCCGCGCCGGCAGGCAGGTCGGTCGACAGGCCGCGGAAGCTGCCGAGCCATTCGACGTCGCGCGGCGGCGGCGGCACGAAAACGTGATCGAGCAGACCGCTCTGGTCCTCACGGCCGGCGGCGTCGATCGCCTGGATGACCGGCTGCTTGTCGCTCCCCACGCAGTGACGGTAAACCCATTGCTCGAAGATGACGAAGTCGTTGATGGTGCCTTCCGACCCGAGGTTGCCGCCTGTTGACTTGAGCACCTCCGTTCCATCCACACGGTGCCAGAGTCTGTAAGGACCGCCGCCGGCCCGCTGGTAGAACACCAGCCACGTGTCCCTGGGCAGCCGCTCGCCGACCAGGTAGCGCCAGATCTCGAGCGGCCACATCGCCATGCCGCAGTCGGTCTTGTACACCTGCTGCGCCTCGCCGTGCAGCAGCAGCATCCGGGCGCGGTCCTCGGTGATGTTGCCGTACTGGGTCCTGGCCGCCGCGACGCGGGCCTCCCACTGCGCCTGGAAGGCATTGTGACTGCTCCCCGGGTAGGGGTTGCGCGCCTCCCAGAAGCGGCGGATGAAGCCGTCGCGCTGGTAGTCCTTGTCGAGCGCCAGGAACTGTCCGAGCTCGTCCTTGCCGATCAGCAGCGCGACGTCGGCAAGCCACTCGCGGTACTTGGGGTCTAGGCGCGCGGTCCTTGCCTTGGCGCTGTCGGAGCCGGTGGCGCCAGTGGAGCCGGTGGCGCCACCAGCGCCGCCGTGCAGCGCCGCGCGGTTCGCGGCGAGAACGCCGAGGGCCACGGCGACCAGAGCGAATTTACGCGCGCCGCGCATGCACCACCGCGCACCGACACCGGCGCCCGCCCTCCCTGCCGCGAACGCCACACGCCGCGGCGTTCGCCGTCTTCACCCACGAGGGTTTCGCCCTCAGGGCCGGCTTCGCCTTTAGGGGCTTCGCCCTCAGGGGCAGACCGCCAGCGCATCGGTGTCCTGGATGGGCTGGAAGGCAGTCTTCTGCGGGTTCTCGTAGGTCACCGAGATGCCGGTCACCGAGTCGGTGACGGTGATCAACGTGTGGACGTCGGTCAAGCCGCCGGCAAAGACCCAGTAGGCGGAGTTGAGCCCGCAGCCATTGAGCACCTTGATCACCGCTTCGATGTTCGACGAGGTGAAGAACCACATGTAGCCGGAGTCGTCGGTGAGCCGCACCATCTCCGCGGCGCCGGACTGCCCCTGGGTGGTGTCGAAGCTGGCCACGACCTCGAAGCGGCCGCCGTTCAGGCACATGGTGAACGCGTCCTCGACGCAGGTGAAGGCCGGCCGCGCCACTGCCGGCCGGAAGGACCGTGTGGCGACGGGCCGTACCGCCTTGGCCTGCGTTTCGGCAGGCCGGGTGCCGAGGGCGACGAGCAGGGTGATGGAAAGGATCGGGAGCCACGCTCTGGACATCTTCGTTCTCCTCGAGAAGCGACGCGGACAGCCGTGACCTCGGCCGCCGCCACCGCCCCACAAGGAGCAAGAGCCTTGCCATCCGCATGCTCAAGGATAGTAGCCGCCGGCGCTCTTCACCCGCAGGCCGGCGCCGGCCACGCGCACCTCGACCGGGCGAAACTCGCCCTGCCGCGGCGCCGCGGTGGGCTGGTAGGCGAGCAGGTAGCGCGACCGCAGCTCGTCCTCGATTTGCGCGTAGACGCCGTCGAGCTCGGCCGCCGACTCGACGAAGAAGCTGCGCCCGCCGGTCGCCTCCGCCAGCTTCGCCAGCCGGCCCCGGTCCGCGAGCTCGAGGCGCGGAACGCGGGCGCCGATGGCATAGATCGGAACGCCGGCGCGGCGCGCGAACTCGAGCGCCTCGTCGAAGCGGAGGCGGCTCAGGTGATCGGCGCCGTCGGTGAACAGGATCAGCGCCGACTGTCCGTGCTGCACGCCTCGCACGTAGGAGAGCCCGTAGACCACGCCGTCGTAGAGCGCCGTGCCGCGTTCGGCATTGAGCCCGGCCAGCGCGCCGCCCAGCAGCCGCAGGTCGCCGGTGAACGGCAGGCGCAGCGCCGGGCTGTCGCTGAAGGTGAGCAGCGCCGCCCGGTCCCGCGCCGTCAGCACGCGCCGCAAGAAGGCGAGCGCCGCTTGCTGCACCTGCGGCAGGCTCTGCGCCATCGACGCCGAGGTGTCGATGGCGAACAGCAGGTGCAGCGGCAGGTCGCGCACCCGCTCGCAGCGCAGCAGGGTCTGCCGCTCGCCGCCGTCGAGGACCTCGAAGTCGCCGGCGGCGAGCTTGGCGACCGGCCGGCCGGCGCGGTCGAAGACGGCGGCGGACAGCTCGACCAGGCGCACGTCGAGCTTCTCCACCACGTCCCGGGAATTGATCACCGCCAGATCTTCGGCCGTGCTGCCGTCGGCAAGGTAGGCGACAGCCCGCACGAAGCTGGCGTCGTGGCTGCCGGCCGGGCCAGGCACGAGGATGCGCTGGACGAAGGGCGGCTGGTAGAGCGTCGCCACGCGCTGGTCGTCGCGGAACAGCTCCAGGCGGTCCAGGCTCGCGCCGTCGGGCACGTGCAGCTCGGCGCGCACCTGCACCTCGCCGCGATGGCGGCTGCCGGTCCGCGGCTCGACCAGGCGCACCGCGAAGCGCTGCTGCGGCGGGTTGAGCACCAGCAGGTCGCTCGCCAGCTCGCGGCCGCCGGCGTCGCAGGCCGCCGCCCGCACCTCGTGGGTCACCGGCACCGGTCCCAGGTTGAGCTCGATCGTATAGGGGGGCCGGACCCGCGACAGCATCTCCTTGCCGTCGAGGTAGAAGGTCAGCTTGCGGATGCCCCCGCCGCTCGCCTCGGCCTCCAGGCGCACGGCGCCGGTCTGTGCCTTTCCGGGGGGCGGCACCAGCCGCACGGCCGCGCCGGCCCCGGCCGCCGCCGCGTCCGCGGCACCGGCACTCACCCGTACCTCGGCGCGCGCCGCGTCGAGGGCGGCCGCCACTGCCGGCTGCTCGCGGACGACCCCCAGGGCTCCGGCCTCCGGCAGGCCCGCCGCCGGCGGCACGGTCAGCGGCTGCTCGGCGCGGAAGTTGCGGTGCGAATGGAGGTCATCGACCCGCAGGACCAGCACGTAGTCGCCCGCCGGCAGCGTGCGCTCGAAGGCCAGCGGCAGAGGTTCTTCCGGCAGGCCCGTCGCTCCCGGCAGGCCCACCGCCGGCAGGTCGAAGCGGTAGCGGAACGACTCGGCCAGCTCGGCGCCCTGCAGCACCTCGCCGGTCAGCAGGAAGTTGTAGGCCCTTTGCCCTTCGAGCTCCGCGGCCGCCGCGTCGCCTGCCGCCACCTTCACCAGGCCCGCGACCACGGTGCGGCCGCGATCGCGGGCGGGGAAGGCGATCTCGAGCCGCGCCGGCAGCGGCGGCAGCCGCGCGGCGCCCGGGGGCAGGTCGGTCGCGGCGCCGCGGAAGCTTGCCAGCCACTCGGCGTCGCGCGGCGGCGGCGGCACGAACAGCGAATCGAGCACGCTGCCCATGTCCAGGCGGTCCGTGCCCTCGACGGCGTTGATGACGTTGCGCGACATCCCGCCGCAGTTGTCGCGGGCCCAGATCTCGAAGAGCTCGGGGTTCTGGTCGGGGGTGAGCCCGGCGGTGCTGCCGCCGCCGCGCCCGCCGCGACCGAGGTCCACCGGGTCGATCGAGCTGAGGCGCGCAATGAGAACGCCCAGGCCGTCCGCGTGACGCCACAGCCGGTAGCCGCCGCCGTGCGAGTAGAAGACCAGGTACACGTTCCTGGGCAGCCGCTCGCCGCCGGCGTAGTGCCAGAGCTCGAGCGGCCACAGGGCCATGCCGCAATCGGTCGCGAGCACGTCGGCGGGATCGCCGTGCAGCAGCCGCATGCGGGCGCGGTCCTCGGTGATGTTGCCGTAGATGCCGCGGACGGCGGCCAGGCGCGCCTCCCATTGCGCCTGCCACGGGTTGCGGGCGCTGCCGGGGACCGGGTTGCGCGCCTCCCAGAAGCGGTGGATGAAGCCGTCGCGCTGGTAGTCCTTGGTGAGCTCGAGGAACTGCCGGCGCTCCTCCTTGCCGATCAGCAGGTCGACCTCATCGAGCCAGCTGCGGTACTTGGGGTCGAGAGCGGCGAGCCGTGCCTTGGCGTCGTCCGCGCGCACGGACGCCGGCGTCCCCAGCCAGGGACCGCCGGCCAGCGCTCCCAGGAGCAGCAAGGCTGATGCGCGCATGGCTGATTGTCCCATCGAAGCAAGCGCCGCGCCAGCGAGGTATCCTACGCGCCGAGGAGGGTGGCGGCGATGAGCGAGACCCCGGCCGGCGCGCACGGCCTGCTGCAGAGTTACCTTGACCAGGTCGGTCGCCTGAGCGGCGAGCGCCCGCAGGCCGCCCCGACCGCCTACTATGCGGCGCTCGACGCGGTCGCCGCTGTCTCTCCCGGGATCGCCAGCGCCATCGTGCGCGAGCTCGCCGACCAGCGGCACAACCTCAAGCTGATCGCCAGCGAGAACTTCAGCTCGCTCGCCGTCCAGCTCGCCCACGGCAACCTGCTCACCGACAAGTACGCCGAGGGCTACCCCGGGCATCGCTTCTACGCCGGCTGCGACAACGTGGACGCGATCGAGAGCGAGGCCGCGGCGCTCGCCTGCGAGCTGTTCGGCGCCGACCACGCCTATGTCCAGCCGCACTCGGGGGCCGACGCCAACCTGGTGGCCTTCCTCAGCGTCCTTCTCGCGCGCGTCGAGCGGCCGCTGGCCGACGAGCTGGGCGAGAAGAACCTGGTCAAGATCGCGCCCGCCGACTGGCAGCGCATCCGCTCGGCCTTCTCCGGCCAGCGCCTGCTGGCGATGGACTACTACTCCGGCGGCCACCTCACCCACGGCTATCGCCACAATGTTTCGAGCCTGCTGTTCGACGCCCACGGCTACGGCGTCGACCGGCACACCGGCGTGCTCGACCTCGACCAGCTGCGCGCCCAGGTGCGCGAGGTGCGGCCGCTCATCCTGCTCGCCGGCTACAGCGCCTACCCGCGCAAGATCGACTTCGCGCGCCTGCGCGAGATGGCGGACGAGGTCGGCGCGGTGCTGATGGTCGACATGGCGCACTTCGCCGGCCTCGTCGCCGGCAAGGTATTCCGCGGCGACTACGATCCCGTGCCGTTCGCCGACGTCGTCACCTCGACCACCCACAAGACCCTGCGCGGCCCGCGCGGCGGCCTGGTGCTGTGCAAGCGCGAGCTGGCCGAGTGGGTGGACAAGGGCTGTCCGACGGTGCTCGGAGGCCCCCTGCCCCACGCCATGGCGGCCAAGGCGGTGGCCTTTCGCGAAGCGCTGCGGCCGGACTTCCAGCGCTATGCCCAGCGCATCGTCGACAACGCCCGCGAGCTGGCGGCGGCCCTCCTCGCCGAAGGGCTGGCGGTGGTCACCGGCGACACCGAGAACCACCTCGTGCTGGTGGACGTGAGCGGGCTCGGCCTGACCGGCCGGCAGGCGGAGTCGGCGCTGCGCGATTGCCGGCTGACGCTCAACCGCAACTCCCTCCCCTACGATCCCAACGGCCCCTGGTACACCAGCGGCCTGCGCCTCGGCACGCCGGCGGCGACCTCCCTCGGCATGGGTGCTGGCGAGATGCGCGAGATCGCCGCCGTCATGCGCCTGATCCTCACCCACACCGCCCCCGAGGTCGTCGCCGCCGGCGCCAAGGCGGGCGAGCGCAGCCTCGCCCGCTACCGCCTGGACCCGGCCGCCGCCGCCCAGGCGCGCGCCCGCGTCGGCGACCTGCTCGCGCGCTATCCGGTCTATCCGGAGCTCGACCTCGGCCTGATGCTCGCGGCGCCCTGGCTCCAGGCGGCGCAGGCGGCGCAGGCGCCCCATGCGGCCGGGGCGGCCGAGTCGGCCCAGCCAGCGCCGGCGGCGCCGGCATAGCCGCCTCCCGCCGCGCCGGCTCCCGCCGCTCCAACCGCCGCTGCGTGGCGCGGCGGGCGGCGTGGCTACCGCCCTGCGGCGGCCTCGCCGCGCAGCGTCATGCAGGTGCTGGACACCTTGGCGACCAGCGCGCCCTTGTCGTCGTGGATCTCGCACTCGACGAGTCCGATGGTGCGGCCCATCTTGGTCACGGTGGCGACGGCCTGCAGCCGGGCGCGCCAGACCGGCTTGAGGAAGTTGATCTTCAGCTCGAGCGTGGTGAACGACTCGCCGTCCTGCAAGCGCGACGCATAGGCCAGGCCCATGGCGGCGTCGGCGATGTCGCAGAGCACGCCGCCGTGCAGGGTGCCCATCGGGTTGGCGAAGCGCTCGTCGGCCGCCAGCTCCACCACCACGCGGCCGCTCTCGACCGCCGTCACCTCGAAGCCGAGCAGGCGGGCGATCGGCGGCGCCGGCGCCTCGCCGCGCAGCAGCTGCTGGACGTGCAGGAATGCCTGGGACATGACGGGTCTCCTATCCCCATTGGCCTATAGCCGCTCGACGACGGTGGCGATTCCCTGGCCGCCGCGGATGCAGAGCGTGACCAGCGCGGTGCCCAGGCCCCGGCGCTCGAGCTCGTCGAGGGCGGTGCCGAGCAGCATGGCGCCCGTCGCGCCGAGCGGGTGGCCGAGCGCGATCGCGCCGCCGTTGACGTTGACCCGCTCCGGATCGAGCTCCAGCTCGCGCATCACCTGCAGCGGCACGACGGCGAAGGCCTCGTTGATCTCCCACAGGTCGACGTCGCCGACCGCCATGCCGGCCCGCGCCAGCGCCTTGCGCGACGCCGGCGCCGGCGCGGTGAGCATCAGCAGCGGATCGCTGCCGGCCGTGGCCATGGCCCGGATGCGGGCGCGCGGGCGCAGCCCGTGCTCCGCGACGTAGTCCGCCGAGGCCACCAGCACGGCCGCGGCGCCGTCGACGATGCCGCTCGAGCTGCCGGCGGTATGGAGGTGCTGGATCTCGCGCAGCTGCGGATAGCGCCGGCGAGCCAGGTCGGCGAAGGTGGCGGCGCCGTAGGCGGCGTCGTCCGCGACCTCGGCGGCGGCGGCGGCAAAGGCCGGCGCCAGCGCGCCGAGGCCCTCGGCCGTGGTCTCGGGGCGCAGGTGCTCGTCGGCGCACAGCAGGGCGGCGCCGGTCTCCGGGTCGCGCACCGGCACCAGGCCACGGGCGAAGTGGCCGTCGCGACTGGCGGCCGTCGCCCGCCGCTGCGAGGCGAGGGCAAAGGCGTCGAGCTCCTGCCGCGAGAACCCTTCGAGGGTGGCGATGAGATCGGCGCTGACGCCCTGCGGCATCGGCGGGTGAAGCGCCCGCAGCCGCGGGTTGCCGCCGTCGCGGCCGGGGTCGTCCGTGCCCATCGGCGTTCTCGACATGCTCTCGACGCCGCCGCCGATCGCCAGCCGGCAGGCGCCGGAGGCCACGGCCATGGCGGCGAAGTTGACCGCCTGCAGTCCCGAGCCGCAAAACCGGTTCAGCGTCACCCCGGTCACGTCCAGCGGCCAGCCGGCGGCGAGCACGGCGTTGCGCGCGATGTTCGCGCCCTGCTCGCCGACCTGGGTCACGCAGCCGACGATCACGTCCTCGACGTCCGCCGCCGGCACGCCGCTGCGCGCG
>DASZHY010000395.1:0-17843 GCA_035949675.1 Thermoanaerobaculia bacterium
CCACCTCGGACTATGGCCGCAATATTTCAGCGGCGCCTATCCCTACTGCTTCCAGATCCCGGAGTACGCCGCGGACAAAGAAGACGCCAACGTCAAGATGGGGCAGGCTCCCGGGACCCACTGGTACCACTCGCACAAGCATGGCTCGACCGCCCTCAACCTTTTCAACGGCCTCGGCGGAGCCTTCATCATCGCCGACGACAGCCCCACCGGATACGACGGAAAGTTGAAAGCCTTCTACAAAGGCAAGCTGGATGAACCGAAGATCCTGGTCCTGCAGCAGATCTCCGAGGTGCTGAACCTCATGACCCCGCAGGGCGGCGGGCCGCCGCGGGTGCTCGTCAATGGCCAGCTCGCCCCGACGATCACGATGCGGCCCGGACAGGTGCACCTCTGGCGCATCATCAATGCCACGGTGCAGAGCTCCGTCAACATCACATTCAACCGGGTAAAGGACGAGGTCAGGAATCCGCCGGCGGTCGCCTACAGGCAGACCGCCCAAGACGGTGTGCAGTTCTCCTGGAAAAACTTCAGCGATCCGCAGAACGGCACGGCAGCCCTCACCATGGCGCCTGCGAATCGAGTCGACCTGCTGGTGCAGGCACCGGCATCGGGCACGTTCTTGCTAGGTTCCACGGACCCGACTAGGGCAGTGCTGAAGCTCGTGGTCAGTGGCGACCCGTACGACCCCCCGATGGGGTTCCCGACCGCGGCAGCGGACTATCCGGTCTTGCCGCCCTTCCTCAAGGACATCGACCCGGCTGAGATCCGACAGCGGCGGGAGATCACCTACGGCTCGTACACGGTGCCCAACGCGACACAACCTCTGCTGACCCAGCTGCAATTCACCATCGATGGCAAGCAGTTCGAGGATCACAAGATCAACCAGGTGATGGAGCTGGGCACCTCGGAGGAGTGGACGGTCTACAACGCCGACACGATTCAGCGCATCGCGCACCCGTTCCACATCCACGTGAATCCCTTTCAGATCGTCGAGGTCTTCGATCCCAGCAAGGCGCTGCAGCCGCGGAAGTTCCTCGAAGAGGCGGTATGGTGGGACACCTTCGCCATTCCGCCGCCGGTGGCGCTGCTGCCCGGGCAACCGTGCCCCAGCAAGGTCGTCGAAGACGCGAACAAGACCAGGTTTTGCGTCGGCTACTTCAAGATGCGGACCCGCTTCGTGGATTTCACCGGCCAGTACGTGCAGCACTGCCACATCCTGGCGCACGAAGACCGCGGCATGATGCAGCTGCTCGAGGTGGTGCCCGACACGACTCCTCTCGGCCATCACTAGGACACGGACCGCCCGGCCTCTCTACGAGGGGCCGGGCCCGTTGCTCGCAACAACCACCTACTTCGTCGCCTTCACCTCGGCGCGGCCGACGCCGGCAAGCAAGGGCGGGAAGCTCGTCGCCGTCCCGGCCCGGCGCGCAGCCGCAGCGGACCGCGGCGCCGGTGAGGCAGCCTAGGCTTGACGCGCGAACGGCAGGTCCGTCGTACAATGCGCGCCGTGAGCCTGATCGTCGGAGTTCCCAAGGAGATCGCCCCGGGCGAGCGGCGGGTAGCCATGGTGCCGCGCGCCTTCGCGGCGCTGCAAAAGAGCGGCGCCGAGCTGCTGGTCGAGCCCGGCGCCGGACTGGCGTCCGGCTACCCCGACGCCGAGTACGTGGACAAGGGGGCCCGGCTGGCGGCCGGGCGCGACGAGCTGTTCGCGGCCGCGGACGTGCTGCTGTTCGTGCGGACCCCCGGCACCTGGCAGGCGGTGCCCGCCGGCGGCTCGCCGGCGGGGGACGGAGCGAAGCCCACGCCTCCGGGTACCTCGGGCGGCGCGGCCGCGCCGGACCCGGACCTGGCCCGGCTGCGGCCCGGCCAGGTGGTGATCGGCTTCGCGGACCCCTTGTCGCAGGCGGCCGCCAGCCGCGAGCTGGCCGCGCGCGGCGTCTCCGCCTTCGCCATGGAGATGATGCCGCGCATCACCCGCGCCCAGGGCATGGACGCCCTGTCTTCAATGGCAACGGTGGCCGGCTACAAGGCGGTGCTGCTCGCCGCCGACGCGCTGCCGCGCCTGTTCCCGATGCTGATGACCGCCGCCGGCACCATCACCCCGGCGCGCGTGCTGGTCATCGGCGCCGGCGTGGCGGGCCTGTTCGCCGCCGCCACAGCCCGCCGCCTGGGCGCCGTGGTCAGCGCCTACGACGTGCGCCCTGCCGCGCGCGAGCAGGTGGAAAGCGTCGGCGCCAAGTTCGTGTCCCTGCCGCTCGAGACCAGCGGCAGCGAGGACCGCGGCGGCTACGCGCGGGAGATGGACGCCGACTTCTACCGCCGCCAGCGCGAGCTGATGACCGGCGCCGTCAAGGAGCACGACGTGGTGATCACCACCGCCGCGGTGCCTGGAAAGCGGGCGCCCGTCCTGGTCACCGCCGAGATGGTGGCCGGCATGGCGCCGGGCTCGGTGATCGTCGACGTCGCCGCCGAGCGCGGCGGCAACTGCGAGCTGACCCGGCCGGGCGAGACCGTGATCGAGCACCAGGTGACCATCCTCGGCCCGCTCAACCTGGCCGCCACCGTGCCCTACCATGCCAGCCAGCTGTACGCGCGCAACGTCGCCAGCTTCCTCGGCCACCTGCTGCGCGACGTCAAGCCGGCCGCCGCTCCCCTGCCGCTCGACACCGCCGACGAGATCACTCGCGAGACGCTGATCTCCCATGGCGGCGAGGTCGTCCACGAGCGCGTGCGGCAGCTGCTCGGGCTGTCGCCCGCCGCGGCCCCTGCCGCCCCCGCGGCCCCCGCGGCCTCCACTGCCCCCGCGGTCCCCGCATGACCGGCCGCCGAACACCCATTCGCTCTACGGAGACCAGCCAATGACTACCGATCTCGAGGTCGGCCTCTGGGTCTTCATGCTCGCCACCTTCCTCGGCCTGGAGGTGATCCGCCGGGTCTCGCCCTTGCTGCACACGCCGCTGATGTCGCTCACCAACGCCATCTCGGCAATCGCCGTGGTGGGTGCGATCCTGATCACCGGCGCCAAGGGCGCCTCGACGCTAAGCCGGGTGCTGGGCTTCATCGCGGTGACCGCCTCGACCACCAACATCGTCAGCGGCTTCCTGATCACCGACCGCATGCTCAAGATGTTCCGCCGGCGCGGCGAGGTGAAGAAATGAGCTCGCAGCTGCTGACCCTCGTCTACATCGCCGCGGCGGCGATGTTCATCCTCTCGCTCAAGTGGCTGAACACGCCGGCCACCGCCCGGCGCGGCGTCCGCGTCGGCGAACTGGGCATGCTGCTCGCCGTCATCGGCACGCTGCTGCGCCACGAGGTGGTGGACTACCAGTGGATCATCGTCGCGCTGTTCCTCGGCTCGGCGATCGGCGTGCCGCTCGCCTACCTGATGCCGATGACCGCGGTGCCGCAGCGGACCGCGCTGTCCCATGCCTGCGGC
The DNA here is from genome assembly GCA_035949675.1 of Thermoanaerobaculia bacterium. Classification (GTDB taxonomy): domain Bacteria; phylum Acidobacteriota; class Thermoanaerobaculia; order Multivoradales; family UBA5704; genus JASLEW01. Next base: position 3,440 of record DASZHY010000395.1, read on the forward strand.
GCCCTGGCCGCCGCCCTGGTCGGCACCGCCGAGTACTATCGCGAGGCGCCGCACGGTTTTCCGATGGTGGCGCTGACGCTCGAGGTGCTGCTCGGCTCGCTCACCTTCACCGGCAGCCTGATGGCGGCCGGCAAGCTGCAGGAGATCCTGCCGCAACGGCCGATCACGTTCCGCAACCAGAACGTGGTGAACCTGTCGCTGCTCGGCGTGGCGATCGTTTGCGGCGTGGTGCTGGTGCTGCATCCCGAGACGACCTGGCTGTTCCCGGTCTTCATCGGCCTCGCTTTGGTCTTCGGCGTGATGCTGATCGTGCCGATCGGCGGCGCCGACATGCCGACGGTCATCTCGCTGCTCAACTCCTACGCCGGCATGTCGGCGGTCGCCATGGGCTTCGTGCTCAACAACAAGCTGCTGATGATCGCCGGCGCGCTCGACGGCTCGTCGGGCTTCATCCTGTCGATCATCATGTGCAAGGCGATGAACCGCTCGTTCACCAACGTGCTGTTCGGCGCCTTCGGCCAGGTGCAGCCCGCCGCCGCCGCGGCGGCCGAGGAGCGCACGGCGCGCAGCGCCACGGCCGAGGAGGCCGCCGCCATCCTCGACGCGGCGCGCCTGGTGTTCGTGGTACCCGGCTACGGCATGGCGGTGGCCCAGGCGCAGCACAAGGTGCGCGAGCTCTACGACGCCCTCACCCGCCGCGGCGTCGACGTGCGCTTCGCCATCCATCCGGTGGCCGGCCGCATGCCCGGCCACATGAACGTGCTGCTCGCGGAGGCCGACGTCCCCTACGACAAGCTGATGGAGATGGACGACGCCAACTCCGAGATGGCGCAGGCCGACGTGGCGCTGGTGATCGGCGCCAACGACGTCACCAACCCCGCCGCCCGCCACGACAAGAGCAGCCCGATCTACGGCATGCCCATCATCGACGTCGACAAGGCGCAGACCGTCATGGTGATCAAGCGCAGCCTGAGCCCGGGCTTCGCCGGCATCGACAACGAGCTCTACTACATGGACAAGACGATGATGCTGTTCGGCGACGCCAAGGCCTTCGTCTCGGCGATGATCAAGGAGCTCCCGGCCGCCGCCGCGGCCTAGGAAAGACAGTTGGCCGAAGCGAAGGGGAGGGGGCGTCCCCTTGGCCTCCGGGACATGTCGCATGTCCACCCTGGACATGCGACGCCCCCCCGGAGGGGTGGGCAGCGGCTCCGCCTGTCGCCTGTCGCGGCACTCGTTGCTCGTCGGAAGGGGATCGAGGGGTTGCGGGGGGAGACCCGATAGACGCTTCGAGTAGTCCTCGAACGCCCGCTACTGCACCTGTTTCATGGCACGGGATCACCGGAGCCAAAGTACTGACTCCAGTGCAGACCGGCGGGCATCGGCGCCCGCCGGCCGGCAGCCTCGAGCGAGGACGCTCCCCTACCTACTACTTGCTACCTGCTACTTGCTGGCGGCAGCCGCGCCCGCCTGGTCCTTCGAGCTGATGTCGACGGTGATCAGGAAGCCGTTGGTGCCCTTGTACTCGAACGCCTTCGGGCCCACCCGGTAGGCTTCCACCTCGTTCGGCATCATGATGAAGCCGTCGTTGTGCGACGCGCCCCAGTAACGGACGTTCTTGAGCACCACCGGCCCCGGGCCGTTCGCCGCGGTGGGGCGCACCAGCCTCACCTCCGCCGTCTTGCCGCCGTCCATGGTGGCGTGGGCCGTCTTGTCGTTGTACTCCCAGGTGTCGATGACCGCTTCGGCGGTGGTACTCGAGTTCCAGGAGACCGGGAAGAGGTGCCCGACGATGTCCTGGATGCCCGCGCGCTGGGCAGGGGTCAGCGACTTGTCGAAGTAGAGAACGTTCCAGTCCATGTGGCCCTTCGAGAAGTCGCCGCCCAGATCGTTGGCCAGCCAGAACTTGGCGCCGGCCAGGTTGGTCGCGCCGTAGTGGCCGGTGTTGATCCGGTAGGCCAGGTTGGCGCGGCAGTAATGGGTCTCCTGGGCGCCGTGGTCGTGATGGCCGGCCGGCTTGGCGTTGAAGTAGCACTGGCAGAACATCGGGCAGCTGCAAGCCTCGATGGCCGTGCCGTTCATCTGCCAGTCGGCGGCGGGCTTGGCGGCACTCTTGGCCGCCGGCGCGGCTGCAGCGGCGGCGCTGCCGCCACTTACGGCCACCGCCGCCGCGATGCCGGCCACAATGGCCAAGGTTGCCAGCCCCATGAGCACCCTCTCACGTGTCGGATGGCGCATCTGATACCCCCTTTCCGCGGGGCGACGCCCGCGAGGACGAGCGAAAGTCGGTCAACAGACTGGGTCACCATTCTATCGCGCGTTCCACGTGCGCTGAGCAAAACATAGACGATCGGCTATATATGGCCGCCCAGCATGCCTTGCAAAAACGAAAAAGGCAGCCAAACAAGGAAAGCTAGCATCCCTTGGGATGCTGATTGAACATATCGAGACGAAAGGTTGACAGCCGGGAGACCGTCGTTAGAATACAGCCCGCTACATCGCCGGTCTGCTCTGAAACGCCTGGTTGTTGCCGGAGCCGTGGGCTCCGCCGTGAAGCGAAGCTGCCTCTATGCCACGACAGCGACACACGGTCATCTTCGTCCCCAACGCCCACGCCAGGCTGCGTAAATGGCAGGTCAGCAACGCTCAGATCGCTCTCGCCGCCGGCTGCCTCCTGCTGCTCTCGCTGGCTGCCTCCTGGCTCGCCTGGTCTCATTTCAATACGGCTGTCAGCCCCGCCGAGATGACTCGCCTGCGGCATGAGAACACCCGCCTGCGGCAGGTGAACCAGACCTTCGAGACCAGCATCAAGAGCCTGCAAACCAAGCTCACCAGCTCCGAGGACCGCACGCGCCAGCTGGCGATCATGGCCGGCCTGGAGAGTCTCGGCGCGGGCGCCGACGTCGGCGTCGGCGGCGGCGCGCCGCTCGACGGTACCCCTGCCGACGGCGCCGAGGATCTGCCGGCCATGCACAGCCGCGCCGGCCAGATGGCGGGCATGCTCGACGCCATCGAGGCCAAGCTCGGCGAACGGGTGCGGTGGATGTCCTCGACCCCGACCATCGCACCGGTGCGCGGCATCCTGACCAGCGGCTTCGGCACCCGCAGCGATCCGATGACCCACGGTCCCGGGCTCCACCAGGGGATCGACATCGCGGCCGCCGCCGGCCAGCCGGTCCATGCCGCCGCCGACGGCCTCGTGGTTCTCGCCGCCTCGGCCAGCGGTTACGGCGAAGCGGTGTACCTCGCGCACGGCTTCGGCATCAGCACCCGCTACGGCCATCTCTCCGAGATCAACGTCCACTCCGGCCAGCGCGTCCACCGCGGCGACACGATCGGCCGCGTCGGCTCGACCGGCCGCTCGACCGGCTCGCACCTTCACTACGAAGTGCGCCTGGACGGCACGCCGGTCAACCCGCTCGCCTACATCCTGGACAGCGCCAGCGGCCCCTCCTGACCCTCGGCTCTTCCGGCTCCCCAGCGTCCCTCCCGATCCCTCCTCAGCGCCCTCCCTCGCCACAGGGGAGAGGCAGGTCCGAGGACTCCACGAGGCCATCTCCAAGCGCCCCACAGCCGCAGGGGGGAGGCAGGTGCGAGGACGCCGCGAGGCCTTCGAACTGCGACTCAACGGGGCTCGGCACAAACCCCGGATCTCGGCACGATCCCCTCAGAGCCCCGTGCGTCGCAGTTCGAAGGCCTCGCGACGTCCCCCACCCGGCAGGGGGTCCCCCCGGAGGCCCCCCGGAGGCCCCCCGGAGGCCCCTGGAATGATTCGCCAGGGATCGCCGCTTATAAGGTAAACTTTGCCGGTGACACTGGCATCGTAGCGGGGCGCCCACCCCGCTCTTCCCCGGAACCCAAGAGAGTCCAGACGCAGATGATCAACCAGGTCCTCACCAAGATCTTCGGCAGCCAGCACGAGCGCGACGTCAAGAAGATGTTGCCGCTGGTGGCGGCCATCAACGACCTGGAGCCGGCGACCAAGGCGCTCTCCGACGCCGAGCTGCGCGGCAAGACCGACGAGCTCAAGCGGCGCCTCGAAGCCGGCGAGACCCTCGACGACCTGCTGGTCCAGGCCTTCGCCGTGGCCCGCGAGGCCGCCTGGCGCACCCTCCACATGCGCCCCTTCGACGTCCAGCTGATGGGCGGCATCGTGCTGCACCGCGGCCGCATCGCCGAGATGAAGACCGGCGAAGGCAAGACCCTGATGGCCACCCTGCCGGTCTACCTCAACGCCCTCGCCGGCAAGGGCGTCCACGTCGTCACCGTCAACGACTACCTCGCCCGCCGCGACGCCGACTGGATGGGCCGCATCTACCGCTTCCTCGGCCTGTCGGTGGGCGTCATCCAGCACGACCTCAGCGACGCCGAGCGCCAGGCCGCCTACCGCGCCGACGTCACCTACGGCACCAACAACGAGCTCGGCTTCGACTACCTGCGCGACAACATGAAGTTCGACCTCGAGTCGATGGTGCAGCGCGGCCATCACTACGGCATCGTCGACGAGGTCGACTCCATCCTCATCGACGAGGCGCGCACGCCGCTGATCATCTCCGGCCCTTCCGAGGAGTCGGTCGACAAGTACTACCGCATCGACCGCATCGTGCCGCGCCTTACCCGCGGCGAGGAGATCGACGAGGGGGACGGCCGCAAGAGCACCACCGGCGACTTCCTGGTCGACGAGAAGGGCCACACCGTCAGCTTGACCGACGAGGGCGTCGAGAAGGTCGAACGCCTGCTCGGCGTGCGCAACCTCTACGAGCCGGACAACATGGAGACGCTGCACGGGGTCAACCAGGCGCTGCGCTCCCACCACCTCTATCAGCGCGACGTCGACTACCTGATCAAGGACGGCAAGGTGGTGATCGTCGACGAGTTCACCGGCCGCATGATGCCCGGCCGGCGCTGGTCCGACGGGCTGCACCAGGCGGTCGAGGCCAAGGAAGGGGTCAAGATCGAGCGCGAGAACCAGACCCTCGCGACGATCACCTTCCAGAACTACTTCCGGATGTACAAGAAGCTGGCGGGCATGACCGGCACCGCCGACACCGAGGCTTCCGAGTTCGGCCAGATCTACAAACTCGACGTCGTCGTCATCCCCACCAACCAGCCGATGATCCGCGACGACCGCTCCGACCTGGTCTACCGCACGGCGGACGAGAAGTGGACGGCGGTGGTGCAGGAGATTCGCGACTGCCACGAGCACGGCCAGCCGGTGCTGGTGGGCACGGTGTCGATCGAGAAGAGCGAGATGCTGTCGAAGCTGCTCAACCGGCCGCCGCGGGTGCCGCACGTCGTGCTCAACGCCAAGTACCACGAGCGCGAGGCCTCGATCGTCGCCCAGGCCGGACGCAAGGGCGCCGTCACCATCGCCACCAACATGGCCGGCCGCGGCACCGACATCGTGCTCGGCGGCAACGCCGAGGGGCTGGCCCGCTCCGAGGCCGACCCCGAGAAGGAGCCCGAGGCTCACCAGGCGGCGCTGGCGCGCTACCAGGAGATGTGGGCCAAGGAGCGCGAGGACGTGCTCGCCGCCGGCGGCCTGCACATCCTCGGCACCGAGCGCCACGAGTCGCGGCGCATCGACAACCAGCTGCGCGGCCGCTCCGGCCGCCAGGGCGACCCCGGCTCCTCGCGCTTCTACCTCTCGCTCGAGGACGACCTGATGCGGATCTTCGGCTCCGACCGCATCAAGGGCTTGATGGGCCGCCTCGGCATGACCGACGGCGAGCCGATCGAGCACTCGCTGGTCACCAAGTCGATCGAGCGCGCCCAGAAGCAGGTCGAAGGGCGCAACTTCGAGATGCGCAAGCACCTGCTCGAGTACGACGACGTGATGAACAAGCAGCGCGAGGCGATCTACCAGCTGCGCCGCGACATCCTGGAGGGCCGCGAGGGGCGCGACTACGTGCTGGAGGTGGCCGACGGCATCGTCGACTCGCTGATCGAGAGCCACTGCCCCGAGAAGAGCGATCCGCAGGAATGGGACCTCCCCGGCCTGCGCACCCAGTTCCTTGCCTTCTTCAACATCTCGCTCAACGAGCTGGGCGTCGATCTCGACGCGCTCGGCATCGACGGGGTGCGGGAAACGCTGCGCAAGACGCTCGAGGAGCGTTACACCGCGCGCGAGCAGCGCCATCCTCCCGAGGTGATCCGCGCCTTCGAGCGCGCCATCATGCTGCACGCCGTGGACGTGTCATGGAAGGACCATCTGCTTGCGCTCGACCACCTGAAGGAAGGCATCGGCCTGCGCGGCTACGGCCAGCGCGACCCGCTGCAGGAGTACAAGCGCGAGAGCTTCGAGCTGTTCCAGGCGATGAAGGACCGGGTCGAGGACGACATGATCCAGAAGCTCTTCCGCTACGAGCCGATGACGGAGGAGCAGCTGCTCGAGCAGCGCCGGCGTCAGGAACGGGCGGCGCCCCGCATCGAGCTGTCGGCCCCGCCCAAGACGGCCGAAGGGGGCGTGAGCGGCGCCCCGGGCCGGCCGCAGCAGGTGGTCCACCGCGAGGGCAAGGTCGGGCGCAACGAGCCCTGCCCCTGCGGCTCGGGCAAGAAGTACAAGAAGTGCCACGGCGCCGCCGCCACCTTCGGTTGAGCCGGCCGGCGCGGGGGATGATCGAACTATGGGCGAGATGACCGAGATGGCCGAGCTCCCCGAGATCGACCACGTTGCGACGATCGCGCCGAGCGCCCCGATCGTCGCCCCGACCGCGCCGACCGCGGATACCGAGGCGGTTGCGGCCGCCGCCGCGGCCAGCCGGCCGGCAGCGGACCGGCTGGGTCCCGTCGTCGAGCCGCAGCTGGCGCTGACCTTCGACGACGTGTCGATCATCCCCGGGCTGTCCGAAGTGCACCCCAGCCAGGTGGACTTGCGGACCAGCGCCTGCCGCGGCATCCCGATGAACATCCCCATCCTCTCGGCGGCCATGGACACCGTCACCGAGTCGCGCCTGGCCATCGCCGTGGCCCAGGAGGGGGGCATTGGCATCATCCACAAGAACCTGCCGATCGACACCCAGGCCGAAGAGGTCGACAAGGTGAAGCGCAGCGAGGCTGGCATGATCGTCGATCCGGTGACCATGCGGCCCGACCAGAGCATCCGCGCAGCGCTGGCGATGATGTCGCGGTACAAGATCTCGGGCGTGCCGGTGACCGACGCCGAGGGCCACCTGGTCGGCATCCTCACCAACCGGGACCTGCGCTTCGAGAACGAGCTCGAGCGCCGCATCGGCGAGCTGATGACCAAGGAGAACCTGGTCACGGTGCCGGAGGGGACCACCCTCGAGCAGGCCAAGCAGCTGCTCCATCGCCATCGGATCGAGAAGGTCCTGGTGGTCGACCGCGAGGGCAACCTCAAGGGATTGATCACCGTCAAGGACATCCAGAAGATGGCGCAGTACCCGAACGCCTGCAAGGACGAGCTGGGCCGCCTGCGGGTCGGCGCCGCCGTCGGCGCCTCGGGCGACTATCTCGACCGTGCCGCGGCCCTGGTCCGCGCCAAGGTGGACATCCTGGTGCTCGATTCGTCGCACGCCCACAGCCGCGGCGTGCTCGACGCCGCCGCGGCGCTGCGCGAGCGCTTCCCGGAGGTGGGCCTGGTGGTCGGCAACGTCGCCACCGCCGCGGGCACCCTGGCGCTGATCGAGCGCGGCGCCGACGCGGTGAAGGTCGGGATCGGCCCGGGCAGCATCTGCACCACCCGGGTGGTCACCGGCGCCGGCGTGCCGCAGGTCACCGCCATCCTCGAGTGCGCGCGCGCCGCCGCGCCGCACGGCGTGCCGGTGATCGCCGACGGCGGCATCAAGTTCTCCGGCGACCTCACCAAGGCGCTGGCGGCCGGCGCTCACACGGTGATGATCGGCTCGCTGTTCGCCGGCGCCGAGGAGAGCCCGGGCGAGACGATCCTGTATCAGGGACGCACCTTCAAGGCGTACCGCGGCATGGGGTCGCTGTCGGCGATGGCCCGGGGCAGCGCCGAGCGCTACTTCCAGAACGGCGACGGCTCCAATGGCCCCGATGCCTACGGCGGCGGCGACAGCGGCCTGAGCCTCTCGAAGCTGGTGCCGGAAGGCATCGAGGGCATGGTGCCTTACAAGGGGTCGGTGCATCAGATGCTGCCGCAGTTGACCGGCGGCCTGTCGTCGGGCATGGGGCTCGCCGGCTGTGCCTCGATCGAGGAGCTGCGCACCAAGGCGCGCTTCGTGCGCATCTCCCCTGCCGGTCTGCGCGAGAGCCATGCGCACGACGTGGTGATCACCAAGGAATCGCCGAACTACTGGGTCGAGCGGTAACGGCCTCGGGCGGGCGCATGCTGGCGCTGCTGGCGCGTGCAGTAGCATGTTGACGCTGCGCATCGTCCCTGCCGAGGGACCGCCGTTCGTGCACGAGCTGCGCGGCGACTCGCTGGTAATCGGTCGCGCCGCCGGCTCCGACCTCGCGCTCGCCGATCCCTTCCTCTCCCGCCAGCACTCCCGTTTCTTCCGCCGCGGCACGCGCTGGTTCGTCGAGGACCTCGGCTCGCGCAACGGCACCCAGGTCAACGGCCGGCCGATCCACGATCCGACGGAGGTGCTGCCCGGCGACGCCGTCCAGATCTCGGGCAGCACCCTGACCATCGTGCCGGCCGGCGGCCTGGCGGCCGCGCCGGGAGAGCCGGCCGGTTCCGGTGCGCTTGCCGCCCCCAGGCCGGCGGCTGGCGGCAGCGGCGCGGCGCGGGCCGGCGTCCCCGACAGCACCGTTTTCCTGCGCCGGCTCTCGGCGGCCGACCTGCTCGAGCAGCAGGGCGCCGCCGCCGCCGCGGCGCAAGGCGAGGAGGAGCTGCGCCGCTACGCCGAGCGGCTCAAGCTGCTCAACGAGGTGCACCAGGCGCTCGGCCGCTCCCTCACCCTGGACGCGCTGCTCGAGCTGATCCTCGACCGGGTGTTCGATCACCTGCGCCCCGAGCAGGGAGTGATCTTCCTCAGGCGGCCCGACGGCGAGCTGGTGCGCGCCGCCAGCCGCGCCGTGGACGCCGATCAGGCCGGGAGCGTCGAGCTGCTCGGCTCGCGCAGCCTGGCGCGCGAGGTCGCCGACAAGGGGGCCGCCGCCCTGGTGCTCGACGCGCAGACCGACGTGCGGCTGGCGGGCGCCGAGAGCATCATGATCTCCGGCGTCCGCAGCCTGCTGGCGGCGCCGCTGCTCGAGCGCGAGGGCACGCTGGGCATGATCGTGCTCGGCTCGAAGGTGGCGGTGCGCCAGTTCAACGAGGAGGACATGGACCTGCTGGTCTCGGTCGCCTCGGTGGCGGCGCTGTACATCCGCAACCTGGCGCTGGCCGAGGAGGCAGCCGAGCGCCGCCTGCTGGCCGAGGAGCTGGCCCTGGCGCGCCGCATCCAGCTGGCGCTGCTGCCGCACACCTTGCCGGAGCTGCCCGGCTGGGAGCTGCACGGCGGCAACACGCCGTCGCGGGGGGTCTCGGGAGACTACTTCGCGGTGGTGGCGCGCGACGGCGGCGAGGCCCGCGAGTGCGTGCTGATGGTCGCCGACGTCTCGGGCAAGGGGATGGCGGCGTCGCTGTTGACCGCCAGCCTCGAGGCGTTCGCGGCCGGGCCGATCGAGGACGGGCTGCCGCCCGAAGCGATCTGCGCCAAGCTGTCGCGCCTGCTCTACCGCCGCACCCCGCCCGAAAAATACGCCACCGCCTTCGTCGCCGCGCTCGCCGTGGGCAGCGGCGCCCTGCGCTATGCCAACGCCGGCCACAACCCGCCGCTTTTGGTGCGCGCCGGCGGCGCCGTCGAGGAGCTGGGAGCCACCGGCGTGCCGATCGCGCTGCTGCCCGACGCTCGGTACGAAGCCGGCGAGGCGCGGCTGGAACCCGGCGACGTCCTCGTCCTCTACACCGACGGCATCGTCGAGGCCAACGATCCGGCGGGCGAGGAATACGGCACCGAGCGCCTCGCCGGCCTCTGCCGCCGCCACCGCCAGGCGACCTGTGGCGAGATCGCCGCGGCGCTCGACGCCGATCTCGAAGCCTTCGTGCGCGGCGTGCCGTTCGCCGACGACCGCACCCTGGTCATGGCCCGCCGGCTGCCCTGAAACATCTTGGCGGCACCCGACGCCTATGAAAGCGAGGCAGCCGGTTTCCGCCTCGCCGTAGTAGCATTAGCTTGAGTTACCATCAAGCGGAGGTGTCGTCATGGCGCGAGCTCGAGCGGTCGTCGTTTCGCTGGTGACCTTGCTGCTGGTCGTGCCCGCCGGGGCGGCGAGGGCCGCAAGCGGGTGCGGCGCCGAACGGCGAGACATCAAGTCGGGGTTCGACGATGCCGCCAGGAGCATCGATCCGTCCAACCCGACGCCGGCCACCGTCGCCACCCTGGCCGCCAAGGATGCTCCGAGCCCGATCCCCAAGGACAGCCGGGTCGGCGACGCCGAGACCACGGTGTGGGCGGTCGACGCCACCCTGACCTCGTTCAAGCTGGAGAGCGACAGCGACTATCACCTGGTGCTCGACGACGGGGCTGGCAACACCATGATCGCCGAGATCCCGTCGCCCGACTGCATCGCCGACGGCACCAGCGCCTTCGCCGACAAGATCACCTCGGCGCGCGCCGAGCTCGACGCCCAGTTCACCGCGTCGACCCAGTTCCAGGACGCCGACGTGCCGGTCCATGTCATCGGCGTGGGACTCTTCGACTTCTCGCACGGCCAGCGCGGCTTCGCCGCCAACGGCATCGAGCTGCACCCGGTCCTCGACATCCAGTTCACCGGCGGCGGCGCAGCCGGGCCGTCGCCGGACGCCCAATCGCTGCTCGCGCGCCCTGCGCGCCCGGCCGGCGCGCCGGTCGCCCTCCACCTCTGGACCGCCATGCGTCTGTTCCAGAAAGCGGAGGCCGAGGGAGGCGCCAAGCCCGCCCGCACCTGGCGGGCGGCCGGCGGCGCGGCAGTGACGGCGGGAGCCGGAGCTGCCGCCGGCGGGGCCCAGCCAGCCCCGGCGACCCCTGCAGGCGCCGCGCCTACCGCCATCGCGCCGCGCCCTGGCACTGCCGCGCCGGCGGCGGCGGCCGCCCATCGCGCCACCGCCCAGGCGAAGCTCGCGACCGGCGGCAAGCAGCAGGTCCTCTATCAGGACCTGGACGTCCCGTCGGCAGTCAGCGACGCCGCGCTACGCTTCGCGATCCACGTCAGCTCCGACCAGCAGACCGGGCGCGTCGCCCGCCTGCGCGTGCAGGTCCGCGACCCGAGCGGCAAGCGTCCCGCCGCCACCATCCAGGCCTACTCGAACCTCGATGCCAACACCGGGTTCGACGACCAGAGCCTCGATCTGTCGCGTTTCCGCGGCCACAAGGTGCGCATCGCCTTCCTCGCCACCGGCCGGCCAGGCACCTCCTTCACGATCGACGACCCGCGCCTGGCGCTGCGCAAGTAGTCCGGGTCCCGGCCCCGCCGAAACATTCCGCTCCGCGCGGCGTCCGACAAGCAGGCGCCGCCCGGCGAAACCTCGCCAGCGATCGGTTCGTAGGGCGGACCACGAGGAGGTGGCTGGCATGTCGCTGTGGAAGGACCTTCGCTATGCGGCCCGCGGGCTGGCGCGGGAACCCGGCTTCTCCGCCATCGCGGTGCTCACCCTGGGCCTGGCGATCGGCGCCAACACTGCCATCTTCAGCGTCGCCGACGGCTTGCTGTTGCGGCCGCTGCCGCTGCCGCGGGCCGACCGGCTGGTGCTGGTCATTCGCCACTTCCCGGATGGAGAGACGGACTCCGTCTCGGCGCCCAAGTTCTTCTTCCTGCGCCAGCGCATGCAACCGGTCTTCTCGCGCACCGCCGCCTACGAGAATCTGGGCACCGGCTTCAACCTGGTGGGCGACGGCCTGCCGGAGCGCATCCGCGGCGCCCACGTGACCGCCGACTTCTTTCCTATGATCGGCGTCCAGCCCCTCCTTGGCCGCAACTTCCTCGCCGAGGAGGACCGGCCCGGCGCTCGCCGCGTGGCCGTGCTCAGCCACCGGCTGTGGGTCCGCCGCTTCGCCGCCGACCCGCGCGTCCTGGGGCGCCAGCTGCAGCTGAGCGGCGAGACCTACACGGTGGTCGGGGTCATGCCGGCCAGCTTCCGCTTCCCCGCCGTCGCCGAGCTCTGGACACCGTTCGATCTCGACCCGGCGAGCGTCAACGATGCCAACTATTTCGACTTCCTCGGCCGGTTGCGCGACGGCGTCTCATCCCGGACCGCCTACGCCGCTGCCAAGACGCTGACCCGCCCCTACGCCGAGGCGTTTCCGCGCCAGCTCGACCCCCATGAGAGCTTCGGCGTCCAGGCGCTGCAGGAGCGGCTCTACGGCCGGGTACGGCCCGCATTGCTGGTCTTGCTCGCCGCGGTGGGGGCGGTGCTGCTCATCGCCTGCGTCAACGTCGCCAACCTGCAGCTGGCGCGGGCCGCGGCCCGCCAGCGCGAGATCGCCATCCGCGCGGCGCTCGGCGCGGGAAGGTGGCGGATCGTCCGCCAGCTGCTCACCGAGAGCGTGCTGCTGGCACTGGCGGGCGGCGCCGCCGGGCTGCTGCTCGCGGCTGCCACCATCCGTCCGCTGCTGGCGATGAGCCCGGTCCAGATCGACCGCCTGGCACCGGTGGGCATCGACGGGCGCGTCCTCGCCTTCATCCTGGTGATCTCGCTGGCCTCGGGGCTGCTCTTCGGACTGGTCCCGGCGGCGCAGCCGGCGCGCGCCAACCTGCACGAGCCGCTCAAAGAAGGCGGCAACCGGTCGACCGGCGGCGCCGGCAGACCTTGGCTGCGCCGCACGTTGGTGGTGTCCGAGGTGGCGCTGTCCCTCGTGCTCATCACCGGCGCCACCCTGCTGGTGCACAGCTTCGTCGGTTTGCTGCAGCAGCCTCCGGGCTTCGACACCGCCAACGTGCTGACCATGAAGCTGTCGCTGCCGCCGGTCAAGTACGGCAGCGCCGCCGCCGCCGAGCGCTTCAGCTCCCAGGTGGTCCAGCGGATCGAAGCGCTGCCGGGGGTCCTCGCCGCCACGGTGACGACCACCTTGCCGCTCGAACCCGGACCTGACCTGTCGTTCAAGATCCTGGGGCGCAAGGGCCCCGGCGAAGACGGCAACGGCAACTACGACGCCGACTTCCGCGCCACGACTCCCGACGTCTTCCGGGTGCTGCGCGTCCCCGTGTTGCGCGGCCGCGGTTTCACCGCCGCCGATCGCCTCGGCGCGCCGCTCGTCGCCCTCATCAACCGGCAGGCGGCGCGGCGCTGGTGGCCGAACGAGGACCCCATCGGGCAGCGCATCTTCATTGGCGAGGACGCCAAGAACCCTGTCGACCGCGGCCCACGCACGATCGTCGGCATCGTCGGCGACACCCGCGACGAGGGGCTCGACAAGAAGGTGCCGCCGCTGCTCTACGTGCCGCTCGGGCAGCTGCAGGACTCGCTGGTCGCCCTCATCTTCCAGCTGCTGCCGGTCAGCGTCGCGGTGCGCACCGCGGCGGCCTCGCCCGCCCTGACCGCCGCGATCCAGAAGCAGATCTGGGCCGTCGACGCCGCCCAGCCGATCAACGACGTCAAGACCATGGAAGAGATCCGTGGCGCCTCGCTCGGCTCCCGGCGTTTCACCACCACGCTCCTGGGCCTGCTGGCGCTGCTCGCCCTGACCCTTGCCGCGGTGGGGATCTACGGCGTTCTCTCCTACCTGGTCCAGCAACGCACGCGCGAGATCGGCGTTCGCCTGGCGCTCGGCGCCTCCGCCGCGGCGGTGCTGCGCATGGTGCTGCGCCAGGGCATGGGGGCTGTCCTGCTCGGTGTCGGGATCGGCCTGGCCGGCGCCTTTGCGGTCAGCCGCCTGCTCGGATCGTGGGGACTGCTGGTTGGCGTCACACCTCGCGACCCGTTCAGCTTCATCCTCACTCCCGCGATCCTGGTCATGATCGCCATCCTCGCCAGCTCGATCCCGGCCCACCGCGCCAGCCGCCTCGATCCGCTGATCGCCCTCCGTCAGGAGTAACCTCCGAGGGACCTTCGAGGACCACCCCCCGGTCTCGGGGAAGACGGACCTCAGGAATCGCGACGCCAAGGCTCGGTCAGGGGTCTTCCCGAGTTCGAGGTACCTTGCTTCGCCTTTTGAGTCGCGATTCCTGAGGCCCATCTCCCCCAGGACCTCCCCCTCTCCGGCTGACGATCTCGCCTGCGACTCTCTTCGCACCGTGACCGACACCCAGGCGGCAAGCTGCGGCAGCGGCGCGACCTGCCCCAGCCGCACCTACACCAACCCGCCGCACACCAACCAGAACTTCATCGACGTCGCGGCCTTCTGATGCGGCCGAGCGGGCGGCCGGGTCAGGACTCGGGGTCCTTGGCGGCGGCCGCCGCTGCCGCGAGGTCCCGAGCGTCGCTCGGCGGCAGGTCCAGGGACCGCGTGCCGCGCAG